>JASJCB010000049.1 GCA_030066195.1 Acidobacteriota bacterium
GTCCTGGGCATCGAAGACGATGTCGAGCTGGGTCAGGCCCGCCTCGATGGGCACGGTATAGCCCTGCTCGCCCGACGCTTCTTCGCTTAAGAGTGTTCCGTTGATCGCAACGGAGCCGGTCACCGGCGTGCTGTCGTCGGTTGCCGACCAGGTGATCGTGATCTCCTGACCCATCGTCACCGGGTCGGGTGTCGCGCTCAGGCTCATGACCGGCGGGGTCGTGTCGCGCATGATCGTGATGCTCGCCTCGCTCGGTTGCGCTCCGGTCAGTGTCGCGGTTGCGGTGATCGGGTTGTCGCCCTCGATGTCGAGCGGCACGGTTGCTTCCCAATCGGTGCCGGTCAGTGTCGCGGGCAAACTGTTGACGGTGACCATCGCTGTCGGTTCTGAGACCGTACCGGTGATGACCGCGCTCAGCTGGTCAGTTCGGGTTCCGTCCGCGGGTGCGGTGATCGCGATTGTCACGATCAACGGCTCGACCGGTACGGTCAGCGTGCGCTGATCCGCGTTGCCCAAGTCGTCCTGGGCATCGAAGACGATGTCGAGCTGGGTCAGGCCCGCCTCGATGGGCACGGTATAGCCCTGCTCGCCCACGGCCTGATCGCTGAAGGGGATGCCGTTGACCGTCACGGAGCCGGTAACGGGTGTGCTGTCATCTGTTGCCGACCAGGTGATCGTCAGGGTCTCGCCCATGGTCACCGGGCTCGGCAAGGCGTTCAGGCTCATCACCGGCGGTGTCTGGTCGCGGATGACCGTAATCGAATCGCCGGCGGTCGCGGCGGCCAGGTTTGCCTCGGCCGTGATCGGATTGGCACCCTCGAGGGTAAGGGGGACACCAGCGCTCCAGTTGGCGCCGTCGCGGGTCGTGGTCAGACCCGCCACCGTTACCGTTGCAACGGGCGGATCAACCGTTCCGCTCACCGTCACCGTGCCGGCGCTGGTGGTGAAGCCGGCCGTAGGGCTGGTGATCGCGACCACCAGGTTCGGTGGCAGGACCGTGACGATTTCCTCTTTACCGGCGTTGTTGCCAAGCGTGTCGGTAGCGGTCAAGGTCAGGGTATAGGCGGTCAGGGCGGCATCATAGGGCACGGTCAGGCTGTCGCTGCCGGGGGTGGTCTCGGCGATCAGGACGCCGTCGCGGGTCATCGCGACCGAAGCAATCCCCGCATCGTCGACCGCGGCCCAGTCATAGGCCAGGGTCTCGCCCTGGCGTACGGATTCAGGTGCGTTCAGGGTCAGGGCCGGGCCGGTGATATCGCGAATGATCGTGATCGCCGCGGTGTCGGTCACACCGGCAAGTGTGGCCGTCGCGGTTATCGGGATCTCTCCATCAACTGTCAACGGCAGATCCACGGTCCAGGTGCTGCCGGTTTTGGCGGCGGGCCCGCCGTTGACCGTGACTTCCGCGGCCTCGGGGGTGACCGTACCGCTGACGGTGACCGTGCCCCCGGCAGTGCGCAGCAGGTCCACGGGGCTGGTGATCGCGATCTGGACATCGGGAGGCAGGACCGACACGGTTTCGGTCCTGGTGTTGCTGTTGCCCAATGTATCGCCGGCGGTCAGCACCAGGCTGACCTCGGTCAGCGCGGCATCGTAGGGGACAGTGAAGCTGTCGGAGCCGGGCGCGCCGGCAGCGACCTCGACACCGTTGCGGGTCAATGAGACCGAGGCAATGCCGCTCTCGTCATCAGCGGTCCAGGCATAATCGAGCACGTTGCCCTGAACCACGCTTGCGGCGACGGTGATCCCCAACACCGGCCCGGTGACATCGCGCACGATGGTCACCGCATCATCGGCTGTCTGGGCACCGAAGGTTGCCGTGGCAGTCAGCGTGATGGGACCTTCTACGGTCAGCGGAACCGTTGCGGTCCAGTCGGTATCTGTCGCTATCGCTGCCACGCCGTTGACGGTGACGGCAGCCGCCGGGTTGGTGACGGTACCGGTAACCGTGATCTCGGCTGCAGCGGTGCGGGAGCCCGTTGTCGGGCCGGCGATCGCGACGGCAAGCGGAATCGGATCGACGATCACGGTCCGTGAATCGCTGTGCGTGTTGCCGGCGCGATCCTCGCCATAGGCCGCAAGCGCGATCTCGGTAAGACCGACGACGATTGGCACCGAGTCGTTGCGGGTGCCCGTGGCCTGATCGGAAACCGTCGTGCCGTCCTTGGTCACGTCGACCAGGGCCAGCTCGAGGTTATCGGTAACGGTCCATGACCAGCTCAGCGTCTGGCCCATGGTTACCCGTTCCGGTGCGGTCACGATCGCGACCGGCGGGGTGACATCGCGACTGATGGTGATCGCATCGCCGGCGGCATAGAGGCCCAATGAGGCCTCGGCCGTGAGCGCAATCGGGCCCTCGCCGGTCAACGCCAGGTCAACCGTCCAGGCATTGCCTGCCACCGTTGCAGCGGAGCCGTTGACCAAAACCGTTGCCTGTGAGTGCGCCACGGTCCCGCTGACGGTGAGATTGTCCGCGGTCGTCCAACTGTCGGCGACGGGGTCGGTGATGCTGACGGAAAAGGCAATCGGGATGACCGTCACGGTGACATCTGCGCGTTCGGTATTTCCCAGACTGTCGGCGGCTTCGAGGCTGAAGGCATAGCCGGCACGCGCCGGGTCGAAGGGGACGTCCAGCGTCTCGTTCCCAGCAGCTTCGCTCGAGACGATCGTGCCGTCCAGGATGAGCGTGGCCGTGACCGGGCCGTGCGGATCGCTTGCGGACCAGACGTAGCTGAGGATGGTACCCTGGTCGACCGGATTCGGGGTCGCGATCAGGTTCAGGGTCGGTCCGGTGGTGTCGCGCACAACCGTGGTCTGATCGCTGGCTTCCCTGCCCAGCAGAGTTGCGACCGCTTCGATGAGGTTGTCGCCCTCAGAGCCCAGCGTAACCTCGGCGCTGAAGCTGTTTCCCACGAGAGGCGTGTTGATGCCGTTGATGGTGAGTGTCGCCAGCGGTGTCGAGACGGACCCGCTCACCGTGACGGTTGTTTGTGCGGTCAGCAGACCGTCCACGGGGTCGGTGATCGACACGATCAGCTCGGGCACGGTGACGGTCAAGGTGTAGACTTGGATCGCCGCGCCGCCGCGACCGTCCACAGCCAGAATTTCGACCGCGTGATCGCCCTCGTTCAGGCCTGGCGACCAGGAGATAGCACCGGTGGCCGTGTCGACTGTCATGCCGTCGGGCGCCTCGAGCAGACTATAGCTGACGGTATCGCCATCGGGGTCGACCGCGTTGGCTGGATAGGCGTATTCGGCGCCGATCTCGACGGAGGTCACCGGCTCGGAGGTGAACACGGGCGGCAGGTTGGGGCAGAGCGTGACCGGTGGGACCGCGTAATGATCGGCGACCTCGGTTTCGCTGAGTGCGCGGGTGTAGACCGCGACCAGGTAGTAGGTCCCCAGCCAGGCCCGTTCCATCGGGTTGATTTCGTTGCCCAGTGCGAACAGGAAGCTGTCGTCCCAGTTGCCGGCATCGCCGCTGACGGTCTGTTCGGCGGCGATGACGTCGTTGACGTAGATCCGCGACAGACCCGAGGGCTCGCGCACGAAGACCACATGGTTGAGCGTCGTGGTCACGGTGTTGCCGGTCGTGGTTGTCGACGGATTGGCACCGTTGTCGCCCGCATCCGTCGTTCTGAAACGGACATCGTACTCGCCGGCCTTCTGGCCCAGGGTGACGTTGCGCGTGTGGGGCGTGTCCGAGATCGTGACCATACGGGCCGGGCTGGTCGGGCCCTGGGTCAGGTTGGTGGGCTCGACCCAGGCCTCGATCGTGAGCGCGCCGTCGGTCTTGACGGCGTTGGTGATGCGACTGGGCGGTGCGGCGGACAGCGCGATCGTATCGTCGTCGAAACGCAGACCACCACAGGCCTGCCAGGTCACCATGTCCACATCGGCGATCGTCAAGTCCAGGGGATCGGCCAGACCGGCGCGGTCGGGGACGTGATCGCCCGAACCGTCGCGAAAGCTGTAGTAGGCGGCCAGATCCTCGTCGGACCGTTGCGGTGTACCGGGTGCGGTGACGTGGATTTCGACCGTGCGTGTATCGGTCAGACCGCCATCGTCGACCACCGTCAGGGTCGCCGTGTAGAGACCGGGATCGGCGTAGGTGTGCGTGACCCGCAGGCCCTCGCCCGCGCTGCTGTCGCCAAAACTCCAGGAAAAGCGTGCGATCGCGCCATCGGGATCGTAGGAGCCCAGCCCATCAAAGGTCACCGCCAGAGGGGCTTCACCCGACAGTCTGTCTGCTTGCAGGGAGGCGACCGGTGGCCGGTTACAGGTCGTCGGCTCACCGAGCGAAAAGTGCGTCGCGATCTGGTCTGGAGTCAGCACCGCGTCGTAGAGGGCGACCTGGTGGAAGGTGCCCAGCCAGGGCCGGTCCGCGGTGGTCTCGTTACCCAGCACGAAGCTGAAATCATCGGCCCAGTTACTGAGATCGCCGCCGACGGTCTGGGTGGCGACCTGGGTGCCGTCGACCCAGAGCGCGGCATTACCGGCCGCATCGCGGGTGAAGAGCACGTGGGTCAACTCGGTGTGGACCGCACCGCCCTGAGTAATCGAGTTCAGCCCGTTGTCGCCGGCCGTGGTCGTGCGCAACCGCACGACCCAGGTCGACCCCTCCTGACCCAGGGTCAGGTTGCGCAGATAGGCCCCGTTCGAGATGCTGACCACGCGAGCGGGACCGTTCTGGGTGGTATTGGCAGGGGTGAGCCAGGCCTCGAGCGTGAGTGCACCGGAGGTTCGGATCGCGTCGATCAGTTCGGTCGGCAGGTTCTGGGCGGTGATCGCGGTGGGGCTGTCCAGGCGGAGGCCGCCACAGGCTGCCCAACTGGCCGCGGCCGGGTCGCCGATCTCCAGGTCGAGCGCCGGCAGCACACCCGATACATCGGCGACGAGCGTCCCCGAGCCCTCATCGAAACGATACTCGGCCAAGAGGTGATCGGTGGCGCGGCTCGGCCGTGGCAAGATGTCGAGCGCCACCGTCGCGGTATCTATTTTGTCCTGATCGTCGGTGACGGTCAGCGCGATCAGATAGCTGCCCGGTTCGGTATAGGTATGGTTGACTACGGTGCCGGAGGCCGTGTTGCCGTCGCCCAGATCCCAGGCATAGGCAATCAGCGTACCGTCGCAATCGCGGGCGCGCGCGGCATCGAGCAGGACGGCAAGCGGTGCCGTATCGCCGTTGGCCAGCAGGTCGAAGGCAGCGGTCGGCGTCCCCGTGCACGGTGGGTACACGGTCACGGTCTCTGTCTTCGTGCTTTCGTTGCCCAGCGTGTCCTGCGCGGTGACGACGAGCACGATCTCGGTGAGGCTCGGATCCTCGGGCACCGCATAGCTGCCGGTCCCGACCAGGCGGTTGTCGACCGGGTTTCCGTTCAGAGTCACCAGCACCGAGGCGACGCCGTTGGCATCATCGGCTGTCCAGCTGTATTCCAGGTTCTCGAGCTGCGAGATCTCCGCGGGTGCATCGAGCGTAATCGCGGGCCCTTCGGTGTCGCGCACGATGCTCAGGGATTGCGTCTCGATACGACCGCCCATCTCCGCGCTGACCTCGATTGGGAAGCTGCCATCGGCGACCAGCGGCAGGGTGGCGGACCAATCCGAGCCGATAGAGTCGGCCGCGACGCCGTTGACGGTCACAACCGCACCGGGGTGGGAAACCGTCCCGGTGACGACGATCTCATCAGCATTGGTCAGCGACCCGTCGGCGGGTTGGTTGACCGCGAGGGCAAGACACAGCTCGCGCAGACCGACGGCGTAGTGATCGTCGATCTCGGCGGCCGACAGCGCGCGGTCATAGAGTGCGACCAGGTGATAGTCGCCCAGCCAGGCGCGATCGCTGCCGTCGGTCTCGTTGCCCAGCGCCAGCACGAAGCTCTCGTCCCAGGTGCTGAAATCGCCTGCAATAGTCTCCTGGCCGCGAACGGTATTGTTGACGTATAAGGTTGCAGCGCCAAACGCATCGCGGGTGTAGACCACGTGGAGCAGATCGGTGGTCGTCGCCGAGCTGCTGGTGGTCGTCGACGGTTGAGCGCCGTTGTTCGTGTCGGTGCGCAGCCGCACGTCGAGTTCGCCGGCCTTCTGGCCCAGGGCGAAGTTACGAACCGTGGTCGAGCCCGAGAGTGTGACGATCCGCGCCGGGCTGTCGGGGCCCAGGGTCAGATCGTCGGGCTTGACCCAGGCCTCGATGGTGAGCGCGTTGCCGGCTTGCAGGCGCGCGATCAGGTCGGTCGGCGGCCCGTTGGAAACGGCGATCGATGCGCTGTCGAGCGAGAGACCCGAGCAGGAGAGCCAACTGCTCGAGAGCTCATCGGCAAGGGTCAGGTCCAGGGGCTCACCGTTGCCGGCCTGATCGAGGATCCGGTCGCCGCTCCCCTCGTCGAAGCGGTAGAGGGCAAGCAGCCCGTCGGCTTTACGGTGGGGCGCACCCGGCTCGCTGACCTCTACGGCCAGCGTGCGGGTAGCCGTCTCACCGCCGTCATCGGTCACGGTGAGGGTGACGCGATGGACACCACCGGTTGTGAAGACGTGTTGCGGTGTCGGGCCGTTGCCGACCTGGCCGTCGCCGAAGTCCCAGCTGTAATCGGCAATCGTGCCGTCGGGATCGCTTGAGCGCGTGGCATCGAAGCTGACCGCCAGGGGCGCGGAGCCACTGACCACATCGGCCTCGATACGGGCCACGGGCGGCCGGTTACAGGTAGCGGGCGGGCCGACAGCGCGATGGTGGGCGATCACGGCCGCATCGAGTGCGGTATCGTAGATCGCGACGCGGTGGAAAGTGCCCAGCCAGGGCCGATCGCCCGTGAGCTCGTTGGCCAACGCGAAGCTGTAGTCGGTCCAATTGCTCGTATCGCCGGTGACCGTTTGGGTCGCCGCGAGCGTGCCGTCGACGTAGATCGCGGCTGCACCCTCGGCATCGCGGGTGTAGACCACATGGGTCAGCAGGCCCGCGGCCGCATCGGTATCGGTCCGGGTGACCGGATTGGTGCCGTTGAGGCCGGTGTCGGTGGTGCGCAGGCGGACCACCCACTCGTCGCCTTCCTGGCCCAGGGTGAGGTTGCGGTTATTGCCGTCAGCCGACAGCGTCGCGATGCGGGCTGGCCCGCTCTGGTCGGCCGAGCCGGGCACGAGCCAGGCCTCGATGGTGAGCGCGTTGCCGGCTCGGATCGCATCGTTGATCTTGGTCGCATTGGCAACGCTCGTGATCAACGTATCCCCGGCGACCTCCAGGCCGCCGCAGGGGTCCCAGCTGATCGCGTCGGGGTCTTGAATCGTCAGGTCGAGCGCGGGCGCAATGCCCGAGGTATCGTTCACAACGCTGCCGCCGGCATCGGTGAAGTCCCAGGCAGCCAGCAGGTTCTCGCCGGCTAGCTGGTCTTCGCCCAGAACCAGGACGGTGCGCGTCGTCGAAGCCGTCTGTCCGTCGTTGTCGGTGACCGTGAGCACGATGTCGTAGCTGCCCGGCGTCGGGTAGACGTGGTTAGCGATGAAGCCGCTGTTGTTCTGACCGTCGCCGAAGTCCCAAGCGGCGCTCTGGATCGTGCCGTCGCAGTCAGACGAGCCATTGGCATCCAGGTTGACGGTGACGGGTACGGTGACGCCGTCGGTTGTCACGTCGAAGGCCGCCAAGGGGAGGCCGTCGCAGGGGTCCATGATCGCGGCCAGGCCGGCCGCGTCGAGAGCGACATCGTAGACCCTGATATCGTCGATGATGCCGTCAAACGGTTTGTCGCCGGCTCCTGCCGGTTGGTTGCCCACGGACACACCGAGGCCCATACGCTCGTCGATCGTGCCGCTGAGCGCTGTCGAGCCCACCTCAACGCCGTCCTGGAACAGCTTCAGCAAGGTACCGTCGTAGACCAGAGCCGCGTGGGTCCAGGTCCCGGCCAGGATCTCACCGCTCGTGGCGATCAGTGTGGCGGTGGTTCCATTGGTGCGGAAACGGGCGCGCAGTCGCATCACGCCGCCGTCCAGAACGGTGCTCAGCATCCAGTCGTGATCGGCCGCGTTGGTGCCCGAGGCCCGCGAGATCAGACGCCCGTCGCCAATGTCGAAATCATCGGCCTTCAGCCACAGCGCGATCGTTGCCGCGCTACCCGACAAGCCGGGCCCGCTGAAGGCGATGCGATCGTCGACGCCGTCAAAATCGAGCGCGCCGTCCAGCTTACCGCCGACCCAGAGAGCGCCGTCCACCTGACCGGGCCAGGTCCCGCCGGCATCGCCGGCAACGGTGCCCGCCCCCTCGTCCAACGGCCAGTGCGCGGTGGGGATCTCCTGGCCGAGCAGACCACCGGCACACAGCCACACAAGGCAGGTGACCAGACCTCTCCGAACAGATTGTCGCAATGGGGAATGACGATGCTGACTCATGATGCGCTCCATTCCATGTCGGAAACTGTCGATGCTCGAGGGCCCGCCTTCACGGACGGAAGGTGGGTGACCCGCCGTGGTAGAGGAGGTTGATCTGCCGGGGCGTGAGCACGACATCCCAGATGACGTGCTCGTCCAGCCAACCCTGGTAATAGGTTTCGCTGCTGTGGTTGCGACCGTGATAGGCGTCGGCCGTCGTATCGGTGATGAGTGGGAAGGCGGTGATGCTCCACGACTGGGTGTCGATCAAGACGCCGTCGAGGTAGAGCGAGGCCGTGCCCTCGTCGAAGGTGAGGGCGATGTGATGCCAGGTACCCGGCAACAGCTCCGGTGTCTTTATCACCGATGGATTCGGAACATTAGCCGCGGGCTCATCCGGCGAGAAGCCCAAGGTGCGATCGGCATGAGTGGTCAGCGCATAGGTCCAGGAGTTGCTCCGCCCCGTGGCAAACAAGCCGCCGAGTTCGTGAAAGTCCTCGACCCTGGCCCAGATCGAGATACTGGTGGTTCCGGTCGCTTGGCCCTCGTCGCCGTTCAGATCGTAGAGGTACATGGGCTCGTGCTGGATTCGATTGTTGATACCGTCGAAGTAGTAGGATGTCGCTTCGATCCCGAGTTGCCCGCCCAGGCCGGACCAGATCCTGCCGTGCGCTTCTCTACCCGCGACGCTGTAGTGATCGACCAACTCGACCCAGCCGGTGCCGTTTTGCGTCGTGTGGAAGTCCCAATGGGCGACGGGTTGCGGCAGCGGCAGCCCGACGTCGTCGTTACGCGTGTAGGGTGAAAGGGTAACCCCGTTGCTCTCCCTGGCAATCGCATCGACGGTCGTCAGGCGCAGGCTGTGAAGCGAGCCCGGGCTCAGGCTGTCGACCTGATAGGCGAGCGTGTCAGATGTGAGCGGGATCGGGTTGGGATCGCCGTCCACGTAGAGGTTATAGGTGACCGGCGCATCGCCGAACGACACGGGTGGCGCCTGCCAGCTGAGATCGAGGGTGGTGGCGGTCGCGGCCACGGACAGATCGCCGGCCTCTCGAGGCGGTACCGCGTAGTGGCGTGCCCCGAACGCGCCGCGGTAGTAGAGCGAGCGGATCTGCTGAGCGCTGAGTGCGGTATCCCAGATACCGAGCTCGTCGACGAAACCGTCATAGGCGGTCTGGCCGCGGACCGGGTTGGTACCGAGGATCAAGGCGCGATCATCGGCAAGGGTAAGGGTCGCCAAACCCCAATCGTCGCTGCCCACGAGGAGACCGTTCAGGTAGAGCAAGACCTGGCCGGCCTCGACGGTGGCGGCCAGATGGTACCAGGTACCGGCCGCCAACGGGCCGACCCGCAACCCGGCGTCCGGCGTTGCCGGGTAATCGCCCTGCAGGCTCAGCCAGCCGCCGGCGATATCGCTCTGGGTGGTCAACGAGAAGGTCTCGCCGGTGCCGCCGGCGGAGAGGTAACCGACGATGCCGCCGTCGGCGGTGAAGCTCGACACGTTAACCCAGGTCGCGAGTGTGAAGGATGTCGCGGTTGCATCCAGCTCTGATGTGGCGGACGCGGTCGCGCTGCCGCTCGCCCGGAACTCGAGGCTGCTGCCGACTATCCCGGCTCGGCCGGCCATCGCGTTCGTTGCGACGGCATGGTGCTGCCCGGTCGCATCGCCGAGCGTAGTCCCGGTGATCGAGACCGATTCCATGTCGTAGTGCAGGATCGGTTCGGGCACGGCCAGCGCGTTGATGGTTACCGATTGCGTCTCGAGGGCCGAGGGCAAACCCAGGAAATCAATGGCAACGACCGCGAAGTGGTAGGTATTGCCGGCAATCAGGTCGCTGAGGGCGACGACTTCATTGTCAACCGATTGGGTGGCAACGAGGGTCGCCTGGCTGACATCGGTGAAGGGTGTATCGGACAGGTAGACCCGGTAGCTGTCTACGGGCTTGACGGCGCCGGCGCCGTAACCGCTCCAGTCGAGGATCACCGTCGTGCCGTTGTCAGCCGTGGTCGAAAATGATACGGCCGGGTTGTCGGGTACGAAGTCGTAGAAGCGGACGCCGTCGTCGCCGGCGACCCACAACAGCTCGCGGTTATAGCTGTCGAGCACGGTGTTCCAGATACCGATCTCGTCGATCCGCCCGACAAGGCCGGTATCGCCCGCGGTGTGACGGTTGCCGAAGCTGAGCGTGCCCTGTGCCGCCAAGGGCAGCGCGGTCACCGACCAGTCGGCCTCGTCGATCAGCACCCCGTCCTGGTAGAGGCCGGCGTGACCATGGTCGAATTGGGCGACGAGATTGGACCAGCGGCCTCGGGTTCTCGGAGCTTCCAAGAAGTCCGTGCCCGACTGGAAGCGGTACATGCCGCCCGAGATGTGTATCGAGAAGGTCTCGAGACCCGGCTCGCCGTAGCTGATAATACCGCCGTCGTCGGGCGTGTCGGGTCTGACCCAGACCGAGACGGTGAGTGTTTCCGGGATATCCAGCGCGGCCGAGTGGGCGAAGCTGACCTTGTCGCTGCCGTCGAAGATCAGGCCGCCCCGGAGAATCGATCCGACCGGGGCAGCGCCTTCGAGCAGGCCGTGGTGCCTGCCCAGGAGATCGTAGGCATAGGTCTCGTCGACCGCTTCTGTATCGAGCGTCCAGTAGGAGACCGCGTCCGGCATGTACCGCGTCTGCGGTGTGGGGGACTGTGAGCCGATCTGGCCCCGGTTGCCGAAGATGTCGACGGCGACCACGCCGTAGTAGAACGGCGGCCCGTTCAGGAACCCCACGGTGTCGAAACGGTCGTAGGCCCAGAGCTTGAAGCCTTTCAGTTTGTAGCCGACATTGTAATTGCCGGGAAACGGTTGATCGTCGACGTAGACGGAATAGTGGTGGAGCCTGCGTCCCTGCGCCTTTTCGTCGTAGCCGCGCCAGTCGACGACATGGACGGTGCCATTGTCGAGCTCGGTCACGGTGAAGGGCACCGGGTCGAATTCCACGTAATAGCTGTCGACCATGATGCCGTACTCGCCCTGACCATGGAGAATGTCGACTTCGGTCTGCGTGAGCGTGTTGCCGAAGAAGACGAGCTCGTCGAGATGACCGGTGAAGCGTGTGCCTCGATCGGTGACATCGCGGCCGATCGCCAGTGTGGCGCCCGCCTCGAACGGCAACGTCACGATCCCCCAGTTGGTGGAATTTGCGAGCACGCCGTCGAGATAGATCGAGGCCGTGCCGTTGTCGAAAACAGCGACCAGGTGGTACCAGCGATCGGTCTGGATGGGATCGGTGCCGACGGTGAATTCGGCGTCCGGCCAGTTCGCTTTGAAGCGCAGCCCGCCGGAGGCAATGTCGATGGTGAAGGTCTCGCGGCCCGTGTGGCCGTGGCTGAGGATGGTTGCGCCCTCGGTCAGGGCCTCCGCCGTCACCCACAGCGAGATGCCGGTCATGGACGGCATATGAGGCGGGATTTCCTCCTCGCCCGGTGGCTCGGCTACCAATGGAATCTCGGTGAAGGGTAGCTCGACGGACGCGCTGCCGTCGAAGCTGAGGCTCTCGCCGGCAACGGCGACCTGTGACAGCGTCGCTCCCTGGAGATCGCCCGGGTTGGCCTTGAGAATGTCGTAGGTGCGCGTCGACGAGGTGTCCTCATCGTCGAAGGTCAGGTAGGTGACCGGGTAGGGCAGCGCGACGGTCTGCTCGTCGGCGAAGAAAGAGCCGAAGGTGGAGTGGTTACCGAAGACATCAACAGCGACCACGGCGTAGTAGTGGTCGTATTCCACATCGAGATCGGAGAACGAAACCAGCTTCACGTCGGGTGAGAGCGCCGAGCTCAAGTTTTCCTCGTCCTCGAATGCCATCGGCTCCTGGCTCTCGTAGAGGAGATATTCAACGACCGCCTGGTTGGTTGCGTCGTAGTCGCGCCAGTCGATGACGGCGATGTTTTGGTAGTTGGCAGTGAAAACTTTGGTTGCCACCGCCGGCGGCGGGTTGAAGTAGGTGCCGACCGGTACATCGTTGTTCCCCTGCTCGAAGACCTGGTTGACTTGCCCGTCACTCAGGGCGACATCCCAGAGCGCGACCTCGTCCAAATCGCCGCGGAATTGGGCAATCGCGCCCGGTCCCGAGCCGAAGGAGAGCCGGCTGGGCGCACCGAGCGGGAGCAGGGTGCCGCCCTCGGTGATCGTCGTGGATGCCGCCGGGCTACCGTCGAGGTAGAGCGTCGCCGTACCCTCGCCGTAGACAGCCGCAACATGAACCCACTGATTCAGCGCCGGCGGTTCGGATTCGATCTCGAAGTTATCCGAGCGGAAAACAAAGCCTTCCCCACCCAGCTCGAGGCTGAAAGTGGTCGTCTCCTCGTCGCCATAGGTGACCAGAGCGGCGCCGTAGTCCCACTGCGAAACCGAGACCCAGGCAGCAACGGATACGTTTTCTTCGCTGTCCAGATCTTCAGAGGGCTGGAAGTCGACCGAAGAGGTGCCGTTGAAGCCGAGCGCCTCGCCGATGCGGCCTTCCGTACCGAGCAAGACCGCGGTGTTCTCGCCGTGGTGACGCTTCATGATGTCGTAGCTGTGTGTCTCGGTGGTGCCGAGGAGATCCAGAGGCCAGTAGGAGAGCGGATCGGGGAAGGCCCCGTTACCACCGCCGCCGGCCGACCAGTTGAGGGCTTCGTCCCGCCATGACTGCGGCAGGGCGTTGAAGAAGGGATCGAAGGCGGGATCGAAGCCGTTCTTCCAGTCGTCGTAGTCCTGCTGGAAGTACGGGATATCGTCGTCGCTGAAGTGAGGTGCCATCATCATCGGGAAGATGAAGGACCAGGTGCCGCTCTCGTTCGCGGGGAGCGTGTAGGTGAAGTCGATTGAGTAGTAACTGTCCTCGTATTCCTTGAGGTCGGCCGGGTCGAAGGTGATGAAGACGTCGTTGCGCGGCTCGGAGAAGGTCGGCATGACCTCGCTGAGATCGTCGCCGGCCAGCACCCCGAAGAGGAAGCCGGTGGCGGATTGGACCTCGTTCATGCCGGTGACCAGGCTGGTCTTGCGCCGCTTGCCCTCTTCACCGCCTCCGCCGCCCGGCTCACTCCAACTGACCTCCAGGGTTCGGTTGGTGAAGCCCGGGTAGCAGCCGATCATCAGGTACCATCTGCCCTCTTCGGTCGCGTAGTAGGGCACATACAGGACCTGGTCGCCCGGTCCGGAGGGCAGGCTGGCGTATTCCCAGTTGCCGTCGTCGGCCGGGACATCGTAGGTCAGGTAGAACGGCGCGTAACCGGAACCGCCGGTGAAGCTGATCGTCAGATCCGAGGCGTCCGCGGGGAGGTTGAAGAAGAAGTGATACTCGCACTCCTCCTCGTCCGTGGTCAGGGTGACCGGCTCCTCGTTGAACAGCGGCGCGATGCCGGAGTCATCGGGAGCATTGACGGCGTAGCGCAACGGGACCGAGATCTCGGTGTCGTCGATCAGGCCGGCGAGATCGATGATCTTGTGCCGCCAGGCGATCTCACCGTCGCTGCCGGTGGCCGTATCCACATGGCCGAACCAGCCGATCGGGCTGTAGAAGAAGTTGCCCTGCTTCAGCAAAGGCTGGCCGAAGGCCATTACGTTACCGTTGGGCGGCACGGTGCGCGCCACCGGGTCCTGCTTGTGGACACCGCCGCCGCTGCCTTCGCCGAAGCCCAGCCAGTTGGCGTGGATCAGACCCGGCATGATGCTGAAGTCCTGGACCAGGCCCCAGAACAATTCCTCGACCGCACCGTCCCAGAAGTCCAGGGTGATGTAGCCGTCGAGCCAGTCGTCCTCGGTGATCTCGCGTTCGATCACCCAGGTGTTGCCGCTGCCGAAGGCCTTTTGCGCCGTCTCGGCGGTCTTACCTTCGCCTTCGCCGCCACCGCCGCCGTTGCCCTCGTCGCCCCAACCATAGGTCAGGAAGAACCAGGTCCGGCCCAGCGGCAGCCACATCTCATCGCTACGCCATCCGTCCTCCACGCCGGGTGGGTAGTGGATATGGGCATAGTTGGTCTCGTTGATCGCGAAGACGCGATAGGCCTGCCCCAAGTCGTTCCGCGGACCGTAGATTTCCAGGTTGATTTGCCGGGTCTGCACCGGCGCCTCGTCGGGTTCCCAGGAAACCGTGATCTCCTGACCCGTCTCGGTGAAGACGCCCGAGCGCGCCGCCACCTTGGCGCCGCCTACCGACCAGTAGCCCAGGGGCATGATATAGGTGCGCGGCTCGGCGAAGTCGGTCGGGATGTTCTCGAAAAAGCCGTCCCAAGGACCCTCGGACCAGATCGGGAAGTCGGCCGGGCTGTAGTGCTCGCCCAACTCGCGTGCGATCCAGATCCAGCCGCCGTTCTGATCCGGCTTGTAGTAGCTGTCCCCTGGCTCACCGCTGAAATCGATCGCGCCGACGTGGAGGACGCCGAACGATTCGAAGACAAGGTCCTGGTCCGTGACCAGCATTGTGTTGTCGAAGACACCCTGTAGGAGTCTGACAGTACCTTCCAGGTAGCCGTCGATCTCGAATCTCAGATCGTTGGGGTGGTCTTTGACCATGCGGTAATCGGGCCCGTCGGGATCCTCTTCCAACTTCGTAAGATCGGCATCGTCGATCAGCAGGGATACCGCGAAGGACAGCGCGTTTGCACCGTTTTCCAGCAGAACTTCGCCCCTCATGACCGGGTAGGGCAGGTGAATGTCGTACTGGCCCGGGCTCGACAGTTCGTCCTCGAGCATGAGCACCGACGGTTCGGTATAGCTGTTGGAGATGTTGTCGTAGTAGCGATAACGCAGGGTGACCTCGCCGTTGCCCGGTAGGTAGACCGGACGGAAGAGGAGGCCCTCGTAGGGATCGTAGACATAGGTGGTGGTCGGCCAGTTCCGCTCGCCGTTGTACTTCTGGGAGTAGCCCGGCAGCACGTTGCCGGTAGCATTCTCGATGTAGGTGAAGCGCAGACCGGTTCGGTGCCCGTAATTGAGCTCGCCGCCGTCGGCGGCGCCCGCGACCATGACCACGGCTTCCCAACCGGCCGCGTTGTCGTAGTCGTCGACCACGATAATGTCGTTGTCCTCGGCGTCCTTGCTCACATAGGGTCTGATCGATGCCACCCGGCCCGTCTGCCAACCGTGGAAGAAGACCTCGATGCGGTTGATCTGGGCGCGGCGTACCGGAACCGTGAAGTGGTAGCCGTTCGGCTGGACATTCTCCGCGACCAGGAAACCGTTGACATAGAAGTCGAGCGGCCAGTAGTGCAGACCGGTGATCATGCGCAGGCGCGCCTCGATCGTGTCGCCGGCGCGCAGGACTTCGAAGTTGTTGACGCCGGTCAGCTGCAGGACGACCTGGGGATCCCAGGTGACCGCGTCGTCGGAGATGTAGCAGGCCCACTCCTCGCCGACCGCGAGGCCGGTGAAGGTGACCAGACCGAAGCCGTCGGTCTGTCCGATCAGCTCGCGGCCGTCCACGTGAAGGATGCGGACCCACATGCCGGCCAGAGTGATCTCGTCCTTGTCGATCACGCGCAGGGTCAGCTGCGCATTCTCCACCGGCTGACCGTTGACGTAGACCGTGCCGGCCTCGGCAGCGCCGCCGAAGCCGTTGTAGGCGTGCACCGACGCCGGCGGGAAGTCAGAGAGACCTGTGTCGTATTCGAGCGCGATACGACCGCCGGCGCCGCCGCCGTTACCCACATCGAGAGGCGCGGTCAGGCTGCGGTAACCGAGACCGCCGTCGGCACTGATGGTGCCGCTGCCGGTGATCGTTGCCGCGCTGATGTGAACGCTGCCGCCGGAGCCGCCGCCGCCCTTCTTCTCGTCGTCAGCCTCGCCCTCGCGACCGTCGGCGCGGATGGCTCCCTCGAGGATCAGGTCGCCGCCGATATCCAGGCGGATGCGACCGCCCCCGGCGCCACCGTCCAACTGAGAGGTACGACCGCCGCCCGAGCCGAAGGCGACCGGCGTGAGCGCTTCGTCGGCACCGTAGGCCGGTCCGCCCTCGGTATCGGTGCCGAAGCCGCCGGCACCGCCGTAGCCGCCGCCGGCGCCGCGCCGGTATGCTGTGCCTGCCGGTTCACCCGGTCCGTCGGCCGAGCCGTAACCGAGCCCGCCGGCATCGATCGCCGAATCGGGATCGATCGTCACGTCGCCGGTGACCGTGAGCGTCACGCCGGGTGTTTCGAGCGATCGATGGGTCAGCACCGCGCCGTTAATCAGACGCAGGCTCTTGAAGGTGTGCGGACCCACAACCGTCACGTTCGCACCCGAGATCAGGATGTCGCGGTTCTCGAAATTCTGTTCGGTGGTGCCCACCGTCCAGATCGTCTTGGTGTTGTCGATGACCGCCACGCCCTGGGGCACGCCGATCACATAAGTTGCCGACGTGACCGGACTGGGCCGGAAGCCGTCGCGGAAGACTCGTGCACGCAACGTCGTGTCGGTCGTCAGCGTCAGGCTGTTACCGTCGGCGATGACCGGATCGCCCATCGTCGGCTCGTCGCCGTCAAGCGTGTAGTGGATCGTCCCACCGGCCACACCGGTCACGGTGACCTGCTGTACATTGGTATAAACGCCCCCGTCCGGGAAGAACACCGGTTGCGGGGTCTCCATGACCAGGCCGTACTTCTGGGCCATGTAGGCTTCGACCTCGAGGATCTCGCTCTCATCCAGCAGGCGGTCGTAGACCAGGATCTCGGCGATATCACCGACGAGTTCCTCGGCGGTCGAACGGTCCATATAGTACCGCCGGCCGGGGCCCCAGCGATGACCGACAGCCATGCCGAAATGAGAATCGTCTGGCAGATTAACGACCTCGTCGGCGGTCTGGTTGCCCAATACGCGCGCGGTCAGCCGCTTGTTGTTGTCATTGCTGAGCGCCAGCAATGCCCAACTGTTGCCCACCGCGTAGCTGGAGAGCCGGGTGCTCTTGTCGATGTTGCGGCGGTAATAGCTGGAGTAGTCATGGGTAATGACGGTGGCCTGTAGCTCAAGGGCTTCGTCCACGCGGTAGGCCAACGGGTTTCTGTAGTCCATGTCATAGACCGAGAGCACGGTCACCGGTGCGTCGGTGGTCTTGACGAGCAGGAAGGTGGTGTTGGTCTCGTTAAACAGCGGGGCCGCCTTGTCGAGCTCCAGGAAGGACAGGTCGCCTTGGTGACCGTCGTAGACGCCGTTGTCGATGTCCAGGTTGCCGCCGGTGAAGCGAATGACGGGATTACCGCCCAACTCGCCGGTGACGAGCTGTGGCGAGGAGATCGGCTGACCTTCGTGAGTGAAGACGGTGGCATCGTTGGTGTTCACCGACTGGTCGCGCCAGGCGATGACGCCGGAGGCGTCGGTTTCGACACCGGCATCCGCCTTCAGCCACAGGCTCATACCACGGGTCGGGATCTGGGGATTTGAAGCCAGCAGGGTCACCAGCCGATCGGCCTGGCTCCGGTCGAGCCGGCCTGCATGGATTTCCGGTTGAACGTCGCCGGCGTAGTCGCCGATCCACCGGGCTTCGGGGTGGTAGAGCCCGTACTTGTCGGCCAGATAGGCGCCGATGGTGGCGAGCTCGTCGGCATTCAAAGCGCGGTTGAACAGCAGGATCTCGGCGATCTCGCCTTCGAAGCCCTGAGCTTCGCTCCAGTTGCTGCGACCGACATAGTTGCTGGTGCGGATCGCGGTGGTGGGTACCGGGTTGCGACCCGAGCCGATTTGCCGGCCGTCGCGGTAGAGCACGGTGCTCTGTCCGGTCTGAACGACTGAGGTCACACCGTATTCATAGAGCCGGTAGCCGTGGCGTCCCGGCGCGTTCTGGGGTGAGGAGCCGCCCTTGCCGACGCCGTAGATCAGGGTATCGGTCTGATCGCTCTGGCCCAGGTAGATGTTCTCGCGTTGCCGGCCGTTGCCGAAGTCGAAGAAGCGGGCATCGTTGCGCACTTCCGTAGGCAACGCGACCACAAAGGCGGTGACGCCGAAGGCAAAGTCGCGCAGGCCCGCTTCCAGGTTGAGCCAATCGGAGCCGTCGAAGCTGAGTGTGTCTCGGCCCGCCGGCGAGGCCGCGGCATGTGCAGGTCGCACCTCGATGGATGTCTGTCGGCCGTGATGGTCCAGACCGGACAGGTCGACCCAGGCGGCCACCTCGTTGTCCCGGGGTAGGTAGAGCGTCTCGCGCTCGGCGGTCAGCCACAGCACGTTGTTGGGTACCGATCTGGGACTGAAATCCTCGGCCACGATGGTCACCGGTAACGAGGCGCCGGCGTTGAGCGCGATCGGCGTACGAGCAGAGCCATGGTCGTGGGCTGTCAGCAATCCGTAGCTGCCCGGGTGCAGAACGGCCTGGAGGCGGCCCTCGCCGTCGGAGCGGCCCAGCACCCAACCGTCGGCCGTTACCAGGGCGTCGGCCAGCACCAGGCCGCCGGTGTCCTGGATCTGGATTTCCACCAGGGCCACATCGGCCGGTTGCGGACCGACAAGAACAGCGTTGGTAATTTCATTGCGGTTGACCAACTCCACCTGGTTGAGCCATTGCACACCCAAGCGGCTGGTGACGCGGATGTCATAGAGTCCCTCTTCCAACTGCAGTTCGATGGGCGCGGTCAACGGGAAAGGGAATTCTCGATCGGCCACGTGGACCAGTCCGGCCAGCCCGTCGAAGGCTTCGTCCATGGTGATGCTGAGCGTGCCCTGGAAGAATGGAATCAAAGGCATCTCGATCACAAGGCCGCCGTCGACGATCGTGACCGCACGGGTTTCATCGATGCGGCCGTTGTCGGGTGTATAACCCTCGACGCGAAGCGTGAAATCGAGGCCGGCCTGGAAGCGCTCGCTGAGGTATTCGCCGCCGGCATCGGTCTGCCCGACGAGTTCGTCGTTCAGATAGACGTTCAGATTCGCAACCGGAATCCCGTTGTCGATAGTGTTGGTAACGCGGACCAGAATATCGCCGCTGCCGCTGTCGGTAAGTGTCAGCGTGGGTGCATCCGGGTCCGGCCTGAGGCGCTGACGGAGCTGGTAGATGCCCATGTCCGCGGTGATGTCCAACGTGTAGGTGCTGATGCGATCGACGACCGCTGAGCCCTCACTGTCGGTGAGGACGGTTGCGCTGGTGCTGTACTGGGCGAACGTGATCGGGATTCCCGCAATTCCCAGACCGGTCTCGTCCTCCAAGGTGACCGTGAACGTCATCGAATCGCGCCAGGCGTATTGTGAGGAGAGGTGAATCCGTGCCGCGATCGGGCCGGCAAGGTTCACGGTGCTCTGGGCCTGGCGCCGGGCAACGGGATCCTCGTCATAGACGCGGAAATCCCATTCGCCGAAGGAGAGATCCCTGATCACGAATTCCTCACCGGGCGGCGGGAACCAGGTCAGCTCGCCGTCGGGGCCGTAACCGCGGATCTCGAGGGCATCGGCCACATCGAGACCAGTGAAGATGACTTCGCCGCGCTCGGGAAGCTCGAGGATGACGGTTTCGCGCATGCCGATCTCGACGCCGTGCACATCGAAGAGCGAGAGGCGGACCTGGTTTTCACCGATGCGCCAGGGGGAGAGCGCAACGGCATAATCGACCCCCACGCCGTTGGTACCGTCGGGCAGGAGTGTCATATCGACGCGGCGACCGTTGATCTCCAGCCGAGAGGGACGACCCTCGCCCTCGTAGCGGTTGAGCCGATCGACATCGATCTCGAAGCCCGGGTCTTCGACCACGAAGCGCAGGCTGAAAGGTGTCGCCGTAATCGTCGTCGGACCCTCCAGACCGATCGCGTAGGGAGAATCCCATTGGAAGCTGTAGGTTTCCACCGCTTCGGCCTTGTGCAGACCGATCACCTCGACGGTGACCTCGTTGAGCCCGAACTCCCACGGAGAATCGAAGACAGGCACCGCGTATTCCCAACGATCGTTGGAGGCGTTATAGGTCATCGACAGGTTGCCCAGCAACACCTCGGAGGCTTCGCGGTCCAGCGCCACGCTGATGGTGGGCAGGTTGTCGTTCCAACTCACCGCGAAGTCGGTGATCGCCGGCGGGGTCTGGATCAGGGTGAAGTCGTCGAATTCCTGGTAGCCCGTGGTCAGGGTGCGCACGTAGGAGGTATGGGGTCTTCTGGGGTAGGTCGGTTTCATGATGCGGAATTCGAGCGGAACGCTCGCGGGCAGATAGCTCCACTGCATGAAGGGGTTGGCATAGCGGCTGCCCAGGTAGGCCCCGGTCTGGTTGTTGTAGACGTAGATGTGCCTGGTGACAAGGGCGCCGCTGTCGGCATCGGTCAACAGCACCTTGACGGTTCCGGTCGGCTGGGTGAGCGCGAGATCGAGGGTGATCTGCTGATCGAGGTCGGTGACATTGACGACCTGGCTGACCGAATACGGCGAGCCGTGGGGCTGCAGGCGCAGCTCCCATTCGCCATAGGGCAGGGAGATCGCGGCGAACCCGTCGGTGAAGTTGCGCGACCAGCTGACTCTGCCGTCGCCGGTGCGAATGCGCCTGAGCGAGAAGTGAGAGATCGGCAGTTGGTCCGAGTCACGGAAGGTAATGTCGGCGCGAACCCAGAACGGCAGGGTGACGTCGACCTCGTTGAAGACACCGTGCTCGATCCTGATCCCGGGGTTCCACTGGCTGCGGGGGATGGTCGGTGTCGTCATGCGCCAATCGCCCTGGGGAATCGCGTCCCAGCGGGCCTCGAGCACACCGGCGTTGTCGATGATCTCGGCGGTAAAGGTCTTGAGCGGGGTTCGGACCTGGAAGACCTGGCCTTCTGAGAGCGGCAGGCCGCCCTCGTACTGACCGGTCAAGATCAGCGGGCCGCCCCCCGGGACCTGGATTTCGCGCATGACCGTATCGCCTCCGTAAAGCTGGAACGAGCCGGTCTTGCGCACGCCGCGCGCCGGGTCGAGGTAGGTGTAGCTGTATTTGCCCTCGACCAGGTAACGGAAATTGACGATGTTGTTGCCGTCGAGCACCTGGGTGAAGGTGGTGCCGTGGCCGTATAGCGAGATCAGGCCCTTGCTGTAGGTATCGCCGAGCTGGGTGACCTCGAAGGAGGCGTCGCCGATCCGTTGGTGCATGGCGATGGTGAGGTCGGTGACCAGGCGCTCGTCGATGATGACCGAGCCCGATCCGTAGTACTGACCGTCATCACTGACGGCAACCAGGTCGAGGAAGGCGCCGATGGGCAGGTTCTTGAAGCGGACCTTGCCGAAGTTGTCGGTGAAGGCGGCGTTCCAACGGCCGGCACGCACGCGCACGCCGCGGAAAGGCTCGAGCGTGTTCTGGTCGAGCACGGTGACCTCGAGGATGCGCGGTTTCTGGACTTCGATCAGCACCTCGTCGGAGTGGTCGATCTTCACCGTTCGCCGGATCGAGAAGCTGTTGTGGTCGAGCGTCCGCTCGAAGCCGGCGTTCAGGGTGAGCTCACCCTCCATGAAACGATAGGGCAGCGGATCGCCGGCGGGGTAGATCACCCTGCCGGTTCGGACCGCGACACCACCCGGTGCTTCCCAGCGCCAGGTGACGGTGATGCGCTCGTCGACCGGACCGCCGGTATCGGCCCAGTTGAAGCCGATCGGCGGTGAATAGGGAATCACGGTCAGGTGGCCGGTTGCCTCGCTGATCTGGTTGTCCAGGATCTCGGTGTTGACCAGGGCCTGCTGGTTGTCGTCCAGCGAGGTAATCAGGAACGTCAGCTGACCCGGCGACATCCACGGTGTGGTCCAGGTGCCCTCGTCGGGCGAGCCGATGCCGGCGTCGATCTTGCCGCGTACCACCGGGCACCCGTTGCGGAAGCCGATCACGTGGGCGCCGCGGGCAAAGCTGCCGTCATCGAGCTTGGCGGTGAGGGTGACCTTGCCGACCGGTTTGAGGAAGATCTCGAGGTCGTTGACCTCGGGCACGCGGAAACTGACGTTCTTGCGGCGGTTGGTGAAGGGATCGTAGATCATCAAGTTGTAGCTGCCCCGGGTGAGGGTTGGGAAGGAGAAACTGCCGTCTTCTTCGACGACGGAGAGCAGCTCCTGGTTGCTGATGCCGCTGATGGAACTGTTGGAGAACCGTAACGTGCTGACCCCGCGTTTGAGGATCAGTTGAGCGCCGGCGACCGGCGTGTGGTCGGTGTTCAGCACCAGGCCGGTGAAGTCCTCGCCGGGCAGCAGGTTGAGGGTGGCGCGCTCGACATCGTCGACAAGGCTGCCCTTCCAGACATCAGAGTAGCCGTTGGTGATCCCGAAGGCGAGCACCGACCAGTCGCCGTGAGGCATCTCGTCGAAGGTCATCACGCCGTCCGGCCCGTCGGGATCGAGCACGCGCTCGGTCCACAGCGTGGTGCCCTTGAAGATTTGGATCAGGGTCTTGCCGTCGAGCGGCGTGCCGGTCTCGTCGTTGACGACCACCTCGAGCGAGCCGAGCGGCTTGATGATGATGTCGATCGAAGCACCGACCGTGTGTGGGAAGATCTCGGTGTTCTCGCTGTAGCCTTGGGGAATCTGGGGCCCGTAATAGGTGACAGACAGCGGCACACCGGTCTGGACCATCAGTGTGGGGGTGAAGTCGTTTTCGGTGAGCGTGATCGAGAGGTTGGTGTTGTCCTCGTCGAACATGTCGTTGATGATACGGTGTTGGGTCAGCTCGATACTACCGGTCTTCATACGGTTGCCGTAGGTGTCCCAGACCCTGACCCTGGTTTCCGCGGTAGTGGTCAACTGTGCGTGCACGAAAGCCTTGGGCGTCTTGCGGTCCCAGTTCACGTAACGGGTGCCGTAATTGCCGGTGACCGGATCATAGGCCTTGATGAAGAAGGTGTAGCCCTCCTCGATTTCGCCGGGCAGGTTGACCTGGCTCAGCGTGAAGGTCCCGTTCATGGAAGTGGCGTGGGTATCACCGATGGGGATCAGGAAGGGAATATCCGTGCCCGGCGGGACATACCACAGGAACAGCTCGAAGAGCACCGCGTGATCGACCGGGTTCTGGAAGGCGTCGAAGATCACGCCCTCGATCTCGACGATGCGGTCGGGGATGGTATTGTCGACGATCGGTTGCAGCAGCAGGTCTTGCTCGAAGACCTCGGTATCGCCCTCGAGCAGGGTGAAGCTGCCGTACGAGGTCTTGTATCGGTTGACCATCTCGACCGGCGGCAGCATGGTCACCTTGGTCAGACCGGGACTCAAGTTGGCAAAAACAACCTTGCCGTCGGCATCGGTCGAGCCGGCGTACTTGATCCCCGAGGCGTCCTCGACCTCGATCCAGACGTCCTCGGTTTTGATCAGGGTGTCCGCGGTGAAAACCGTCAGCAGTGCTTCGCGCACGGGTGGGAATGCAACCTCGACGGTCTGCTCGAACTGGCCCACCGAGCGGATGAAGATGTGCTTTTTGACGCGGAAGTCAGTGGGGTGCTGTACCTCGATATCGATGCGGCTCTCTTCGGGGGGGACGATGCCGGTCCATTCGAAGCGGGCCTCACCATTGCCGGCGGAGAAGGCCGACTGGGTGAGGTTGGGGGACCCGTGGGGGGCGGCGCGGACCCAGACATCGGTAATCGGTTGCCCGTCGGTGTCGACGGCGCGCACGGTCAAGCCGAACGGCGGCTCGTAGTTGTCGAAGTGAACGGTCGTCGAGAGCTGGACCGGGGCCTCGCTCGAGAGCGTGTAGAATTCCCGGTATTCGCCGCCGCCCGGTCTCGGGACGATGACCTTGCCCCTGCCGACAACCACCTCCTTGAACAGCGTGGTTCCATTTTCGTCGGTCTCCTGCCGGGTTGCGGTCAGGCCATCGACCAGGATGACGGGTAGATTGGCCTTGGGCTGGCCCTGGGTGTCGGTGACCAGGACGGTGACCTCGCCGCGCTCGCGGGGGCGGTAGAGGAAGGTGCCCAGGTCGAACGGTGGGTCGGAGACGCTCTGGCGACGCACGACCTCGACCGTTTTCCAGGAGAAGCCGACGCCGAGTGCGCGCGCGTAATCGAAACGTACCGTGCCCTCGGGCAGGTCCATGGTCACGCGCCCGTCGTCGATCTCGGAGAGATTGGCCGCCGCCAGCAATTTGCCCTGCTGACCGCCGAACTCGGCGCCGTAGTGGTAGGCCAACAGGAAACCCCGCGTGGCCGGGATCTCGTTGCCGAATTCGTCGAGCTCGAGGATCTGCGCGGTGACCTGACCGGGCAGGGTCGCCGGATCGAGCGTGACGACCGTGCCGTCGGTTTCCGGGCTGAGCTGGATGCTGCGGGCATCGAAGCCGCCGATCGCCTTGGCCAGGATGCTGACCGGGCCGAGCCTAATCCCCGAGACCGTGATCGTCTCGCCGGGCGCCGTCACGCGGTCGAAGAAGAATTCGTCCTGGTCGACGATCTGGATCTGGACCACGTCGGTTGGGCCGGGTATAGCGTTGTCGGGCAGGGCCGGAATATGGACTTTCAACGAACCCTGGGCCGGGAAGATGAAATCGCGCACCACGCGCTGTTTGTCATAGCTGCCGTAGATGCGACGGACGACGCGACGGTCCCCGTGGGCGACCGTCCATTTCAGGTCGGGCCGCTCGTCGACGCAGTGGGGGCCGCCCTTGGAGTCCTCGGGACAGATCTCGAGGATATTGTGGGAATGGAGCCGGTACAGCGACCAGTTCTCCATCAGGTAGCGACCGTCTTCTCCGGTCAGCGTCTGAAACTCGAAGGGGTAGCTGATCACGCCGGGATTGAGCTCTTGTTCCTCGCGGCCGTACTTTTCGATGATCGCGTTGACCTGGCGGGCAAACTCGCCGAAGCCCAACGCCTCGAGCTGCTCCTTACCCGAGAAGGTGTAGTCTTTCTGGTAGTTGAAGCGCTTGGTCAGGTACATCAGCCCGATCTCCGCGCCCGCCAACGGCTCGCCGTCTTCGCCGAAGACGCGGCCCTCCACCGTGACCGAGTTCCAGTAATCCGACATATGGATCACCTGTTCGATCGGCTCCACGGGTCGGCCCGTCTCGGTGATGATGCCCGGTAGCGCGGTCAGGTCGCGGTCCACCAGGCCCAGCGGGTTTCGGGCCCAGATCTGCACGATCTGGTCGCGGACCTTCTCGGCGCGGGTCACCCAGTTGTTGGGAATGTCCAGGTTGCGCACGAAGTCGTCGTCGACGACCACCGGCTCGCTGAAATACAACAACAGTTGGCGGCCGAAGCGGTCGATACGCCCGGAGGCCACGGTTTCATAACCCATCTGGCGGACCGCGGTCAACTGGGGCGTCGTCTCCGGAAAGGGGGTCCAGGTCGGCGTGACGCGCGCGCCCTCGTGCACGAATTCCATCTGGCTGCCGTTCCAGACCAGCAGCAACCGGCCCTCCGGCAAACCTGCAAGCGTCCACTGCCGCCAGCGGATGTCGGGATAGAAGAAGCCCTCCACCAAACCCGAGGCCTGGACCGTGAATTCGAGCGAATCGAAGTCCGTATCAAGCCGGTAACCGGTCCAGAACGCGCCGCTGTCCGGGTCGCCCAGAATCAGCCGTCCACGAGCACCTTCGAGAGTTTGGTTACGCACCAGCAGCACACCACGGCCGATGAGCAGGTCATCAGTGGGTATATCTGACAAGTCGCCGGCAAAGGAGGCCCACCAATCGCTCAGCTCGCGGAACTTGCTGTCCTGATCCAGAAAGGCCAGAAAATCTGGGGACTGGGACAGCGTCGCCAAAAAGAAATCACGGGCCAGCGTACGGGCCTGTTCCTCGATTGTCCCCATGCGCGGTTTCAGGACCGCGTAGGTGAGGTCCTGGATCCAGTTCTTGACCTCCTCGTGGGAGACGAAGCCGAGATCACCCTCACGCTCGCCGGGGGGAACCTGGGCCAGGCTGATCGCACGACCCGCGACCACCCGGGTCAAGGTGTAGACATCGTTCTGGACATTCGGGTTGTCGGGGAACATGATCTGATTGATGCCGTCCTGCAAGGCTTTCGGCATCAACAGGCCCATCGTCGAAACCGGCAGGCCGTGCTCGCCTACCGCCACCTTGACGGAATAAGTCAGCGACTCGAAGTCGCCGTCGCTACGGACATCGTGGACGATCACCCGGCCCGTGGTCATCGCGATCAGGTCCATGCGGAAGATCGCCTGATCACCCTTGTTCTCGAGGTGGACCGGCCCGCTGACCGGTACGCCGTTGACCAACGCCGAGGTGCCGTTCAGAACCGCGCCCTGGATCGTGTCCTCGTCAAAGGCAAAGCTCAAATCGTAGACCGGCACATCCGAGAGGTTGTCGAAGATGGCGTCGATCTGGAAGTTGTCGTCCTGGCGGACCGCCGAAGGGAAGTCCATGTGAAGGCTCATCTTGGGAGGACGCACGTAGATGAAGCCGCGCGCCTCGCCGGTGATCGGGTAGCTGTTGCCGTCGTCGGCCTTCAAAATGCCGCGGATATCGAAGCTCAGCGCGTGCTCGCCGGGTCGCTTGCCTTCCAGGATCCACGAGGTAAAGCCTTTTTCCTGCGGTTCGAGCGCATCTTCGTCATCCGGCGTGCCCTGAATGCCGTCGGGGCCCGGACCGAACACACGAGTGACTGCTGATTGTGTGCGGTCCTCCAACCGTGCCAACTCCAGCGCGCCGGCCGGGAAGCCGATCGTCGCCCGCAGGTCTTCCACGCGGTAGGGGGTACCGCCCGGCGCCACGTTCAGAACCGCCAGCGTCGGTTTGAAGAAACTGTTGAGATAGCCCACCTGGGCCGACCAGATCACGACCGCATCGATCTGGGGTAGCTTCAACATCGGGCGCGGCACGTTCGGCTTTTCACTGACCGGAGGAATGCCGGTCGTTCCAAAGGTGGGAAAGCGCGCATCGACGCCCTTGAACGAGAAGCTGACCGGCGAATAGGATAGCTTTTCACCGCCGGTGTGGATCGGCGTGTAGCGGCCGGTGTTCTCGTCCTTGATCAAGACGATGCGGGCGTCGAGGAACTCATTGGTTTCTTTGATCTCGAGTTCGACCTCGACACTGACGGCCGTGTAATTGTCATCGCCCAACACGATGCCCAGCGCACGCATCTCCTCATAGCTCAGCCGCTTGATCTCGACCTGGGGCACGATCACATCCTCGATCACGGTGACCGCCACCACCTTGTCGAACAGGCGCATGACCGCACCTTCGCTATCGACCAGGCGCCAACCGTTGAGCGAACCGTTGCCGCTCTGATCACCGGGGTTGATGCGTATGGTGCCTTCCCAATCGAGGGAGGCCTGATAGGTGGTCGCGCCGCCGCCCGGCGCGTTGTACTCCAGCATCAGCTTCCAGCCGGGGGGCAGCTCGGGCCGCTCCTCGTTACCGAAATCACCGCTGAAATCGAAGCCGATGGTAAAGGGAACCCCTTTGACCGCAACAGCTTGAGCCGGCGCCACATCGAGTCGTAGGCCCACCAGGCGCCAGTCTTCGCCGGCCTCCAGAGGCCAGGCTGTAATCATTAGCAAAAGCGCAGTTATCCTGAACACGATGACAGCCCCCCGTTTTCGATGCGAAATTGCGTCAACGACGTCCACGGCATGGCACAGCTCCGCTCAGGTCAGCATTACCTCATGGTAAGCCGAGCGTTGTGGGGATGGTCTTCCGGCCCTGTAGCCAAAAGGCATCCACGGAGCGGCACCGCTGCCCGGATATCCGGTTGCGGTTCATTTTTTCATCCTGTATGAGTGAGGTTTCCGGCTTGATGAACGGCACTTTTTCGGTTACGGGCTCGTTCACAGAGTTTACAATTGTAAGAAGGGACACCCTCTATTGCAATGTAACGAAATTTTTCGGGTCTGGCCAGGTTTTTTTTCATAAGATTATAAGAAGCTGTGTTCATTCGGCTTGATATTTCATCGTGTTCGTACAAATACAGTCTCACTCATCCTGGATAAAAGGTTTGCGGAAAAGGACACGATTAAGTACCGACTTCCACTATGGTCCTGGTTTTCCGTTTTAAAGGAGGGTGGGGTCCCCTTACCGCATCCTCGGTCTTATTTAAGAACGGTTGTCTTCTCCTTGGAGTAAGCGTGAGCCTTGATCCCGAGCACCGGGCCGCAGATTCATAAACCGACCGTTTGCTGGATGCATATACGGAGAATTGTCCAAAGAAAGCTTGATTCAAGCCTGACTCCTAGACTCCTAGAGGCAATCAATAGGTTATTCCGAAAGAAAAGGCTTATAATATCAGATTTTGCTTGTTGATGATCAGCTGCTGGAGTAGAGATAACAGCTTATAATCTATTATTGCATATATCCCACCTGAATGATATCCTCTTCCTAGCACATGATTTCATTTTTTCTACCGATTTCTTCTCTCTGTTATAGATTGTTGATTTCAGGAAAGAATCTGTGCAAATTTTCGTTGGAGTAAAAATCTATGAAGCTAAAACTTGAAGAAATAAGTATTAAAAGTTTTATTACTAAAGAGACTGAGTACCTTAAGGGTGGATCATTACCGCCTACCGACGACCTTTGGTGTACCCAAGAATTTGGTTGCAAAACAGCCTACGATTCCGATATCGGGCTCTGTGGCCCCACCGACCGCCTTTGCTAAAACTTTCAACAAGAACGGGCGCAGGTTTTTTTAACCATTTTTTAAGAACCTGATGGGTGGCATCGCGCCACCCCCGGCCCACAGGATATTGCCATGGCGGGCTTTTTTGAATCGGGCAAGGAGATTACAATTACCCGCCTTGGGGAAAATCATCGGCAAAAAATTGTCGATCTTTTATGTATGCCGGGGAATCAACCGCGGAGGCCGCAAAGACCACCGAGAGAATCGCGAGAGGCGTTGGTAGGCAAGGGTTTCGTGAAGTGACTACGAGAAAAGGGGCTCCCGTAGTTGTGGCGTAGCCAACTTCGAAAAAGGACCGTTTGCCTGCCGAATGTATATCGGGCCGGATCGAGCTCAAGATCGGAGACTTTTGGCGGGTGGCTGTCTTTTGAAATTCGACCCATATTTGGGAGATCCGCATCACCGATGAACGGGAGTGCCTTGTCTGTATCAACCGCTTGACTTTGGCCATCCGCGAGAAACTTATCACAAGAGCCCCGAAAGGAGCGGGAATCTACCATCACACTCCTTTCGGGTGATTCGGTCAATGGGGGGCTTTAACAGAACAGAGTTTGGCAGTCCCGGCTCACCGGAGGTGTGCCGCATTCTTCGTAGCGGCAAGTGAACTGGATGGTAAACCGGCCGCCACGGGTTTCTTCAGCCTGGATTTGGGTTACGAAACTTTTGAGCTTAATCTCTTTGAGCTTGGGTTTTTGTGTCATGTCTTCTCCTTTTGTGATCAATGTATATGGGCCGGGATTAGGGAGCCGCGGCCGAGGTAACCGGCAGGGCACCTCGATCATGGTTTTCTAAACAACAGAAGTATGCATGAAACCGGCAAAAAAGTCAATAACCTGCTACTGCAAATATACGAAAATTATGGAAATCACAAATTGTGATTTTTATGGATCTCTATGTAAATTCAATATCAATGCAAGCTCCCGGCCCCCTATTACGGGTAGCCAACCTTTTGAGTCCGACCCAACGGCAGTACGACGGATGCCACAAACCGCGATGCCACAAACCGGGGTAGAGGGTGACAGGTACTCGTAACTCGTAAAAGCATTGGGCCAGCTGGGGTTGCGGGGAAATAGTTTCACGTTTTCGCTTGGTAACCGGGGTCTCATTTAACTAACGGAAGAAAGACGCAGCCGTGGCTGCCGACGCCGGCCACCACGAGGAGACCTCCACCCGCCCTCCGATCCGGCGACCTCGAGTCTCATTTAAGGACCGTTTGTTGGACGATGGCGCGGAGTTGTGGAACCCCTCGCGGATCATGCTGCTGGAAAAGATCAGGCTATCCGACGAAAGCAATGACTCGAAGCGCTTCATTCGGGCCAAATTCCCGAACCTTAAGGATGCCATCATAAAAACAATCCCGGACGCCGCAATGCCGGGTTACATCGACGACCTCACCAGGAGCCGGTTCCGCAAGAATTTCAGCATCATCGCCCGCCCAACTGATTCGATATGGTGACAGGAACACCAGGAGAGCCGGAGGGTGGAAACCAACCATGCCAACCATTAGCCATTTGTGTCGCAAGCGCATCAAGATCGACCTTTTGTGTACCGCCTCCGCCCCAAAATCGGTTTCTATCGTCATGGTTTTCAGCTACACACACCAAACGCATGGTCTTCATTCCGGTGCCACTCGGGCCTTTTTAATTGTTGCCGGCAATATTATCTATTGAATTTATGCCGGCTTTATGATTATCTGGGCCTCTAGTTTTGAATATGTACAAATGAGGCTTAGTCCTCTTTTTGCTTTATCGATCATCATGTTGAAATATAGGCTGACGCCGACTATGATACGGGGCATTGGACGGCCTTTGATTGAAAAGGATTACCAAAGAGAGAGGCCTATCCCCCGACCTCCTCTTTCCGATATGATCAATGTACAGGAATGCTGTCATGTTTCGGTCGATTTGGATCTCACTTTTGCTTCTACCGGTCAGTCAACAAGTGGAGGCCCGCGAGCGCCGGCCCACACGGAGTGTCCGCTTTGAGCAAATCCGTGTGGATCAGCGCATTGCCAACACCAAAATCAACTGCATGCTCCAAGATCACCTGGGATGGATGTGGTTCGGTACCGATAACGGCCTGCTGCGTTTCAACGGCTTTGGCTTCAAAACCTGGAAGAATACCGAGGAGAATCCCAATATCCTGACCGAGGACAAGGTTTTGTGTTTGTTCGAGGATCGTGACGGCTATATTTGGATCGGAACCACCAACGGTTTGAACCGCTATGACCGGCGAACCGACAGCTTTAGCCACTACCGGCCCGAGCCACAAACGCCCGGCGGTTTGCCGGCCGCCGAATTGATCGCCGTGTGTGAAGGTGCGGACGGTTCTCTATGGATCGCCACCAGGGGAAAAGGCATCCTGGTCATGACCGCGGTGCATCGACGTGCCGAACCGCATTCGGCGCGTTTCGAACACCTGACAACCGACAGCGCAGCCTCCAAGCCGGCAAGCAATTGGATTTTCGATCTTTTTGTGGACAAGGCCGGCGTCTTGTGGGTCGGCACGTTGAAGGGCTTGATGCTGTGGAAGCCTGGCCAGGAACTCGTCCCGGCGGATATTACCGCGGAAGAGATGGGGGGTAGCAACCAGGTGCTGGCGATTACCCAGGATCGCCAGGGCGCTTTGTGGCTGGGAGTGAAAAACAATATGGTGCGGTTCGAGCCCACGACCGGCCGGGTGAGGAGTATTTTCGACCGCTTCGATCATCTGAAACTTAGCGGGCCCCTTTATCCTTCCGGCATCGAAGAGGATATGAACGGGAAGCTATGGGTGGCCACCGTGGGCAACGGACTATTGCTCTATGATCCCAAGGCCGACAGGTTGACGCAATTCTTGCCGGACCCACTGAACCTCAACGGTATCGGTTCCAAATGGCTGTGGTCCATGATGGTCGATAGGACGGGCCTTTTATGGATCGGCACCGTTGATAAAGGCATCTACCTGCATAACCCGGAAACCTCGCGCTTCGGCCATTTCCGTTTGGCCGCGGATCAAAAGGAGCCGGACCCCGGCATCACCGCGGTTCACCAGGATACCGACGGCTCCCTCTGGTTGGGCACCAATCAAGGCGTGTTCCGCTATCATCGGGACGGCAGCCTTTCGGGGCATTTCGCTCACGATCCGAACGACCCGTCCTCATTGGGCTATGGATTGATTTCGTCCTTTCTGCCGGACCACCGGGGCCTCATGTGGATAGCGACAAGGGGCGGCGGTTTGACCCTGATTCCGCGCGACGGCTCGGCGCCTGTCCGGCGTTACTTGAACGATCGGCAAGATCCTTCCAGCCTGGCTCACGATGCCGTCCTCAGCATGTATCAGGATCGTCGGAAACGTATCTGGATCGGCACCGTGGGCGGCGGTCTTGACCTGTTTGAAGACGGCAGGTTCACCCATTTTCTTGCGGGGACCTCCGAAAACAGCATCAGCGGTGACACCATCTACGCGATTACCGAGGACCGGGACGGAAGGTTGTGGTTCGGCACCGATGACGGACTGTGCTATCGTCAAAAAGGCGTGTTCCAACAGTTTCGCCATAACCTGGAAGATCCGAAAGCCTTGAACGACCGGCGTGTTCTCAGTTTGTGTCTTACCCAACGGGGAACCCTATGGGTAGGAACCTATCGGGGCTTGAACCGCCTGGTCGAGGACGGCGACAGGTTTTTCTTCGAACGCTTCGGTGAAAAGGAGGGCCTACCTACCGGCATCGAGGCCGTCCTGGAAGACGCCGCCGGACTGTTGTGGATCAGTTCGCCCCACGGTCTGGTGAGATTCGACCCGGAACGCAAACTCAGCCGGACCTATACCGCCCGCGACGGCATGCAGTCCGACAGTTTCATTGGGAGCGCCGCCTTCAAGAACAGCGCGGGAAAGTTGTATTTCGGCGGTGAAGGCGGCTTCAATGTGTTCGATCCCCTGACTATTCGGGACAACCCTTTGCCGCCGCGCGTATTCCTGACCAGCCTGTCCATATTCAACGAGCCGGTCAGCCACCGTCAGCCGTCTTCACCGCTTCAGGAACCTATCGGCCTGGCTCGGCAAGTTTCGTTGACTCATCGTGAAAACTTTATCTCCCTGGAATTCGTCGCCCTGGATTACGCCGTTCCCGAACGCAACCGCTATGCCTACAAAATGGAGGGCCTTCACGACGAGTGGCGGTTTACCAGCGGTGTCAAAAACGATGTAACCTACGCTAACCTTTCACCGGGGAATTATGTCTTCCATGTCAAGGGAAGTAACCGGGACGGCCGCTGGCAGGAAGAGGCGCGGACCTTGGGCGTGGTGGTCAAGCCGCCGTTCTGGGCTACGCGCCCGGCCTACGCGCTTTACGGTATGGTTTTACTGCTGTCGATCCTTGCCTATTTGCGCGCGGCAAAAAACAAACTGGACCATGAACGGCAAATCAATGAGCGCTTGGACCGCAAAGTTGCGGAACGTACACGAGACCTGGAAGAGCGCAACGACGAGGTGCTGCGGCAACAGCGCAAACTCAGGGAAATGGACCAACTGAAGACACGGTTTTTCACCAATCTGTCCCATGAATTCCGAACACCCCTCACCCTTATTCTGGGTCCGTTGGAAGATCTCCCGGCCCATGCCGATTTACCCTCCCAGGTCGTGAACACTCACCAGGGGATTCGGCGTAATGCCTTGCGCTTGCTACAGATGATCAATGAATTGTTGGATGTCTCCAAATTGGAGGCCGGCCGCATGATCCTGCATATCTATGAAATGGACATGGTTGCTTTTATCGATCATTGTCTGGCTCAGTTCAAACCGCTGGAACAGCAGGGTCCTTCTCTATCGGCACGGTTGCCGGACCATCCCGTCACCGTGTTTTTCGACCCGGATAAGATGGAAAAGGTGGTGTCCAACCTCGTCTTCAACGCATTCAAGCACGTGCCCCCTTCCGGGCGCATTGTGGTCACTCTCAGCGAGGAAGACGAGTTCGTGCAGTTCTCGGTCAAAGACAACGGTCCGGGTATCGATGCGAGCCGTTTACCGCATCTTTTCGACCGGTTCTACCAGGCGGGAACCGGGACCGGTAAGTTTCACGGTACAGGCATCGGTCTTGCCCTCGCCAGGGAATTGGTAGAACTGCACGCGGGACAAATCGGGGTGTCCAGTGAACAGGATTTCGGTAGCGAATTTACGGTCCGGCTACCCAAGGGCTGCCGGCATTTCAAGCCGGAGCAGTTATCCGCGGATATCCCGGCCGATATGCCCGTTGAACCACCGTCCCGCTTCGATCCGGAAACGCTTCGCATGCAGGAACCGGACGGCTCACCGGATGAGACCACTGAAGAAAACCAGGGAAGAACAACCGTCTTGTTGATCGAGGATAATTCGGAGATGCGGGCTTATCTTGCAGCCATGCTGCAAACCCACTACCGGATCCTGTCGGCGGAGAGCGGTGAAGACGGCATGGTCCGTGCGTTGGAGGAGATACCCGATTTGATCATCTGCGATGTCATGCTGCCGGGGATCAGCGGTTTGGAGGTATGCCGAAAGCTGAAGCAGGACGAGCACACCAGCCATATTCCCGTGATCATCTTGACGGCGCGCGCAGCGGCGGACCAGACCATCGAAGGATTGGCCCACGATGCGGACGTCTATATCACCAAACCCTTCAACAGCGGAATTCTCCTATCCCAAATCGATAACTTGATCCGTAACCGCCGTCTGCTGCGAGACCTGTATTCCCAAAAGATCACGGCTGCCGCGGCCGACATCGAGGTGCTCTCCGGTGAAGCGCAATTCCTGAAAAAGGTCGTGGTCTGTGTGGAAGAAAACCTTTCCGAGCCGGGTTTCGGTGTAAACGAACTGGCGGAGGCATTGGGGTTCAGCCGGCGCCAACTGCTCCGTAAAATCGCCGCGACCACGGGCAAAACGCCGTCGGAGATCATGCGTGACATTCGTTTGGAGCGAGCCGCTCATTTACTGAGAAACCATACCGATCAGATTACACAAATTGCCTATACGGTAGGCTTTGCCAAACCCCAATATTTTGCCAAAAAATTCCGCGAGGTTTATGGAAAAACACCATCGGAATACGCTGCCGAGTTCCGGTAATCAAAAATGGGAAAAGCAGTGTACGGCAATTGGAAAATTACCGTACGCCTTAGGAACAGCCATAGGCTGAAGATGGATGGAAGCTAAGTCTACTCAAAACCTGAAGATTCTTGTTAGCAGGCTGCCGTACAACAAGGCCTAGTTTTCTGTGTAGCAACAGTAAAATCACTCCCTCCTTGTGCATTAAAGTGAGACTTTTTGTTTTTCTCGAATGTAACAAAGCTCTTAACACTCAATGCGTCTAACGAAAGCTTTTTCATCTTCTCCTCCAGAATGCAAACGAAAAACCACGCGTTGTTATTAAAGCGGGCTCATTATAGGCCTGAATTAGGAAATCGAGGTAGCCTCAGCCGGGACATTTGGAGCTAAATTTGAGACATGCCGACAATGTAAAGCACAACTATCCCCAATTGAGGCACTTGGAAGCATGATAGCCCCGATCGGGACATAAACCCGCTAAATTCGGGAAATGTCTCGATTATGGCTACAGTTGGTCTCTCATGGGTTTCAGGGTTTTGTTAGCCTGGTTTTGCCTTTAAACTTTCACTCGTTATAGGAGTCCATTATGAAAAAGAAACTAGAACTGAACAAACTGGAAATCCAGAGCTTTTTGACCGATCCTGAGAAAAAACAAGTCGATGGTGGGAACGACCTGGGATCAGTGTCGCCTCCAATCTGCACTTGCGTGTGCTGCACAAAAATTTGCTAGCGAAACAAATGATTGGGTGCAATGCAACGTGTTGCGATGCACCCAACTTTTCGAACCATAACGCAAGCGAACCGGCCGGTAGTCTTTCGGTTTATTGATGATTTCCCGGTACAAGAACGGGTGTTCACTGTGAAAACGAAGATGAATCTTAAGAAACTGGAAGTTCGGAGTTTTTTGACGCAAAACCATTATAAAGTCTAAAAGGAGGTGGAGATCATTAAGGTTGGGCTGGAAACCCTGTGTCCTGTCTGCGATTAACGCATTCTCAAAGATCAACAGGCCGAACTCTGCACGTAGAGGACGGCCCGGGGCTGACCGCCTACCTGGTCTGTCGGAACTGTTGCCGCGAACTGGAGTAACAGGCCGGGATGACCACGAGCACATTGTTCTTGAGAAATATCGCCTCGCTGGGTTGTATTACCTAGATTTGGACCAAATACCACCACTTTTCGGTCCAAAAAGCCTCTTGGAAAGACGTCAAGGGGTCTTGTGCCCGAGAACGGGACCGGTTGGCACTCGTCGGAGCGGTTCCGTTCCCGGGAACAGGACCGTCTTCGGGGTCGAAGACCGGTTCCGTTCCCGAGATTGGTTATACCTGGACAACCCGAAGTCGGTTCCAATCCCGGAAAAGTGCCCAACCAAACCATCAACTCGGGTTGTTTTTCGCGGAAACGCCCTTAAGGCTCTCGGCCGATGAGGCTCCGAACCGGGCACGAAGTTGTGAAACTGACGGCTCATGGCGCCGATATCGGGGAATGATACTGCTTCGTCAGTTCTCGGCGTCCGTTTCTTCGGGCTTTAAACTCCCATTTCGTACATGGACAATCCGATTCCCGGCCGTCGCGTTGTGTTTTTCATTTTGACAATACCGCCGCCCGAGAACGGCGCCCCGTTTCGTCGGCAACCCGGTCCCGTTACCGGGAATGGAACCGACGCAATCACAAATCAGTTTGCACAATCGGTGGGGTGTGCTATAACGCTTAGTCTTTCTCATGCGCCCGGCAAACGCCGGGCGCCCGCCATTCTATCGTGGAGCGGTTCATGTCTGACTTGCTGCTATTTGGACCTCAACGATTCCAATCCACCATCGGCGATGCCTTGAACGCCATGGAAGTCGAGGGCCCTTGCGCCGTGATCACGGCCGGTTGGCAGGAGCGCGAAATGGAAATGGATGAACTTGTGGCCGGCATCGACCGCGAGGTCATCAACCTGCGCCTTCATCACCGCGCCGAGGAGTTTTTCGAGGCCGATACCATCTTCCGCGACGCCCATCGCGGACACCAACAGCGCATGCGTCAGTTGCAGGAGATCTATCGGATTCGCCTCAGCCATACCCTGGCCTGTGTCCACCAACTCACCGGGAACCTGGACAACTGGCCCGAGGACGTGGTTCTGGCCGAGATCGAAGACGCCCTGGCCATGGTTCGCGAGTTGGATCGGCATCACCTGGGCCACATGCGCAATTTGCAGGAAGCCTTCCTGGAAGAATGGCAGCCCTATGCGCGACCCGCCTTGAAGGAACACCACCTGGAATTAACCGATACCCTGTACCGTTGCCCCGCGGTTTTAATCGCCGGCGGTCACGTTGCGGTTTTGTTGAACCGTTTGCGCCTGCTGGGTTTGGAAGGCCCCATCCGCGAGAAGACCGTGCTGGCCTCGTCCGCCGGCGCCATGGTGCTGGGCGAGCAGGTGGTTCTTTTCCACGATTCGCCGCCGCAGGGACCGGGTTACGCCGAGGTTTTCGAAGCCGGCCTGGGTCTTTTCGACGATCTGGTCCCGCTGCCTCACGCGCGCAATCGCCTGCTTTTGGACAACCCCACCCGAGTTTCCATCTTTGCGCGAAGGTTCGAGGCCGCGTCCTGCCTTACGCTTGACGACGGCGCTCGCGTGGACCGCGTGGACGGCCGGTGGCATCCCCGACAAAATATCCACCGTCTGAAATCCGATGGTACCGTGGAGGAGTTAGCGTGACCCTGGCTATTCGCGCACTTGAGCAACGCAAGGACCTCAACGAGGCCGTGATCGACGAGTTCATCGAGAATTACGACTTCCCCATCGTGGAAGACAACGCCATCACCTTCGTCTTCCGCGGCAAGGTGGAAGAGGTACGGCTGCAACACTGGGTTTACGGTCTGGAAAGTGCGCCCGAGTTGACCCGCCTGGGCGAAACCGATCTGTGGTACCTCATCCTGGACCTGCCTGCCAAATCGCGCATCGAGTATAAATTCGATATCGTTACCAACGGCAAGCACGAGTGGGTGCACGATCCCTTCAACCCCCAGGTCGCACACGATCCCTTCGGCTTCAATTCGGTGGTGCACACCCCGGGTTACGTCACCCCGGATTGGACCTTTTTCGAAGCCGAGACCAGGCCCGGCAGCATCGAGGACTACCAGATCAGCAGCAAGGTCTTCGGCGGCGAACGTGCGATTTCGGTCTACCTGCCGGCTCGTTTCCGGGCCACGCGCCGTTACCCGCTGCTGATTGTTCACGACGGTATGGACTATGTGCGATATGCGGCCTTGCACACGGTTCTGGACAACCTGATCCACCGCCTGGAGTTGTCTCATATGATCGTGGTCTTCACCCAGGCCGTCGATCGCTTGGAAGAGTACGCCGCTGACGAGCGCCATGCCGAATTCATCGTGGAAGAAGTATTACCCTGGGTTGAAAAACGCTATCCCATCCAGCCCAACCCCGCCCAGCGCGGCCTGATGGGCGCCAGTTTCGGCGCCGTTGCCTCGCTGGCTGCCGCCTGGCGTTATCCGGGCGTTTTCGGCAGGTTGATGCTGCAATCGGGATCGTTTGCCTTTACCGACATCGGCGCCAACCCGCGCGGCCCGGCTTTTGAACCCGTGGTTCGTTTCATGAACGCGTTTCGCGACAAACCCGGGCGGCCGACCAACAAAATCTACATGAGTTGCGGCATCTACGAGTCGCTGATCTACGAGAATCGCTCGCTGCTGCCCATGTTGCAGCAAACGGGCATGCAGGTGAAGTATGTGGAAGCCCGCGACGGGCACAACTGGGAAAACTGGCGCGACCGGTTGCGTGAGGGCCTGTCGTGGCTGTTTCCCGGACCGTTGTGGATGGTTTACGAATAAAAGACCCGTCATGGACGGAATGTCTTCGTGTTAGAATGCCTCATATAACGGGTTTTTCATAAAGAGCTTTAGGGGGATTTGCCGTGGCGAAGGTAACCAAATATATCGGTCTTTCCTTGGGTGCCGACATTTGTTGGCCGTTGTGTTTCGAAGCGATCATGAAACAGTTGGATCTTTCCATCAAGGTCGGTAAGAATCAGTTCTCTTTTGAAGTGGAGCGCGTGAGCATCGAGCCTTACAATCTGCGCCAGGGGTGTAAGTACAGCGTGGTGTTGGATCGATTGACGCATTGGTACCACACCAGCCGCGAATGGATTAAAAAATCTGTCATCATGGACGATCTCTACGTGCTGAACAATCCCTGGGCCGTGCAATCCATGGAAAAGCAAACCACTTATTGCGCCATGATGCGGTTGGGCCTGCCCATTCCCGACACCTGGATGATTCCTCCCAAGGCCTACGATCGCACGGACGACCTGGAGCCTACTTTGAAGCGCTACGCCAAACTGTTCGACCTAGGCAGTATCGGTGAGGACCTGGGCTACCCGCACTTCATGAAGCCCTACGACGGCGGCGGCTGGCGCGGGGTCAGCCGGATCGACAACGAAGAGCAACTGCGTTCTTCCTACGAGGAGTCGGGCAAGTTCATCATGCACGTGCAAAAAGCGGTCAATCCCTTCGAGAGCTTCGTGCGTTGCATCGGGTTGGGTCCCCAGGTGAAGATGCTGGACTACGATCCCAGCGCCCCCCTGCATGCCCGCTACCAGCCCGGTCCCGCCAATATTACGGAAGCCGATCGCAAACGCTTACGAGCGATTACGCTGATCATCAATTCCTTCTTTGCCTGGGATTTCAACAGCTGTGAAAGCCTCAGCCAAAACGGCGAATGGTACCCCATTGACTTCGCCAACCCCTGTCCCGACTCCCAGGTCACCTCGCTGAACTGGCACTTCCCCTGGATTGTCAAGGCCAACATCCGCTGGGCGGTATACGTGGCGGCAACGGGCCGCAAGATCCGCATGAACCAGAACTGGAAACCCTATTTCGACATCGCCGCTCAGGACATGAGTTACGAGGAGAAATTGGAGGCCTACGAGGCATTGGCTGACAAGCATTTCGAAACCAAAAAGTTCGAGGTGTTTTGCGAGAAGCACCTCAGCGAGTTGGACCAGATTACCTGGGAATTCTTCGGCACCGATTACGCCCACGATGCGGTGCGTCAAAAGGTAATTGCCCTGTTCCCGGCCCACGAGGTGGAGCAGTTCACCGCCTATTTCTGGAAACGCATCCAGGAATGGCGCGCCTGGGACCAGGAGGAACGCGCCAAAAAATAAATAAGGACGTCCACCCGTTCGATCGGAGCCAATCTTATTGCTTCGGCGTATCTTACGTATGCCGATTTATGTCGATGCTTTACTTCCTCTGTCTCTTCCACACAGGTTTTCATCAAGAGTCTATCAAGTGTTTTTACGTAGATTCGATAATTTAGGAACGAGGTGTGATGAGGGCGGAGCTATAAATGCAAGAACTTGAAAAACTGGTTACCGATCTCAATACTCTCCGCAAGTTGGATCGGTCCCGGTTTCACGTAACCCGGCGCTGGTCCTTCGGCGATGTCGACAGTAACGGTGTCTACTACATGCCGCGATTACAGCACTACGCGCATCAGGCGTTCGAAGAACTGGTGCTGGACAAGCTGGGCATGGGTTACCTGGACCTTTCGCGTCAATCCCCGGAAAGCGCGTCCGCACGCGGCGCCCACGACCCGCCTATTCCGCGCATGACCTTTCCCGTGCGCTGGTGCCACCAGATCAATTACAAGCCCATGTATGCCGGGGAGCTTTTCTGGATCAGTTTCGACGCGGTTCCGGTGGACAAGCGGAAAGTAGGTGTTCGCGCCTATATTTACGATAAAAACGAAACGCTTGCCGCCGTCGTCATCTGGTTCCGCTGGGCCCAGGAACTGGACACCAAAGTAGGCGTGGCCGATATCCCCGCCTGGTTCTTGGAACTGTTCGATCGATAAAAACCGGCCTCGACCTGAACAGGCGTTTGTTTGATTAAACCGCCTCATGGTGTGGATGGTCACTGCATTCGTGGCGCACAATTTGCTATGATGAGCAGTAGTTGTGTAGGTTTGGTTTATTTTTCTGTGCAAATAGCGAGGAACGACATGTCGGCACGCTTCCTTTTCTCCCTTATGGGTCTCCTCATGTTCGGCCCCGGTCATCTCCTGTCCTCTGAAGAGATCACCCTGGCCAAGAACACCCAAATCTTTTTCGACGGCTTCGAGTCCGGCAATACCCGGTGGACCTCTGTCTCGGGCGATAACGACGGAACCCGGACATCTGACTGGAGCGTTGCCCAAGCGGACGATGCGCGCCACGGCAGCGGCATTGCACGAGTGAGCAATGTCACAATAGGCGATATCTGCCTGCGCTCGAATAAAATCTTCGCCTCCCCGCTGATTCAGCACGACGGTAGCGCGCAACTGGCCTTGTCGTTTTGGTACCGCTTGAAAAATGTCGACCCGGAGTCACGTGCCGACTTTTTCAGGGTGGGCATCCTGGACGAAAACAACCAACCCGTGGACGGCCGAATCAAAGAATACAGTTTTTTGCAGGACTGCGACGGTTGGAGGCAGGTCTTCCTGCACATGGTAGACATGCCCGAAACCCTTCGCATTGCCCTGGAGTTCAAGGCTCCGGTCACCGTTTGCACCGAACTGCAAATAGATGACGTAAGCCTGGTTGCCATTGGTGACGGTCCGCCGGATACCCAAATCGTTTCACCGGATCCCGGTCGCCGACGAATTGTCAGGCCCGGCGAATCCGTGGTCCTGGAAGCTACCGCTAATCGCGGCGCCCATACCGAATTTACCTGGTTGATTGTCTCGCCCGGCCGGGACCCTCAATGTCTGCAGGGTACCGTGGTCGAGTTCACCCCGCCGACCAAGGGCCCCTATGCGATTGCCTGTTACGCCACGGACAGCGACGGGCTCAGCGATCCCACGCCCGAGGGCTTCTTCCTGTCGGTTACCGAGGAACGCGACCTGGACACCGTCATTACCGACCCCATGGAACGGCGCGTGTTGGTGGCGGCCGGCTCCTCGCGTGAGTTCACCGCATCCAGTCCCAGTGAAACGGACAACCCCGATATCGGCTTCGCCTGGAAAGTGGCGGGCGCTCATGCCAATCGCCGCCTGGAGCCCAAGTTCGGACAAACGGTAACTATCGACTTTCCCAAGAAGGGACGTTTCGAAATTCTGTGCTCCGCCACCGACGGCGATCCTACCGAACCGGGCATCTTCTTCGACCCCAGCCCGGCCCGCATCGATGTAGAAGTGGTCGATGTGCTTGTCGATGTTATCGACACCGCCGATCCCGATGCCCCCGGCCGACTTCCCGTGTTATCTGCCGGCGTCGGCAATACCGTGAACCTTGCCGGGACATTGGTAGATCCCCGTAGTCTGGCGACCCGCAACGTCTGGCGGGTGTTGGAGAGAGATGAAACCATTTGCGCGGATTCCCTGACCTGCTCCTACACCTTCCCAGAGGCCGGGGTCTACACCCTGGCCCATGTCGTGTTGAACGCCGATAACGATGTGCTGGGTTTTGACGCCGTCCGTTACCAGGTGGATACCCCCCTGTTCCTGCTGACGCAACCGGATGAACAGTTGGAAGTGGAACTGGGCGAAGATTTCAGCCTGGAAGTGATGGTCAAGGGACTACTGGCAGATGACCCCGACACCAGGGTCAACTGGATGTTCAAAGGACAAACCTATGAAGGTCCGGTCCTGGAATTTGAAAATGCCGCGATTCCCGGCCACCACCAGGCTCGCGTCGTGGTGAAAAACCCGAAGATGGGCGCTCAGGCCGAGAAGCGTATCATGGTGATGGTGCACGACCCCGCCCAAAAAGGCCGTCCCCGTATTACCTCGCCTCAATCCGACTGGCGCGTTCCCGTCGGCGGCACTCTCTTCTTCGACAGCGCTTTTCCGCAAATGCCCGGCCACAAGAAAAATCCCTACTGGGAAATCGTCAGCCAGGACGGGACCACGACGCTTGTCGAGGGCAATACCACCATGCTTGGCCGGGTCACTTTCGAAGAGGCAGGCATTTGGTTTGCCCGTCTTTACGTCCTGGACCACACTGAAAAGGAACTGATGGACGAGGTCAAGATCTGGGTGGAGGAAACCCCCGGTTCAGCGGGTATTGAGGAAAATACCGATATCGACAAGGCCGCCTTTGTAGAGAACGGCACCTACCAGGGCTTTGCGCTGGATCGCGGCCATTACTATAAGATCGCGGTTGAAGAACACCAAACGCTGCAAGTGTGGATCGACCCCGGTCCCACGGGCGAGGCCAAGGTGGTCTTCGAACCCACGGAAGGCGAATTGGTCTTCCGCGAGGTCGTCGGCAAGCAGGTACTGCAAATCGCCGGTTTGCCGCCCGGGCAATACCGCTGGGGCGTACTGCCCAAGGAAGAAGGCAGCAAGGCCAAGACGGGCCTGAACTTCAGCTTCGGCGTGAACGTGTTCAACCCCGCGCTTTACTTCACCGACATCAGCGAAGACGCCGATATGGACACCGAGTTGGGCGTGGTCAACACCACCAACAGCCGGTGCGATGTCCAAATGGTCGCTTACGATGCCGACGGCAATATTTTGGACCAGGTATCGCGCAGCCTGGAACCCAAGGGCGCCATCCGCGAATCGGTGCGCGATATGTTCCCGGACACCGCCGGCACGGTTTCCTGGGTGCGCGCCGACAGCACCCACTCGGTGGTGGGTTTCGCACACACCCTGAGCACCGATAAAACCAAGGCCTACGGCGTCAACGCCGCCACTTATCTGCAAGACGAACTGTTCCTGCCGCATATCGCCAGGGATACTGTTACCTGGTCTACTCGGGCGAATATCATCAACGGCGAAGATGAAACCAGCAGTTCCTTCCTGGTGGCCGGTTCCTTTGAAGAGCTTATCGACAACAGCAGCTATGCCAAACGCTCCCTCGACCTGGTTGCCACCCTGGGCGGATCGGTGCCGGAGGACGCCGGCTGGGGTCGTTTTTTCGACGAGTCGGGCAACGCCACCCTGGCCGGGAATGAGATCTTCGGCACCGTGGACGGCACCAACCAGACGGTAGGCTTAGGCCTGTTCGGCGGACCGGCCGACAATCCCAACTTCTCGGCAACCACCGACACGCTTTACTTCACGCACATCGCTCAGAACAGCGACTTCTGGACCGGCATTGCCCTGGTCAACCTGGCCGACTTCGATCTTGGCGTGGCCGTCAACGCCTACGGTGTGGGCGGCGTCGCGCTCGAACCGGGCGTCATCGAACTGAAAGCGCGTGAGAAAAAAGTCTGGGTGGCCGACAACTTCTTTGCCGAGGCGGGCATCGAGGGCGAGGTCCAGTGGATGGAACTGGGCACCGAGGCAAACGTGGCGGGATACGAGTTGTTCGGCACCGCGATCCCGGGACGCCAGGCGGGTTTGGAAGCTACCTCGGATGCGTCGACCGAAATCTGCATGCCGTTCGTGGATGTGACGGGCGAAATGTGGCACGGTTTGGCCGTGGTCAATGTCGGCACGGACGCTACCTCGGTTACCTTTACCCTGCGCAACGATGTGGGCGGCGAGGCAACCGCGCCGAAGACCATCCAACTGGCCGCCAAGGAAAAGCAGGTTTTCACCCTCAGCCAACTGTTCGGGGAAATCCCGTTGACGTCGTCCTGGGTTGAAATCACCTCCGATGAGCCGATCGTCGGTTTCGAACTGTTCGGCAACGAGGACCAGACGCATATGTCGGGCCTGTTGGCCCAATAAAACCCGGGGGCTGAACGCCCCCGAAAATAATTTGAGAAATCTGATCCCTCTTTTGGGCAGTTTGCGTTTGTATTCCCAACTGCAGCGGTGACAAACCGCGGCCTTCCGGGATGTGCGCTCTCTCCCAACAACTCTTGGCGCTCGCCCCGGAGGGTTGCGGTTTGTTCCCGCTTCAATCCAAGAAATGTTTCCGGGCCGGGCGGGCTTTAGCCGAATTGTCAGACCCCTGTAACCTCAGTCATTGTTGTTGTCTAAATTCTGCGTACCAGAGGGTGCTTGAGAGCTTCGGGTTCCGAACATGTAGCCTACGACAGCAGATGCAAAGCCCACTACGGGGGCAAGCACAACCTTGGCCCAATCCAATATCTCCGTGAGGTTTTTGTCGGACCCCCACGCAGCGAAAAAGAAAGGGATCAGAACAACCGCGGCGGTAAGGAAAAAGATAAATCTCGCAAATGGAGCCACGTATTTAGCCCATAAGGGAGAGTAAGGTTCTAAATCAAATTTTAAACCCTTGCCTTTGTCAGGATCCTCGGTAAGATTCACCTCTTCCCATACTACTTTAGGGTCCTTGGTGATATTCACCTCTTCCATTGCTACTGGGTCTTCTGTCATACAATCTCTCAGTTATCACCGAATAATTAGTCTTACCTTTTGGCCGTCCTTGTTTAAAATTTCAACGGAGTTAGAGTCCGATTCGGTAACGACATGATGGTAGAGTTCAATTGCCCGGCGCATGACCTCGGATTTGGGGATTTCCAGCTCATCGGATGTATCGGATAGGTTTCGTTCCATTCGCCTGTTCAGAGTAACGTTATATCTGGCCATTGTGTACCTCCGATGTTGAAATTGCGGCAGGCAAGTGCCAAGCCTACATCAATTATGTGCTTTTTTTGCGCACCTGTCAAGTATGTTGACATAAAAGCAACCAACTTCCGCTTGACGCTTCAGCCTCCGCCAACCCATAATAATGTCAACAATATAAAGGAACCGGTGAATCGCATGAGCATGACCGACGCACAGATCCTGGAACGCTACGCCCGAGAACCCGCGCCCTTGTTGCCCGTTCTGCACGCCTTCCATGATCGCGACGGTTATCTCTCCGAGGAGGCGCTGCGAGTGGTCGCCGACGGCCTGCGCATCCCCATTGCCGATTTGTTCGGCACAGTCACCTTTTACCACCATTTCTCTCGTAAACCCGGCGGCTTGCATGGTAAGCGGGTCTGCACCGGTCCGGTGTGTTGCCGCAAGGGCGCTCGGGAACTGGCCCGGTCGTTGGGCGCCGAAACCATGCCCTGCTCCGGTCGTTGCGACGATCCCATTCCCGTTCTGGAGGGTCACACCACCCTCATCGGCAACACCGTATCGGATTTGGTTCACAAACCCTCGCCCTTACCCGCGCCCAACCCCGGCGGCTACCAGGAATGCGTCTTCGCCGGCATCCGCGAGGAGGGTCGGGCCGGCCTGGCCGGTTATCGCAAGGGCGGCGGCTACCGGGCCCTGGAAAAGGCTTTGGCCGAGAACGATCCCGAGGGTCTCATCCGCACGGTTACCGAGAGTAAACTGGCCGGACGCGGCGGCGCCGGGTTTCCAACCGGCCGCAAATGGCAGGCCGTACGGGACGCCCCCGGCGAACCCAAGACCATCATCTGCAACGCGGACGAGGGCGAACCGGGTTGTTTCAAAGACCGCGCTATCATGGATTACGATCCCCACGCGCTCATCGAGGGCATGGCCCTGGCCGCGTTCGCCACCGGCGCGACCAGGGGGTTCATCTACCTGCGTTACGAATATCCCGAGACCAACGACATCCTGGCCGCTGCCATCGGCGAGGCCGAGGCTGCCGGGTACCTGGGCGATCATTTCAAGCTGTACCTGAGACGCGGGGCCGGCGCTTATATCTGCGGTGAGGAAGGCTCGCTGATCAACAGCCTTGAAGGCAAGCATCCCTTCCCACGCAACCGACCGCCGTTCCCCGTTACCCACGGCTTCGAGGACAAACCCACCGTGGTCAACAACGTGGAAACCCTGGTTTCCGTACCGCCTATTCTGCGTCACGGCGCGGCCTGGTACCGCGATTTGGGTCTGGGCGAGCACGCGGGCACCAAAATCATCAGCCTGTCGGGCGATGTGGCCCGGCCCGGTAATTACGAGGCGCCGTTCGGTCTGCCGCTACATACCTTATTGCACGACTGGGCGGGCGGCCCTGCCGTGGAGGGCGGCACCATTCAAGCCGTCACCATGGCCGGTTTGTCCGGTGGGTTCCTGGCCGGGGACGACCTGAACGTGACCCTGGACGAACCCTGCATTCGAGCCAGGGGTTCTTTCCTGGGCGCGGGCGGTATCATGGTCTTCGACTCAAGCCGCGACATGATGGCGATTGCCGCCGAGGCCATGCATTTCTTCGCCGAGGAAAGTTGCGGCAAGTGTTTCCCCTGTCGCATCGGCACCCAACGGCTTACCGAACGCCTCACCGGGGCGGCCGGTCCACGCGACAAAACCGCCTGGCTGGACGAGGTTGCCGACCTGGGCAGCACCATGAAGGCCGTCAGCGCTTGCGGGCTTGGGATTGCGGCTCCCCTAATCACGGAAAGTCTGGTAAGATATTTTCCAGAACGTATTGAGCAGCACTGCGCTTCCTAACCGCCCCTCGGCAATGACCTTCCAAGGATCGTTCATGACCAAAAACCCCACAGAATTTTCCCTGACCCTGGACGGCAAAACCGTTAACTTTACGCCCGGGGAAACTCTGTACGAGGTAGCGCAACGGCACCAAAAAGACATTCCGACCCTGTGCTACGATCCACGCCTGGAATCTTTCGGAGGTTGTCGGCTGTGCGTGGTCCGGTTGGAAGGGGCAAAGAATCCGGTGGCCAGTTGCACTACGCGCGCCGAGGCGGGCATGGTGGTGCATACTTCCACCCCGGACATCGAGACCCATCGCAAGACCTTGCTGGAAATGGTGCTCAGCGAAAACCGCGAATTGGAAGTCTCGCCCCTGCGCGGTTACGCAAGCCAGGAATTGACCGAACTCAGCGAGCGCTACCAGGCGCGTACGGGCCGGTTTGAAGGCAAACAGTCGGGTGAAAGCCGCATCGACGACACCAACCCCTTCATCTTGCGCGATTACGATCTCTGCATCTCCTGCTACCGTTGTGTGCGCGTCTGCGCCGAGGAGGAAGGCGACTACGCTATCAGCGTCATGAATCGCGGTTTCGAGACACAAATTACCACCGAGTTCGGCGGTCTGCTGAAAGATTCGGACTGCACTTTTTGCGGTCAATGCGTACAGACCTGCCCGACCGGCGCCCTGGCCGACAAGAAAGCCATGCGCTACAGTGAAACGCCGGGCGAGATTATCAAAACGCGGAGCATCTGCACCTATTGCGGCGTGGGTTGCTCCGTGGACATTATGACGAAAGGCGAACAGATCGTCGGTTTACAGCCCGCCATGGACGGCCCCGCCAACGAGGGCGCCCTGTGCATCAAGGGCCAGTTTGCCTATGACTTCGTGCAGCACGAGGATCGCCTGACCACGCCGCTGGTCAGGGGCGATGACGGCGAACTGCACGAGGCGACCTGGGAAGAAGCATTGGACAAAGCCGCTGACGGCTTCAAGCGCGTCATGCGCATCCACGGCAGGCACGCCGTCTACGGGGTGGCCTCCGGGCGCACGCCCATCGAGGGCGATTACATGATGCAGCGCTTCATCCGGGCGGGCTTCGGCACCAACTACATCGACAACTGTTCGCGTGCCTGACACGCCCCCACGGTTGCCGGTCTGGCAGCCACCATCGGACGGGGGGCCATGTCCAACCCGCTTAAAGATATGGAAAAGCCGGATGTGATTTTCTGCATCGGCACCAATATGACCGAGGCGCATCCCGTCGCGGCTACCCGAATCAAAAAGGCGTTGCGCAACGGCGCGAAATTGATCACGGCCGACCCGCGTCGCATCCGCCTGGCCAAGATGGCCGACATCTACCTGCCGCTGAGGGTGGGTTCGGATACCGCCCTACTGCTGGGTATGGCCCATGTCATCGCTCGCGAGGGTTTGATCGACAAGGCCTTCATGGACGCGCGGACAACCGGCGGTGAAGCTTTCCTGGAGCACGTGAAGCAATTCACTCCGCAATGGGCCGAAAGCATCTGCGGCGTCCCCGCCGAGAAGATCGAGCAGGCCGCCGTTCTCTACGGCAAGGCCGAGAAAGGCGCGATTTTCTACACGCTGGGCATTACCGAACACATCTGCGGCGTGGACAACGTGCAGAGCCTGTGCAACCTGGTGCTGATGACCGGCAACGTGGGCCGCGAGGGCACCGGCATCAATCCCATGCGCGGACAGAACAACATCCAAGGCGCGGGTGATTCCGGGGCCATTCCCAACAACTACGTGGGATTCCAACCGGTAGAGGACCCGGCCAACCAGGCAAAGTTCGCCGAAGCGTACGGTCGCACGGTAGACCTGGAACGCGGCATCACCAAGGTCACCGCGCTCGACCTGGCCGGCGACAAAATCCAGGCCATGCTGATCGACGGCGAAAACACCGTGGTCACGGACCCCGACCGCAAACATTGCGAGAAGGCTCTGCGCGCCTTGGAACACCTGGTGGTCATCGACATCTTCCGTAACGAGACCACCGAGTTCGCCGATGTGGTGCTGCCGGCTACAAGTTGGGGCGAAACCGAAGGTCACTTCACCAACACCGAACGCCGCATCCAACGCATCCGCGCCGCGGTTCCGCCCGCCGGACAGTCCAAACCGGACTGGTGGATCATCAACGAGATTGCCCGCCGCATCGGTTTCCAGGGCTTTGATTTTGAATCGGCCAGGGATGTTTTCAACGAGTTGTGCGAGCTGTCGGCCACCTACAAGGGCATCAACTGGGACATCGCGGAGAAGGGGCAGCACCAATGGCCGATTCCGTATGAGGGTCATCCCGGTACGCCGCGCCTGCATGAGGAAGGCTTCAAGAACGGTCGCGGCGTCTTCAAGATCATCAACTACCGCGACCCGGCGGAAGTAGTCAGTGAGGCTTTCCCCATCTGGTTGACCACCGGCCGTCGCCTGGAAAGCTATCATTCGCGCACCCAAACCGGCCGGGCGCACGGCATCGACTACCTGCTTCCCGAGGAAGTGCTGGAAGTGCATCCCGACGATGTGGCCTCCTGGGGTCTTACCGACGGCGGCACGGCGCGTATGTCCAGCAGTCGCGGGCACGTGGACATCAAGGTCCAGGCCAATCCGCGTTCCCCGCGCGGCACCGTGTTCGCAAGTTTCTGCTTCAACGATACCCCGGTCAATATTCTCACCGGGGGCGGTTATGATCCCGTCACACATACGGCAGAACTGAAGGTTTGCCCGGTTGCGGTGACGCCGGTCAGCGGTTCGTCCTAGGGCCGATTGCGATTTTTTCACCGATAGAATGGAGATCAGCCGACGTGGAGGGTGGTTCTCCAAAAGTTAAGGAGACACCCCCATGAAGACAGTAGGCAACATCCTCAGATGGCGTCGCGCCATGCACCCCGAGAACCCGGCGGTTTCCGATCGCGGCGTCAACATCACCTGGGACCAACTGGACAAGACCGCCAACCGTGTGGCCAACGCCTTGATCGACGCGGGCGTGGAGCCCGGCGAGCACGTGTGTGTCCTTGCCAAGGGCGAGGCGCCCGTGGTTGAGTCCATGTTCGGCATCATCAAGGCCGGCGGTGTATTTACCCCGGTGAACTGGCGCCTGGCCCCGCCGGAAATCGCATTTGTGGTGAACGACGCCCAGGGCAGCGTCCTGATTGTCGGCGAGGGTTTCAAGGAGGCGGTTTCCTCCATCATCGGCGACCTAGCGAGAGTCAAAACGATCGTCTACCTGGAGGACGAGGAAAACCTGCCCGAGCCCTGGACTACCTACCGCGCCTTTCAGGAAACTGCCCCCGAAACCGACCCGCGCCGCGATAATGACGATACGGCTACGGCCTTCCAGCTCTATACCAGCGGCACCACCGGTCTGCCCAAGGGTGCCGAGTTGACGCATCTCAACCTGGCCGATCTGGGCCCGCTGTGTAATGCCTCCGGCGTCATCAGCGGCGGCGATTCGGTACTCTGCGCCATTCCCTTCTACCATATCGCGGGCGCGGGTTATTCGCTGGGCATGCTGTTCAACGGCTGCCGCCTGGTCATGTTGAGCCAGGCCGATCCGGGCGAGATTTTACGCCTGATCGAAGCAGAATCGATCCAGCACACCTTCATGGTGCCGGCCCTGCTCAACTTCCTGCTCCAGCATCCCAATTGCGGAAAAACCGATTTCAGTTCGCTGAAGACCATCATGTACGGCGCATCGCCCATCCCGGAAGCCCTGCTGAGAGCCTCGGTAAAAACCTTCGGCTGCGATTTCATCCAGGCCTACGGCTTGACCGAAACCACGGGCGGGCTGTGCGTGCTTCAAGCCAGGGACCATGATCCGGCCAGGGGGAAACTTAAAAGCTGCGGCCAACCGGTGTTCGGCGCTGAGGTACGCGTGGTGCGAGGGGACGGCAGCGAGTGCAAACCGGGCGAGGTCGGCGAGATCATCACTCGCGGTCCCACCGTGATGAAAGGCTATTGGAACCGACCCGAGCAGACCGCGCAGGTGATTCGCGACGGCTGGTTCTACACGGGCGACGCGGGTTACAGGGATGAAGAGGGTTATTATTACATCCACGACCGCGTGAAAGACATGATCATCTCCGGCGGTGAAAATGTCTACCCGGCCGAGGTGGAAGCCTGTCTGTATGCCCATGAAGCGGTGGCCGACGTGGCCGTGATCGGCGTGCCGGACGAAAAATGGGGCGAGACGGTGAAGGCGGTGATCGTTCTCAAGCCCGGCGCGTCCCTGACGGCACAGGAGTTGATCGACTTCAGCCGCGAGCGCATCGCCCACTACAAATGCCCCACCTCGGTAGACTTCACCGATGTCCTACCGCGCAATCCAACGGGCAAACTCCTGAAACGAGTGCTCCGCGAACCCTACTGGGAAGGACACGAACGCAACGTCATCTAAACCTCAAACGAGCGTCGACCGGTTCTCGCCCGTTCGGGCAAGTGGATCGAATACCGCGCAAAGCTGCCGACCTGCACGGCCTGATCCGCCGAAATGGGCGCATCGTGAGCCCGGCGATGCGCTCATCGGCCGTTTTGGATGGGACGGTGCGTCTCGCAATGCGCCCAAACTCGCCGAGCGTCGGCTCAAAATCTCCAACAACGCGCCCAGAACAAAATGGCACAACCTTTTGAATATGTTGTTCGGCCTCATTTGCCCGAAAAGGCGTGTTTAGCACACCAATAAGTTGTCTTTTTGAGTAGCGGTTTGTTTTAGGGTGACAAACCATTCTTTCGATTCCGAGGCGCTCGGAGGCATCTTCGGTTGAAACCCGGCTTCCCGATGAAGTAAGATGAATTTGCGCATCAATAATCATCGATGGAGCCGATGTATGAACCCAACGCCTTCTGATCCTGTCGAAGCAGCTCTCGCCAATACGGCACGAAGCTACAATTCAACCGCGCAACAGTACGATGCAGTAACCGCACCGCTCCACCGCGAATTGGCGTACCCGATGCTCTTGGACCTTCTCGAGAGAGAATTGGGCTCGCTTACCGGCAAGCGGATCCCGAGGTATTCGATCACTCGAATTGCAACCGCCGGTTCGCCGCATTCCACGACACGGTTGGTGTTTCAAAGGGGTATGCCACGACTCGGGAAATGCGAAGAATTGCTCGCGACACGACACTCATTGTGTACCCGCAGGGCATCGACGAAACAACTGTCGATCATTTCCTTGCGGGCAATGACGTCGCATGCGACGAGATCGAAGGGTACGCCATAGGCGCCCGCGTGCTGTTTCACCAACAAGCCCGCGCACACGGAGTCGAACTTCTGGCGGGCAACACGGTGGGACACCGGAGGTACCTTGTTCCCGCCGGGGCGCTAGGATTGAATGCCGCACGAAACTGCCGACCCGCGTAACCGTTGTACGAAACATTCGTGCCATAGGCGTGGCCATGAACGGAAAACAGATGCGTATCGGTAGTGACCTTTTAGTTGCCTAATCTTTGAACTTATTCGAGAATCAATCAGTTTGGGAAAAATGGTTTTGGTCGTTGATACAACGAAAAGCTCATGTTTCGATTAGGATTAGATCTTGGCGTGACTCTGAAAAAAGGGTACCATAAGCTGTCCCTTGCGGGACTGATTCTACGATCGGGATTATTCTTGCGACAGCGCTGATTCAAGCTTTCCTAAACGAGACGCTCTCGCCGGTTTCTTTTTCATCCCAAATCTGCGCAATCGCTCAGCCCACATTAGGAGAAGAAAGAATGTCACATCACGAGTATATCGTCATCGGTGCGGGACCCGCGGGGCTTCAGCTCGGCTATTTCATGAAAAAGGCCGGGCGGGACCATCTCATTTTGGAAGGTAGTGCAAGTGTCGGGACGTTCTTTCGCAAATTCCCACGGTCGCGAAGATTGATTTCCCTCAATCGACCGCCTCTGCTCACGGATGATCCCGAGATCATGCATCGCTTCGACTGGAACTCGCTCCTGGGCGACGATGACGGCCCCGACTTCCGGGACTTCGATACGGACCTTTGGCCCCACCCGGATAACATGGTGGCTTATCTCGAAGCTTTTGCCGATCATCACGATCTCGAGGTGCGCTACAACACGAAAGTGGTATCCATCGAAAAGCGAGGGAATATCTTCACGCTGATCGATCAAAGCGGGGAAACGTACACAACCCCGTACCTGATCATAGCCTCGGGAACCAAGCCCTATATGCCGCCCATTCCGGGCATCGAGCACGTGACCGAGGGCTATGGTAACGCGCCCATGGAGCCCGAGAGCTATAAGGGACAACGGGTGCTCATCATCGGGAAGGGGGTTGCTGCCTTCGAGTTCCTGAATGCCGTCCAGGAGACTGCCGCTTTGGTGGTGGCAGCCAGCCCGGAACCGCTCAAGTTGGCCTGGAATACCAGGCACAGCGGTTACGTGCGCTCAAACCTGGCAAGCCCGCTCGACCTGTATCAGTTGAAGTTGGTGCAGTCCATACTCTACAACGCTGACGTCGATCAGATCGAGGTTCGGGACGGTGTCTTCGAAGTAACGCTCACGTTTACTCGGGCGGAGGGGGAGACCGAGGTATTCCTGTTCGATCGGGTCATCAACTGCACGGGTTTCTGCTACGACCACGCTATGTTCGGCGAACACACCCACCCCGACCTCGTCATCGACGATCGGCTTCCGGCCATAACCAACACCTGGGAATCGACCAACATCGAGGGTCTCTTCTTCATGGGAACGCTGTCCCAGAGCATCGATTTCCGCAAGGCAGCGAGCGCGTTTGTCGGGGGTTTCCGCTACAACTCGAGAACCCTCTTTGCCCTGCTCGAGGAACGAAAAGGGATACCGCTCGCCTACGAAACTCTGTCGCGTTCCCCCGAAGTATTGGCGCGTCACCTCTCGATTCGGCTGACACGCACGGCGGCGCTGTTCCTGCAATTCGGCTTCCTCGCTGACGTGCTCGTTCTCGAAGGCGAGGAACTGCGTTGTTATCGGGAGCTTCCTATTGCCTACATCCATGAACGATTCGGCCACGCGCCCCTATACATCGTAATGGCCTACGATTGGGGTTCCTATGAGGGGGACGTGTTTGCGATTTCGAGACGTCCCGAGGCAAAGCACGCCGACGAGAGCGCCTTCATCCATCCCATCTTCCGCGCGTATCGAAGGGGAGAGCATGCGGGTGAGCTTCATCTGCTTGAAGACCTCTACACGGTCTACTGTTTGGACGGTCACGACGAATCCTATACCAAATCACGCGCGGGCCTGCCTTTGAGAGAATGGCACAAACGCCATCACATCGATCCGCTCGAAGCGTTTCTCCGCGAGCATCTTCAATCCTCATGACGGATTGAGCAAATCACCCCGTCGACCGGTTGCCTTGCATGCTCAATAGGGGCCTGCAGGCCGTGGAAGAGCCGGCCGCTAAACTTTTCTCATCTGCCGACGTTGTGGTGTTAGGTGGGAGCAAGCAACAATCGGCGGTTGAAGGGGGAAGTTTTGTCACATGACACGGTGATGCATGCTCGTGGTTTGTGCAAGACCTACGATACGGGTTCCGAATCGGTTTCGGTGCTCAGCAACCTGAACCTGGAGGTAGCTGCAGGTTCCTTTTCCGTTATCATGGGTAGTTCCGGTTCCGGGAAGTCAACGCTGCTATACCTTCTGGGCGGTTTGGATCGGCCCGACGAAGGGGAGATTGTGGTGGACAACCTGAGGGTGGATCGGGCATCCGAGAAAGAACTGGCCGGGATGCGCCGCGACTCCGTGAGTTTTGTGTTCCAGGAGGCCAACCTGGTGCCGAACCTGACCCTGTTGGAAAATGTACAAATTGCAGGGCTCCTGAGTGACCGGCGCGAGGAAGTAAACCAAAGAGCACGGGACCTGATGAAGGTAGTGGGCATCGAGGATCTGGCCGACCGGTTGCCCTCACAGGTTTCGGGCGGCGAACAGCAACGTTGTGCGGTGGCCCGAGCCCTGATCAACGAGCCGGCTCTCATACTGGCCGATGAACCCACGGGTAATCTCAATTCCGCATCCACCCGGGACGTGTTGGATCTGTTTCGGCAGATTCACGGCCAGGGCCGGACCGTGATTATGGTAACCCATGAACTGAATGCCGCCTGCTGTGGCGACCGGGTCTGTTTCATGCGGGACGGGGCCATTATCGGCGAATACAAGTTCTCCGACGACCAGGACCCGGACCGGCGCGAACGACTGCTCTTCGATTGGCTTTCCGAAAGGGGTGGTGATGCATGGCGTTTGGGTCATAGCCCTGGCCAATCTGAAACGCAAGAAAAGCGATGTGGTGCTAAGCGGTTTGTCCATGCTGGTGGCCACAATCGCTATCACCATTTCTCTGGGGTTGCTATCTGTTTTGGAAAGCCCCGTCAATATCCTTCTTGACGATCTGCGCGCTTCTCATATTCGGCTTGAGCTCGACACACAGATCCACGACAAAAATGCAGTTTATGCCTGGTTCCGCGATCGACCCGAGGTGGTTTCGGTTACCGATCCCATGGCCGTCTGGCAATCCGGGAGCGATGTCATACACAACGGCGAATCCATCAAAAAATCCCTGCTGCTTATCGAGCGCAGCTTCCTGGATCGGGACCATGACCATGTGCGCATCCTGGACGCCGATCCGGAAGTTCTCAGCGGCGATCGCCCGGTGCCGCTTCCCGGCGAAATCTGGATCACAAACCAGTTGGCCCTTTCTCGCGAGATAGAGCGAGGCGATACCTTGCAGATTCCCACGTCCGCCGGTAAACGGGAACTCCAGGTCAGCGGTATTGTGGTGGACCCCTTCAACAACCTGGAAAACGTAACGCCGGCAAGCTGCTGGGTTGCTCCCGGGTTTCTGACGTTTATGGCGCCCCCGGCAGACCTTACGGAAGTGTATCTGGGTATTCGTGTGGCCGAAGAGCATCAGGCCGAACCACTGGCCGAGGCCTTCAGAACCTGGCTGGGCAGCGAACTGGCGGGAAGTATGCTCACCGTCAAGATTCTCCGCCTGGCCTACGGCCTGTTTACCCGCATCGTGGCCGTGGCGCTGCTGGTGGTTGCAATCCTGGCCCTGATTATCGCCTTTTTCATTATCTCGGCCACGGTTACAAGCGCGGTTTTTTCCGACTACAAGGTGATCGGCATCCTGAAGGCTCAAGGTTTCACCCCAAGCCAGGTGAACGGCATTTACTTGAGGCAATACCTGTTGACGGCGCTTTTATTCATTCCGCCGGGAATACTTTGCGGTCACCTGATTGCCGGCGCATTACATCGCGGCGCCATGGAAGAAATCGGCCTCCTGGGAAGTGAGGGTATTAATCCCTGGTTCCTGGTTCTGCCCGCGCTACTGGTAGGCGGCGCCATCCTATTGTGCGCCTGGTGGACATGCAGACGCGCGGGTAGGGTCCGGCCCATGGAAGCCATTCGGTTCGGCGCACCTTCTCTTCATGTCAAAGGTATTTTCAAACCCGGTACCTTACAATGGATGCCGCTTTCCGTGTTTTTGGGCTTTCGCAACATATTACTCAACGTCAAACGTTCCGTATTTGCCATGATCGGCTTTGGGTTCACGGTATTTGTACTGGTATTTTCGGTCAACATAACCCACAGTTTCTCCAATATTCATCAACACGCCGGTGATTGGGGCATGGTGGCGGCCGATCTCTCGGTTCGCTTGAGCAGTAAACGGTTCAGGGTGCGACCGGAACAGTTTCAGGAAGCGATGCAGGTAGATCCGGCCGTGTCCAAAACCCTGGCCCATGGTTCGTTTTCGGCGGTGCTGCCGCCCAAGCGGGGTGAAAGCCCCCAGGAACTCTTCGGCAATGTTTTTGTGGGCGACATGTCTTCCTTCGGCATGACCAACCTGGAAGGCAGCCATCCCGTTTCCGGCGACGAAATCGCACTGGCCTTGAACACCGCCCGGGACGGCCCCTATCGACCCGGCGACACCTTCCAATTATACGCGGAGGGACAATTACTGGAGTTTCGGGTAACCGGAATCTACCAGACCGGCCAAAACTTCGGCCAGGGTTTTCGTTTCGGGGAGGCAGCCGCCAAAAGGTTCAATCCCAACTGGAAACCCCGTTATTACGGATTGAACCTGAAACCCGGTCTCGATCCCCAGGAAGGAAAGGACCGCCTGCAAAAAATATGGGGAGAGGCTGTTAGGGTGACCACCAGCCGAGAGGAACTGCGGGAACTGGTGGACATACTTTCCGGTATGAAGTTCGCGCTCAGCATGTTGTGCCTGGTGCTGTTGGCAGTATCCGGGGTGTCCATCTTCAACGATACCATCCTGAGCATCAAGGAACACCGCAAGGTGTTCGGCATTCTCAAAGCCCTGGGCGCCACATCCGGTATGTTACGCATGTCGATTGTCTGGAAAACTCTGAGCACCATACTATTCAGTATGCTGGCGGCCCTTCCGACCTCCTTGTGGCTTATTCCCCTCGGGCTGGGCAAGCTGGCTGAAGGCATCGGTATGGTTCATTTTCCGTTTTCGATAAACGTTACGGGCACGCTGTTGATTATTCCGGGCCTGCTGCTCTTCGGACTGGCCTGTGCGTGGCTGCCGGCGGGACGCGCCCTGGCCGTCGATCCCCGCGAACTGATCGTGGAATGAGGAGGCTGATGATGCGAATGAGTGCCTTGAGCTCGATCTTAATATTTGTCGCCTTTTCACCATCCTTCGGCGGAACCGCCGAATTGGAAGCCTGGTTCGAAGAGCAATTCCAGGCCAATGCCATACCGGGTTTGGCCGTAGTGGTGGTAAAGGATGACCGAGTGGTCTTCCTGAGGGGTTTCGGCAAGGCCCGCGCTTCCGGCAATACCCCGATTACCGCGGATACGGTTATGCCGCTCGGCTCGATAAGTAAATCTTTTACGGCTCTGGCGCTTTTGAGATTGGCGGAAACCGGGCAACTGGATTTGGACCGGCCGGTTACGGCCTATCTACCCTGGTTTACCACGGCGCGCAAGGCCAAAAGCGACCTTATAACAACGCGTCTGTTGCTCAGCAATACATCCGGGCTACCGTCTTTGGATCTTGGTATCCTGGGCATCGACTTGGATGACGACGCAGATGAACGCCTTGTGCGCAATCTCAGCGGGTACATGCTGAACCGCGAACCGGGACTGTCCTTCGAGTACTGCAATGAAGGTTTCACGGTAGCGGGTCTGGTGGGCACGACGCTTTACGGGAAACCCTACGCCGCCTTCATGGAGGAAACGGTCTTCGAACCACTGGGAATGACGCGAACCACGGCCGATTTCCGTCGCTTCCGGGAACTGGATTCGCCCGATGGTCATTATCCCGGCATCGAAGCGGCCATTCCGGCCGAACATACCCTGCTCACCAATGCCTATGCCGCGGCCGGCATGATTCGGGCAGGCGCCCGGGACATGGGCCGTTACATGCGTATGTTACTGGCGGGCGGCGTATTGGACGGCAAGCGCTTTGTCAGTGAGGAAAGTGTTGGGCAATTGTGGCGCCACCATATCGCCCTGCCCGAGCGCGAACATCAAAAAGACAACGCCTATTGCCTGGGATGGCAAAGCAACCTGGTGGACCAAAGACGACTGATAACCCATGGCGGTAATACCTCCACCGCATCGGCCTTCCTGGCCATGGAGCCTGATCGCAAGACCGGCGTGGCGCTACTTTCAGTCATCGACAGCCTGGACCCTCGCCGCTTTGCATCGCTGGAACGGCTGGCCAATAACGCCCTACACATCCTACACGACGAGCCGCTTTCCGATTTCGGCCTGCCCACACAACCCGATATAACCATCAACGACTATACCTTGCCGAAAGCGGAATTCGCGGCTTATACGGGTAATTATCTTTCAGCCGGTCTCTCCACCCACATGCTGACCGTCAGTCGAAGCGAAGACGGTGGTCTGGAAGCCAAAGCCGTCCATCGCGGCGCTTTGGAGAGACACGGTCTCCTGGATTTCGCCAACCCCAGTCGCTCCTGGTTGCGCACCATCGGCCCACCCAGACCCGTCATTTTCAATCGTACCCTTGACGGCCGCGTGTACGCCTTGACCTATCAGGGCGACACTCTCTACAAACAGGCGACTGAGACAGCTGACAAAACGCAAACTTCCCCCGACGCTCGCCTACGCCTTCGCTTACCGCCCGGTTGGGAACTCAACTGGACCGATGGAGGCTTCGACGTAACACATCGAACCCGGAACGACCTGATTCTGAAGGCAAGGTTTTTGTCACTCGGTGAAGACGATACTCTTGAAAAGGCAATCGAGGTCATGATCCGACAACCCGTTGCATTTCGCGGCGAAGTTCATACCCAGACTATCGACGGCAGGACCTGGAGACAACAAAGCCTGGTTACCGCCGGGAATTCGAAACAGGCGGCGCTTTGGGTTACCCGCTGTACAGACGACGATCTGGTGCTGCTGCTGTCGACCACACGACAGGACCTGACCATTCTGCATCAGGAAACCCTGTTTCCCATTCTCAAGCAACTGTCCGTGAGTGACTAGATCCTCCATTCACGAACTTCTTCGATAGACAGGCTTATTACAGCACGGATATACACGTCATTATTAACGGCCTACCCATGGATACGCTGATAATTGTAAATCCCGCACATGGGAACCTCTTAAGACGGGACCCGGATCCCGGTTTGGTTTTCTTGCAACCGCGCGGTCGGTTGGGCGGGGACCGGCGATCAGGAGGGCCTCGAACGCCTGCTCACCATTCCCATGGAGGGCCTGGCACATTCCGCTCCCAGAACCCCGGGCGAAAAGTGGCAGCTCTTCGACGTGGAAATGGTTTCCATGTTGGGCGAGGTGCAAAACGACGACGACTTCACGTTGCTGCGCATCGAGGCGGGCAGTGGACAATCGCTGCCGGCCGCGACCGGACGTACGACACTGACACGAATGCCGAACGGCGATTTCATGGTGGACAGTTTCTTTGACATCACCTACGAAATCACTTACCAAGGCGCGCCCGGGGGACCTTTGGAAGGTCTTTCGGGAACCAACACGGGAACCATGCGAATCCAGGTCGGAGACGGAACGCCCTATCGGCAAATCACGCCGCTATGGCCCGATGAAATCGACGTTATCGGTCTCATGGACTTCACGCCGCCCGCGGCGCCCTGATTCGATAAACCTACCCGGGGCGGCGCCGCACAACGGCGCCGCCTCTTCCACCACGAACCCATCATATGGCCGACGCATTCTATAGTAAGACCTTTACATGCCCCAGGTTTGCACCGCGACGCCCTTGAAGGTGGTTTCTGCCTTGAAAATTTTTTCATCCCAGTTACGATCACTTCGGTCGAAGAGAATCAGGTGACCCTCCTCCGTGCCGCAACGGTCCATATAGCCGGTGATCTGGGGAAGGGACTTCTCGATGGTTGCCTGCCGGTTGCCACGTTGGAGTTTAAGCTCCAGGACGATTTTCTGAGTTCCCTCGGCATGGTTGAAGATTACCAATAAGTCGGTGCGACCTCGGCCCAGGCCGTATTCTCTTTCGATACGGCCTCCGCTGTTGACGACGCGCTGCAGGAAGGCTTGCAGCAACAACTGGGCGCCTGCTTCCTTATATTGAAAGCGTTCGGTCCAGTGTTCGCTGTTTTCCCGAAAGAATTGCTGAAACGCCGTCAGCAACTTCGCCATGTCCAACATGCCGGTTTCCGCGGAGACATACCATTGCGTTTCTTGGGACAAGGAAACCTGAATGGGCCAGGTCAGCATCCGTGGAATGACTTCCCGGTAGATGGGATTGGCGATCGCTATCTGAGGCTTTGCTTCGATGAGGCCCAGGTCGTGGACATAAGCAATATCATCGTCGCGCAGATTCGTGGATTGGGGATCTCCGGCAAGGATGGGGGCGATCACACGATGGACGCGAGGTTCGCGTAATTTATCGGCCAGTTGGTCCAAATGGGTTTCCCGCCGGTGGATGAGACTTTCCCCCGCCTGAATGATCATGTCCGCCGTAATCGTGACAGTACGGTCCCTATTTGCCTTCATTGCGAAGGTGACCTCATGGGCAAGAGCATTGACCAGCCAGGGCTGACCCAATGTGTTTCCCCATATGGCAGCTTTGGCTTCCGGGCTGAAAACCTGACCCGTTTCATCGGTATGTTGTTGCAAAAGCGCATGCGTTTCCGCCTCATTGAAATTGCCCAAACGCAAGGATGCCGCTTTGACATTGAAGGCACTGCCGCCGGTCACCGGGTCCTTTTCGGAGGAAGCCTGGATGCGGTAATCACGAACATCGCGCACCCCGCAAAGAATGATGCTCTGAGGAAAGCTGTCGGGCCGGACGGCGTAACCGGTTCGCAGTTGGCGTAGTACGGAGATCAGGGTGTCGCCGACAAGGGAATCGATTTCATCGATCAGTAGGACAATCGGCTTTGAGCTTTTCTCGGCCCAGGAGGAAAGTGCTGTATACAGAGAACTGCCCGGTCCCTCTGTTTGGTGTATTTCAGCGCGATGCTTTTCCGGATAGTCGTCATCGAGAAACATTTTTGCATGCTTGCCTATCATGGACAGAATTGTGCGCATGGCGGAACCCACATTTTCCCGGTCTGCCTGAGCCGCCTCTACATTGACATACAGGCAACGGTAGTTGCCCTCGTTGTTCAGCTTGCGCATCAAGGCCAGCAGCATGGAGGTTTTACCTGTCTGACGCGGAGCGTGCAGTACAAAGTACTTCTTTTGTTGAATCAGGAACATCAGCTCATCTAAATCGATGCGGCCCAAAGGGTCCAGGGAATAGTGGTCCTCGAACATGACCGGGCCGGCTGTGTTGAAGAACTTCACGCATCTTCCTCCTCTGCCATGGTCCTAATCATAACCCGGAGACAGGCTTACAAGCCACAAGCTTCAAGCTGCAAGCTCCAAGGGGAGGGAAAGCCTTTCGGCTTTCCTTCAAATGCTTTTCGTTCATTCGTCCGGGTCGTAGTTCAGGTTGGGGCTTAGCCGGCGGGCCATTTCGGCTTCCTCGTAACCCTTTCTTCTTGCGTAATCCACAACCTGGTCCCCAGCGATTTTGCCCAAGCCGAAGTAGAAGGACTCGGGGTGGCTGAAGTACCAGCCGCTGACCGATGCCGCCGGCATCATGGCAAAGTTCTCGGTTAGGGAGATGCCGATTTCGGCCGTGACATCCAACAGGTCGAAGAGCAGGGTTTTCTCGGTATGGTCGGGACAGGCCGGATAACCCGGCGCCGGTCGAATGCCCGTGTACTCCTCGCGGATCAAAGCCTCGTTGTCGAAATGTTCGTGATCCGCGTAACCCCACAATTCCTTGCGCACATGCTCGTGCGTCTTCTCCGCGAGCGCCTCAGCCAGACGATCGGCGAGAGCCTTGGCCATGATGGCGTTGTAGTCGTCGTGCGCGTCTTTGAATTGTTGTGCCAGTTCTTCCGTACCGAAGCCCGTGCTGACCGCAAAAGCGCCGATGTAGTCGGGCGCCGCGCCCTTGGGAGCCAGGAAGTCGGCAAGACAGAAGTTGTGGCGGCCCGGCGGTTTCTCGAATTGCTGACGGAGCATGTGCGTGCGCATGCGCACTTCCGAGCGGGTTTCGTCGGTGTAGATTTCGATATCGTCGTCATCCACGGTGTTGGCCGGGAACAAACCCACGATCGCCCGCGCCTGAAACAGCTTCTCGTCGATGATGCGGTCCAGCAGTTGCCCGGCGTCGGCAAACAGCTTGCGCGCCTCTTCGCCCACCAGCCCGTCGTCCAGGATCTTGGGGTATTTGCCGGCCAACTCCCAGGTTTTGAAGAAGGGCGTCCAGTCGATGTAATTGCGCAGCGCGGCTAAATCCATATCCTCATAGAGATGGATACCCGGCTGCTTGGGAACCGGCGGCGTGTAGTTTTCCCAGTGAACCGGGAACTTGCGGGCGCGCATATCGGCCAGGCTCAGCATACGCGTTTTGGTTTGCCTGCCGGAGTAGCCCGCGCGGGTTTTGGCGTATTCGGCTTTGACCTTTTTGATAAAGTCTTCGGATTTGGCGGCCGAAAGCAGGTCGGAAACCACGCCGACGCCGCGTGAGGCATCCTGGACATAAACGGTGGGTCCGCTGTAACCCGGGTCGATCTTGACCGCCGTGTGCACGCGCGATGTTGTGGCGCCGCCGATCAGCAGCGGGATGTCGAAGCCCTCGCGTTCCATTTCACGGGCCACGTGCACCATCTCGTCCAGCGACGGCGTAATCAACCCGCTCAGACCCACAACGTCCACCTTCTCCCGGCAAGCTGTTTCCAAGATCTTGGAGCTGGGCACCATGACACCCAGGTCGATGACCTCGTAATTGTTACAGCTGAGCACCACGCCGACGATGTTCTTGCCGATGTCGTGCACGTCGCCCTTGACGGTAGCCATGAGGATCTTGCCCTTGGCGCCCGTATCGGCGCTTTGCCGTTTCTCCTCTTCCAGGTAGGGCAACAGCCAGGCGACTGCTTTTTTCATGACCCGGGCGCTCTTGACGACTTGGGGCAGGAACATCTTGCCGGCGCCGAACAAATCGCCGACCACGTTCATGCCGTCCATCAGGGGGCCTTCGATGACCTTGAGCGGCGACTTCTGCTCGGCCAGGGCCTCCTCGGTATCGGCGTCGATGTATTCGGTGAGTCCCTTGACCAGAGCGTATTCCAGACGTTTGGTCACCGGTTGCTCGCGCCAGCTGAGATCGACCTTTCGCGTCTTCTTGGTGCCCTTGAGCGTGTTGCCCATCTCCACCAGGCGCTCGGTGGCGTCCTCGCGGCGGTCGAAGAGAACGTCTTCCACGGCCTCCAGCAAATCGGGCTGGATGTCGCTGTAGACCTGCAGGGCGCCCGCGTTGACGATACCCATGGTCATGCCCGCCTTGACCGCGTGGTACAGGAAGGCGGCGTGCATGGCCTCGCGAATGGCGTTATTACCGCGGAACGAGAAGCTGATATTGGAGACGCCGCCGCTTACGTTACAGTGGGGCAGGGTCTCACGCACCACGCGGGTCGCCTCGATGAAGTTGATCGCGTAACGGTTGTGTTCCTCGATCCCGGTGGCCACCGCGAAGATATTCAGGTCGAAGATGATGTCCTCGGGCGGGAAATCGACTTCCTGAGTAAGGATCTTATAGCTGCGCGCACAAATGGCGACCTTGCGTTCGATGGTATCGGCCTGGCCTTCCTCATCAAAGGCCATGACCACGACGGCCGCGCCGTAGCGGCGAATGAGGCGGGCCTTCTCTATGAAATCGGCCTCGCCTTCCTTCAAGCTGATACTGTTGACGATGCCCTTGCCCTGCAAACACTTGAGGCCCGCCTCGATGACCTCCCACTTGGAGGAATCCACCATCACGGGTACTCGGCTGATATCGGGTTCGCCGGCCAGCATGTTCAGGAAGCGCACCATGGCGGCGTTGCTGTCCAACAGGCCCTCGTCCATATTGATGTCGATCACCTGCGCGCCGTTCTCTACCTGCTGGCGCGCCACCTCCAAGGCGTCGTCGTAACGCTCTTCCTTGATCAGGCGGGCGAACTTGCGCGAACCGGTCACGTTGGTGCGCTCGCCGATGTTGCAGAACAGGCTGTCCTCGCGCAGGCTGTAGGGCTCCAAGCCGCTGAGATGCAACATGGGTTTGGACTCGGGAACCTTGCGGGGCGGAATGCCCGCCACGGCCTCGCGGATGGCGCGGATATGATGCGGCCCGGTGCCGCAGCAGCCGCCTACCAGGTTCAGGAAGCCGGACTCCGCGAATTCCTTCAACACGGACGCCATTTCCTCGGGTGTTTCGTCGTAACCGCCCAGTTCGTTGGGCAGGCCCGCATTGGGGTGACAGCTGACCAGGCATTGGGCCACGTCCGACATTTCTTCGATATAGGGCCGGATATTGTCGGCGCCCAGCGCACAGTTCAGACCCACGCAGGTCAGTCCGCCGTGCGATACCGAGTTGTAGAAGGCTTCGGGCGTCTGGCCGGAGAGCGTGCGCCCGCTGGCGTCGGTAATGGTGCCGGATACCATGACGGGAATGGGCAGGTTCACTTCTTCCAGAAGGCGGCTGACGGCAAACAGGCCGGCCTTGCAGTTCAGCGTATCGAAAACGGTTTCCACCATCAGGATATCGGCGCCGCCGTCCACCAGGCCCCGGGCGGCTTCGTAATAATGCGCGGCGGTGGTGTCGAAGTCGGCGTCGCGACGCGCCGGATCGTTGACATCGGGCGACAGCGAGCAGGTCTTGTTGGTGGGTCCCAAAACCCCCACGACAAAACGAGGCTGATCGGGTGTTTTTTGCGTCCAGGTCTCACAAGCCTTGCGCGCCAGTTCGGCCGACGCCTTGTTCATGGCGTAGACCTGGGCTTCCATGTCGTAGTCGGCCATGGAATAACCGTTGGCGTTGAACGTGTTGGTTTCGACCAGGTCGGCGCCGGCTTCCAGGTAGGCGTTGTGAATCGCCTCGATAATCCCGGGCTGGGTGAGCGACAGCAGGTCGTTGCAGCCTTTCAGTTCCGAGGGGTGATCGGTGAATTGTTCCCCGCGGTAGTCCTTTTCTTCCAGGCCGTAGCTCTGGATCATGGTTCCCATGGCACCGTCTAGGATGAGGATCCGTGCACCCAACGCTTTGTGAAGCGCCCGGGTTCGTTCGGCACGACTCGTCATGGCTTACCTCCCAGGTGCCTCTCCCTGCAGCAAACATAAAATAACAGGATAACACCTCTTTTTAAACCTTATTGATTCGCTGCCGGGTGATTCTTTGAACCTAACGGCATGGGAAGCCCTGCCCTTTACCACCAATTTCACGATTAAGCGACAACCCCGGCGGGCTTGGCTCCGTATCCCGGCCGTGTCGAACCTTCCGGCAGAATCGTCCTTGTCCCCGTCCCGTTTATTCTGTTAGACTAGACCTGCATTTAAACAAACAACCCGAACATGGCCCGGTAGATCACGCTCCAATTTTATTTGCGGAAAAGGAGTGGACATGGGCGAAAAGAGACGTTGGACACGCCGCCAGTTTCTGGAAATGGTAGGAGCCGCGGGCGGATCGACCGCCGTTTATCAAAGCATGGTCGCCATGGGATTGATGAAAACTCCCAAGGCATATGCCGGGCCGCCGCGTTTGCCCAAGGAATCGGGCCGCGGCAAAACGGTTCTGATTTTGGGCGCCGGCGTGGCCGGATTGACCGCGGCTTTCGAACTGAGCAAAGCCGGCTACGAGTGCCGCATCCTGGAGGCGGCCCCGCGCGCGGGCGGCCGCAACTACACGGTTCGTTCCGGCGATTTCATCTACCAGGAGGGTAAACCCCGCCAGGTGTGTATGTTCGATACCGACCAATACCTGAATGCCGGGCCGGGTCGCATTCCCTATCATCACCAGGCCGTACTGGCCTACTGTCGCGAGTTGGACGTGGCGCTTCAGGTCTATGTCATGGAAAACCGCGCCGCCCTGTTCCAAACGCCGGACGCCTTCAACGGTCAGTCCCGCGCCAATCGACGCATCGCCAACGATACGCGCGGCCGCATCGCAGAAATGCTGGCCAAGGTGGTCAATCAAAACGTATTGGACGAGGAACTGTTGGGCGACGACAAGGAAAACCTGCTCAGCCTGTTGCAATCCTTCGGTCAGTTGGATGAGGAGTACCAATACAAATACTCCCCTCGCTATCAGGGTAACTGGCGCGCGGGGTATGTCATCGAACCCAACGTGGAAACCCCCGGCCTGCCCGAACCCGAACTCAGCTTCACCCAACTGCTGGATTCCCAATTCTGGCTGCACCGCTTCTACCAGCCCGAGGATTACGAGTGGCAGGCGACCATGTTCCAGCCGGTGGGCGGGATGGACAAGATCATCGATGGTTTCCTGCGCCGTATCCGTTCCCTGGTTTGCCTGAACCAGCAGGTCGTCGGCTTGCAAAACAACGAGGACGGCGTCATGGTCAGGGTTCAGGATACGCAAACCGGCGCCGAGGATTACATGACCGCCGATTTCTGCATCAGCAACATGCCGCTGCCCATTCTCGACCAGGTGATCGAGAACAGCGGCGAGGACAGCGGCTTCGATCCCTTTTTCAAAGAGGCGGTGGCGGCGGTGCCGTTTGCGCCCACCTGCAAGGTCGGCTGGCAGGCGGAGGAGCGGTTCTGGGAAAACGAGGCCAACCGCATCTACGGCGGTATCTCCTGGACCAACCAGACCATTACCCAGATCTGGTATCCATCCGCGGACTTTTTCACCCAAAAGGGGGTGCTGACCGGTTGTTACAACTTCGGCGATAACGCGGTGGACTTCGGTGATCTGGACTTGGAATCCAGGCTGCTGAAAGCCATGGACCAGGCGACGAGAGTTCACCCGGAATTCCCGGACTATGTTCCCCTGGACCTGGGTTTATCCATCGCCTGGCAACAGGTACCCCACCAGTTCGGCGGCTGGGCCGATTACCAGGGTGTGGACCCGCGTTATTACGAGCGCTTGTTGCAGTCGGACCGGCATTTCTGGGTAACCGGTGACCAGGTTTCCTACCTACCGGGCTGGCAGGAGGGCGCCATTCTCTCCGCCCACCATGTGATCGAGCAGGTCAGCCAGGTCGTAAGCGGTGTTTGGGTTGCCGCCAAACGCGGCAAAATCCGCGAGGTACCGCGCGGCGAACACCAATTGGGCATGCCCTGACAACCATCGAGAATTCGAGGCGTCCCGATTCCTTTCACGGGGTGTTCAGGACGCCTTGATCTCTCATACCTTCACGAGAACACATTAACGTCATGAGAAGATCCGGTGACAACCTCAAATTGACCGCAATTTGCCAAATTCTTCCCCGGGAAGACAATCTAATCCGAGTGTCTGAAACTCGAATGGCTTCCCCCGCGACCCGGCAACATGCGCGCGGTGTCGGTCACCGCGGGCAGGGCGTGGAAATGTCGGCGCGTTGTCAGTGATGAGCGAGCTTTGTGACGGCTTTTTGCTGCATCCGTGTCAGGATGTCAGTTGGCCAACTCTACCCGGTTTCTTCCCAGCTTTTTGGCTTTCTGTAGGGCCTGCTCCGCCGCTTCGATCATGGTTTTAGCCTTGCGGAAACGCGGATAGGAGGCAAGACCGGCGCTGAAGCTGGCGTGAAAGGCGGTGCGGCCCAGCGTCAAGTTGATACGGTGGAAATCGCGGCGGATTTCGTCCATCACCTGAAGCGCCCGCACGCCGTCTGTATTGGTCAGCACCACCAAAAGGGCAGCTCCTTCGAAACAGCCGATATGATCTGAACCGCGCAACCGTTGCGTCAGAATCAAAGCCAGGTTGCGCATGGCTGCATCACCGCCCGCGTGACCGTGCCTGGCGTTGATTCGGCCCAGGCTGTCCAGATCGATAATGCCCAGTGTGCAGGGCGTCTTTACCCGCTTGGCGCGTTCTACCTCGGTGAAGAAGTGTTCCTTGACCGTGGCGTAGTTGAACAAACCCGTCAAATGGTCTCTCGCCATCAGGGCGCGCAGTTCCCGGAAGCGCAGGACCCGGTGACTGATGGAAGAAACCAGCAGTTCCGGCTTGATGGGCTTGGTCAGGAAGTCGTCTACGCCCATGCCCTTGATATCTTCCTGTTTGAAAGGATCCTTCTCCCCCGATAGGAATACGATCGGCACCCCCGCGTAGGCGCTCTCCTGCCGGATCAGGCGGGCCAGTTCCGAGCCGTCGCATTGGGGCAGGTACATATCCATCAGGATAAGGTCCGGGTTGAAGTCGTGCAGGGGCTTCATGATCTTCATGGGTTCGGTCACCGGTTTGGCGATCATACCCGCCTGGCGCAGAGCGTCGCAGATGTACTCCGCCATAAAGCGGTCGTCTTCAACCACCAAAACGCGGAAGGACGACATGGGTCGCCGCGAGGTCAGGCCGTCCAAGCAGGTCAGCAGGTTCTCGGTGCGCAGGGGCCGGGTAAAGAAGGCGTCGCCGCCCGAACGCAATGCTGACAGCCGGGTTTCGACCTCCTCATCGGGCCCGATGAAGATGAGCGGGATATGCTTCAACCGGTGATCGCGTTTCTCGTTCAGCGCGGATTCGTTCTGATCATAGGCAACCACCACCGCGTCGGGCGCGATATCGCGTTCGCAACGCTCGAAATCTTCCATGCCGGCATAAACTTCGACCTTGTAGCCGAACAGTTCCAACTGAATGGACAATTCATTGGCAAAAACCATGTCTTTGTCGATCAGGTAGACCAGTAAGGGCCGGTCTTCTTCCTGGGGCTGTTCCGAGGCGGGCGAGACCACCTCCACCAACTCCCGACCGCCGTGCATACTCCCGTATTCACGAATGGCCGCCCGTCGGATCTGGGTGAGGTTGGCGGTAATGCGGGCAATCACCTCGTCATCCAAGCGGCGGCTGCCCTCCACCAGTTCCCCGAGATCACGGCCCAGGTTCTCG
>JASJCB010000354.1 GCA_030066195.1 Acidobacteriota bacterium
CAGATTCTTAGAAGCGTTGATCTTGACAATCTCAGGGGGAACCGTTGTTGCACCTTTTATGGTCTCAGGTGCTCAACACTTTTATCCTGGTGCCCCCCTTTTCCAGCTCGTCTGGCTTAGGGTGAATCAGTGGTAGAACCGGCTTCAGACCGCGGTCTTTTCAAATTCGGTCAATGAGTGCTGCATGAAACCTTTGAGCTGATCTTCACTGAAGCCCATCTCGTCGTGAACGCGCTTGTATTCCTTGTATAGATCGGTAACGAAGTAAAGCGGGTCGTCCGTATTGACCGTAACCGGAATGCCGTGATCTTGGAAAACCTTCATCGGATGGTCCGCAAGGTCCGGGGCGCCGCCCGTGCGTTGGCCGCTGGTGGGCGAGATGTCCACGGTGATGCCGCGATTTTTCAGTAAGTCCAATACTTCCGGCTTCTTGACCGCGTTGTAACCGTGAGCCACACGAAGGAGATCGGTTTCGCGAACCAGAACAGCCACATTGTCGGGGCCGTCTACCTCACCCACATGGGCGACATTGAACAGACCGGCTCGCGAGGCTCGGTGGAACAGCGGCAAGAGGGGCCGCATGTCCAGGTTCGGATCGCCGCCGCCGATGGAGAACCCGCCGATCCATTCACGTCGATCTGCCAGTACCGCCTCCAAGGTTCGCGACATGAATTCGAAACCCAAATTGATCACCGTGTCCAGGATGAAGCGGACTCGAAGCTGAGGGAATTGGGCGATGCCCGCTTGGATACCGTCGTGGATGGCTTTCAACTCCACACCCAAATGCTGGGTGTAAACACCCGGCGAGTAGAGGATGTTGGCGGCGACCACGCCTTGTTCGCCCAGATCGGCCAGCAGATCCTCGGTAATCGCCTGAAAATGTCTCGCCTCTCGCGGTAGCGCATAACCCGCCATAAACTGCTCCAGGAATTCCGGGAAGGAGGCGGTTTGGAAACGCGGGGCCAGGTCTTCCGCGCTGATGCCGTGCCAGGGGTGCTCCGGCTGCTCGGCGGCCATTTCCACGATGCGCTGAATGCGCATGGCGCCCTCCAGATGTACGTGCAACTCGGCCTTGGGCAATGCTTGAAACGTTTTGAAATCCACGACAGCCTCCTCGATCCGGGGGAATCTACGGTTATAGGGAGGCGAGTTTGTTGAAAAGAACTCGCGCCTCTTGTTTCAGGTCCTCGCGTTGTAGGGCGTAGCGACACACTGCTTCCAGAAAACCCAGGGGTTCGCCGGTGTCCAGACGCTCACCCTTGAAATCGTAGGCCGTCATGCCGCCCTCGGCCGCCAAAAGGTTGATACCGTTGACATGGTAGAACTCGCCCGCGGGATCGGGTCCGTTGAGATGGGTTTCCCAGGCCCGATGCAGGTATTCGTAGAATTCGGGCGTGAACAGGTAACGGCCGTAGCTGACCAGCTTGCTGGGTTCCTCGCCCGCGGGCGGTTTCTCGACCAACCGGCGCACGGAGCAGGGGTTATTCTGATCGCCGGGGTCCACCACGCCGTAACGCGAGACGTCTTTATCGTGGAGGTTCTTGACGGCCAGGATCGATTTTCCGTGTTGCCGGTAGACAGCTACCAACTGTTTGCTCAACCCGGCATGTTCGCAAAAGACGATATCGTCGGGATAGGCAACGATAAAGGGATCATTGCCGGTAAAGGGTTCGGCTTCCAGGAGGGCGTGACCCGTACCGCGCATCTCCTGTTGGCGAACGAAAAAGATACGCGCCTTGGGCGGACGGATCTTCTCCAGGCGCTCCAGTTTCCCCTCGCTTCGGTACAGGGCTTCCATCTCGGCCTCGCGGTCGAAGTAATCGTCCAAGACCTTTTTGCGTCGTGAGGTAATGATCAGGATCTCCTCGATACCGGCCTCGAGGAACTCATCGATGATGAATTGAATCGCGGGCCTGTCGATCAGCGGCAACATTTCCTTGGGCACTGTCTTAGTGACGGGCAGAAAACGACTTCCGTAACCGGCGGCAACAATGACACCTTTTACCTTCATGAAAAGGAACCTCCCCCTGGGTATGGGTATCTCCCAAACAGGCGGCATTGTACCACGAGCCCGGCCGGGCCGGTGATTACCGTTAGGTTTACGTGCCGGCACCGCCTGATTCACCAACTCCGAACCTGTAGGTTCGGCGTCATAAAGACTGCATGAATGTGCATGCGCCGCTCTGTAAGCTTTTTGTAAAGCCGGACGGCGCCGGCAGGCTACACGAACATTATTCTCCAGGCGGGGGCCGCCTGGAGCATCATAATATGCTGTGATGTCTGCACTTTGATGGAGAAAAACCAAACGACGGCACAACCCGATCGCCCGTTGAAAGTCGCAAACCCGTAAATTTTCTGTAACCCGGGAATCCATTGGCCTGGCTTCAGTTATATTAGTGAGGCAGATAACCCAACGGTCGCAACATCCCGACCGGCCCCATCACCAAATGTTTCGGAGAGGTTCCCCCAATGAAATTGGCAACCCTATTACTTCTGTTGTCATTGCCCATGGCGCGGGCCGATGATAATGAAACCTGGTCCAAGGCTAAATCCCTGTATGAGCAAGGTAAGTTCGCCCAAGCGGTTCCCCTGTTCGAGGAATCCATTCGCGCCCGACCCGGTTGGTTCGCCCCCTATATGATGCAGGGCCAGTGTCATATCAAGATGGCCCAATTCGATAAAGCCCTGGTTCAACTCCAGGAAGCACTCACCCTGGACGCGCCCGACAATTATCGCGGCGGCATTCGCTACTACATCGGTCAGGCCTATATGGGGCTGAAGCAATGGAAGAACGCGGCCCAGGTATTTACAGACCTGAAGCCCGGCGCGCCCTCCAAGCATAAGCCGGGGCTGTTGATCAATATCGCCAGTTGTCACATGGCGCTGGGCAAAAGTAACCTGAATAAGGACAAGCAGCGGGCGGTCGACCATTTTCGCAAAAGCGTCACCTACTTCGACGCCGCGCTCGAGTTGAACCCGGCCAACCGAAAAGCCGCGCGTGAATCGGCGTTTCAGCGAGGGTGGGCGGCCTTTCAGGTCAGTCTGTTGGAAGACGAGCCGGCCCTGCTGGAAGAAAGTGTTCGCGCCCTGGAAACCTACCTGGCCAGGGATCCCGAGGCTCGACATGTCTATAAGATCTTGATCGATATGGATTTCCAAATGGTCAAGAAGAAGTATAAGGTCGATCAGAATTACCGAAAAGCACTCGAACATTTAGACGGCTTCCTGGCCAATTGGCCCGACGACGCCCGCATGCAGCATTTCAAAGGTCAGGCTCATCAAGGTCTCAAGCAATTCGACCTGGCAATCCCCGCTTACGAACGCGCCATTGCCCTGAAACCCGAGGAAAGCAAATACCATCTTTCCCTGGGCAAAGGCTTGATCGAGGCCAAGCGCTACCCGGCCGCCTTCAAGGCCATGAAAAAAGCGCGAGACCTGGGCCTGGAGGGGAATGCGGATGTGTACACCTATACGGCCTACAGTCTGACACAACAAAAGACCGGATGTTTTGTGCAAGACATTCCCCTCATCGAACAGGCCCTAACCGTGTTGAAGTCGGCGAAGGGCAAGGTCAGCGGTCCGGGCGCCGAGGACATCGAAAAGAACCTGGCCGTTCAGGTGAACAACCTGAATGTATTGAAGGAAAATATCGCCACGGAAGACGCCAACCACCAGGCAACCCTGGAGAACATCCGCAAACTAAGCCGTAACATCAGCGGCAACTCGACCAAGTTACAACGCGACACGGAAAAGGCGCTGACCACCAACACGCCGGAGTTGCAAGAGAACATCAAAAATCTGCGTACCTTGATCCGGGCGGACAAGAAGGATCTGAAAAAGGAGTACGACCAGATCGAGGGTTATCTCCGCGAAGCTGGTCGATGCGGCGGCGCCGAGGTCTTCAAGCGCATTCCCGAATTAAAAGCGGTATTGGCCGCTCGCCAACCCTGACGTTTCTCTGTTCTATGCAGTAGGGCTCCCTAACGGGGCCCTTTTTCCTTTGGGCGTGGAATCATAGGAACAACAAAACCAGGAAGCTTGTCGGCCGGAGGACGAATCCCAGGAGGTACTTTTTGGCGTCCGGACGGCCCATGTTGATGGTGTAGCCCAAGCCGAAACGCTTCTCCACCCATAGTGCGCCGTCATCGGGGTTGTTGTAGATGCTGCCCATGCGCCAATAGCGATCGTCGGTAGGCACCTCCTCAGCAATGTATTAAGGGCCGGCCCGGATCTCGAAAAAATTTGGTGGAACTCAGTGATCTAAATCGCTCCACACCCGCATAGAAATAGTGCTAGAATGAATGACGATTCTGCATCCCTGCGGCATTCATATCCGCTGTTTCCAATCATTAATTTGATTGTGCATTCGAAGAAATTGTTCAAAAGCTAGGAGTACTCTCTGATGAAGAATCTGCTGCAATGGGCGCTGATTTGCCTCTGTGCATCCGCATTCGGGCAACACATCGGCGACGGACCGGTGATTCGAGAGCACCTCAAACAAGAGGACATCAACGACAACGACGAGACTTGGAATAAATTGATCGAGGCGGGCGAAAAACTGTTCCTCGCCAAGTTCAACACTTTCGACGGCCAGGGACGTCCCGGCACAACCGGTACCGGCAATCCCCGTGAACCGGGCAGCGCACCTGCCTTCATACGTACTTCCGCACCGGAATCCAACAGTTGCGCCGGCTGCCATAACGATCCCTTTCCCGGCGGCGGCGGCGATATCGTGGCCAACGCCTTTGTGTTGGCCCAGGCTCTGGACCCCGTTACTGACTCCGTGAGCGGCGAATTCAGCAACGAACGCAACACGCTGGGGATGTTCGGCGCCGGGCCGATCGAAATGCTGGCGCGCGAGATGACCGCGGAATTGCACGCTATTCGCGATGAAGCCCTTGCAAGGGCCAAGACGAACAACAGTATCGAGGTGCGCAACCTGGTGGTGAAAGGGGTAAACTTCGGCCGTATTACCGTGACGAACGACGGCACGGTGAATACCTCCATGGTCGAGGGAATCGATGAAGATCTGATCGTGAAGCCGTTCCACCAGAAAGGCGCGGTGGTCTCCATCCGCGAGTTTTCCAACAACGCGTCCAACCACCACCACGGCATGCAGCCCGTGGAGCGCTTCGGCCTGGACCGTACCGGCACCTCCGATTATGACCAGGACGGCGTACACGACGAGTTGACCGTGGGCGACATGACCGCCATGACGGTCTGGCAGGCCGCCCTGGGTACCCCCGGCCAGGTCATTCCCAACGACCCCGTGGTCGCTCGCGCCATTCTGCGCGGCGAGCGTTTCTTCGGTATGGTGGGCTGCGCCGATTGCCATACCCCGTCGATGACACTGGACAGTTCCGTGTTCAGCGAACCCAACCCCTACAACCCGCCGGGCAACCTTCAGGTGAGCGATGTCCCCGAACCCTATACCTTCGACATGGCCGTGCAGGGCATGCTGCCCCGTCCCGAGGCACGCTACGACGGTAAGTTGGTGATTCGCCCCTACACCGACCTGAAACGCCACAATCTCTGTGACGAGGACTTGCAGCACTACTGCAACGAGCAGTTGGAGCAGGCCGGCATTCCCACCGAAATGTTCATCACCCGTAAACTTTGGGATGTGGGGAACAGCGCGCCTTACGGTCACCGCGGCGATCTGACCACCCTGACCGAGGCCATCTACCACCACGGCGGCGAAGCTCGCGACAGTCGCGAAGCCTTCTTTGCCCTGTCTCAGGCCCGTCAGGACGAGATCATCGAGTTCCTGAAATCACTGGTGATGTTGCCGCCCGGTACCCCTTACCTGGTGGTGGATGAGAACGGCAACGCCAAGAACAAGGCAGCGTTGACCAAGCAACTCTTAAATCAATAACAACTAACCTTAATTTTTTTCGGCTCGGCCGGGTATACTTTCGTCCACTGATTGGGATCGATTCCCTTTTCGATCCCAACCAGTGCAAATGACCCGGTCGTTTCCTTTTATCAAGGTGCGTACGGGGTCCGGCTGAAGCTTGGAGTGTGTCCCCATGAAATACGTTTCTCTCTTTCTTTTATTCGGTTTGTCGATCGCGTCGTTTGTAACTGCCGGTAAAGAAGTTCCCGATCCCTTCGATTCCTCCCGTGAGTTTATGTTCGACGCTCCCGCGGTCAAAGCCGGTAAATCGACTGCAAAGCGTTTATACCCCGCATCGAAATCGATGATACTTCGGGAAGACCTGGCGAAACTGGCCAAAAAGAAGAAGATCTACATGAGCAGGCTCGTCAACCGAACCCCCAAGGTCCTGGACTCCGAATCAGGCATCATGGCCCTGATCATCAGCATTACCATCGTTACCGACTTAGACAGCACCCTGGCTTTTTTCGAAGCCCTGGACGACAAAAAATACAGTTTCCGTATCGAAAGGCTGGATATGATGCCGGCCATGGAACCGCCGTCCCTACCTATATCGGAAGACGGTGAAGAGGCGGAAACCCCCATGCAAATGGGCTCCATGTTGGAGACCAAGGTCACCTTTTCCACGCTCAGTTTCCGAAGGAACAACAGCGATGAATGGCCTGACCAGGACTTCGGCCATGCTATGACCGGGGTGGTTCCCAACCTGATCTACCGCGTTGCCGGCGCCCTGCCCTACCACGCCTATTTGACGCGTATCAAAATCCGCAAGGACGAAATCAAGGTGCAGGGCCGTACCCGCTTGGGGGATCGCGAGGACCTTTCCCTGATCCTGCAAGACATCCCGTTTTTGGTCAACGTGCAGCCGGTCAAACCCGACACCAAGGGACCGCTTCGTGACCAAAGCCTGTTCGCCTCTTTAGGATTTCTGCCGCCGGAATAGGGCGCGCTGCAAGGCCCCGCGACCGCGACTCAAGCATTGATTCAGGCCGCCCGATAACACGCTTGAAGGGCCGGTTAAGACATATCGATTTCAATTGATGGGACATGTAAATGGGTTTATTTGCAAGCAAGGTAGAAAAGACGCTTGGAAAATGCAAGAAGAAGGAAATCCCCTTGGAGGTTCGCTACCAGGACGGGAACAAGGCGCATCCCTCCAAGATTATTCGGGTGGACAAGGACAAGTTCCTGATCGAGGGTTTTGCCGAGACCTTGCGCGAGGACGGTATGGAAATTACCGTCAAGGAGTTGGGCGTCAGTTTCAACACGCGCGTCACTCACAAGACGCACGACATCCGCTTGGGCAAACTCCTCTACTACTGCACCTTTCCCACGGACCTGAAACCCCTGGCCAAACGCCAGGAACGGTTTTTCGTCTACCCGCGCGCGGTTTGCGCCATGTCGGAAACATCCATGGAAGAACTGATCGGTGATCACGACGAGAACGTTAAAACCCTGAAAATGTATATTTGGGACATTACCCACGAGGGCCTGGACCTGGTCAACAGCAAGGGACACGCCTTTGAACCGGGACACAAGTTCGACTCGGCAAAGATCAAGGTGGGTAAGGTGGAGGCCATGGCGTCCTTACAGGTGACCGGCGAGATCACCAAGGAATACGGCAAGGAAAACCTGCGTATCATTCAGTGCAAATTCGCCTCCAAGATAGACAACATGGAAGAGTTTATCGACATCTGCCGCAAAATCGACAGTTTATAGAGCAAGTGGCAAGTTGTCGGTTCAAACAGATGCCGGCATCGACCGGGCCGACCCCATCTTTTACGATGAAATAGAACAGGTGGCCGCGGCGACCCCTATTCGACCAATGGAAATGACCGGCGGCCCGGCCTACCCCTATTCGACCAATGAAAATGACCGGCGGCCCGGCCTACCCCTATTTGATCTGCGAAAAAGGACAAACGGCCGGGGCGACCCCTTTTCGATCAGCGAAAAAAGACAGGCGGCCGGGGCGACCCCTATTCGATCAG
>JASJCB010000355.1 GCA_030066195.1 Acidobacteriota bacterium
GCCCTCTCTTCCTAAAACCGAGCCGTCTAGCCGGCCCGAAATAACAAGCAACACCGGTGGGAGAAGAGAGACGTGCCTAATGGGTTTCCGATTGAAGTAATGAAACTCGAGAGCCGGAAAAAGAAGAATCAGGAAGAGAGAGCACAGAGGGCACAGAGGGTTTTTAACCCCGGCGGAGAGGACGGTTGTATTAGGTGGAAGGATGTGCCAGAATCTGGTCTGTCAATAGTAACGCCCAAGCAGATGGAGCCTCTCATGCCGTTTCTTCAATCTCACTTACTCAAGCTCCTCTTCCTTGCGCTGACCCTACTCGCTCTGATTGATTGCAATCATTCGACGGATGAATCTGCCCGGGCCGAAACTCAAAAGGTGATTCGCATAGGTTACCAGGGCATGATCAATCCCTGGAAGGTGGGCATTCAGACCGGCGCCTTCGAAAAAGCCACGGGCCGGCGCATCGAATGGCGCAGATTCAATTCCGGCTCCGAGGTAATCACAGGCATGGCATCGGGCGATATCCAGGTTGCCGTCGCGGGTTCCAGTCCCATCGCAACCGCCATGAGCCGAGGCGTAGAGGTCGAGTTGTTTTGGATCTTGGAGGCCATTCGCGATAATGAGGCGCTGGTTGTTCAAAACGACAGCGGCATCAACAACATCAAGGAATTAAAGGGGAAAACCGTGGGGGTACCGTTTGCCTCTACCACCCATTACCACCTTATGGTGGCGCTCGAACATCACGGCATCCCCAGTAAAGAGGTCAAGCTGCTGAACCTTCAGCCGGATGCAATCATGGCCGCATGGAGCCAGAAAAGCATCGATGCCGCCTTTGTTTGGAGCCCCATCCTCAACGAGATAAAAAAAACCGGCCGGGTCATTCAAACATCCGGGGAGTTGGCCGACTTAGGCAAACCCACCTTCGACGGCATGATTGTGTTAAGAAGCTTTGCCTCGGCCAACACTGAGTTCATGAACGAATTTGTCCGGGTGATCGCTCAAATGGATGACGATTATCGAATCAACAAAGACCAATGGACCCCTGAGTCGGCCCAGGTTCAGGCAATTTCAGACCTGACCGGCGCCAAACCCGGCGATGTAACGGAGGTTTTGGCCCAGTACCATTTCCCCGATCTGGAGGAGCAGTGTTCCCCAACCTGGTTGGGGGGTGGAGCGGCTTCCGCGCTCAGCGATACGTCGATCTTTCTGAAGTCACAAAAGAAGATATCTACCGTTCACGAAGACTATTCCGCTTTTATCAACGATCAATTCGCCCGGCATGCCCTGGAGAAAAGCGCGGCGACCACCCAATGAGTTTCATCGCATATGAAGATGTATCGGTTGTCTTTCCGGCCACTGGGAAAAAAGAGGCAGTCACCGCGCTGGAGGACATTCATCTCCAGTTGGAGCCCACCGAACTGGTTGTGGTCATCGGCCGGTCGGGCTGTGGTAAAACCACGCTTTTGAATCTGCTGGCCGGCTTTATGTCGCCCAGCAAGGGCCGGGTTCTCATGGACGGTTTACCGATCGTGGGTCCCGGTGTTGAACGGGGCGCGGTGTTCCAAAAAAATGCGCTCATGCCCTGGTTCAACGTGCGCAAGAACGTGGAATTGGGCCTGATATTCCAAAAGATCTCGGCCGAGGCCCGTAAAGCTCGGGTGGAGGAATGTCTGGCCTGGGTGGGCCTGGAAGAGTTCGCGAATCATAGGGTCTACGAGCTTTCCGGCGGTATGCAGCAACGGGTAGGCATTGCCCGGGCGCTTGCCGGCGATCCCCGCATCTTGCTCATGGACGAACCGCTGGGCGCCCTGGATGCCCTGACCCGTGAAACGCTTCAAGAGCTGGTACTGGATATCTGGAACAAATCGCATAAACTCATTCTGTTGATTACCCACAGTATCGAAGAGGCGCTGTTCATGGGCACCAAGCTGGTGGTCATGACCCCGAGACCCGGTCGCATTCACAAGGTGTACCCGTTGGACTTTTGCCAAAAATTCATTGCGGGTGATGACGCGCGAGCCATTAAATCAAGTCCTGAGTTTATTGCCCTGCGCGAGGAAATCATGGGCGTGATTCATCCCAAGGAAGGTGGTGCTTTATGACAGGTCAACCCGTCAAAGACCCCCTATTCCGGCACTACCTCGCCAGGAAAACTCTCTTGATCAGCCTGGTCACCAGCCTCTTGCTGGTTGTGCTTTGGTGGTTGGTGACCGCCATGGGTTGGGTGAAACCCTTATTTCTACCCTCGCCCGGCCAGGTCTTGAGTAAACTGGGCGAGCTTTTTTCCACCGGCTTTGCCAATGCCACCCTTTGGGAACATGCTCGCGCCAGTCTTTTTCGCGTGTTCAGCGCCTTTGCTTTGGCCTGCCTGACCGCTATTCCCCTCGGCATCTTTATGGGAATCCACGACCTGGCCAAGGGGATCCTCGATCCGGTGATCGAGTTTTACCGACCGCTGCCGCCGCTTGCCTATTTACCCCTAATCATTATCTGGCTGGGCATTGGCGAGACGGCCAAGGTTGTCCTGATTTACCTGGCTGTTTTCGCCCCTGTTTGCCTAAGCACCCGGGCGGGAGTTCGCAGCGTGGCCCGCGAAAAGATTCTGGCCGCCGCGACGCTGGGAGCATCCCGTGCGCAGATCATCCGCCACATTGTGATTCCCGGCGCCCTGCCGGAAATCCTCACCGGGCTGCGCGTTGGTATCGGCTTTGGTTGGACCACCCTGGTGGCGGCCGAAATGGTGGCGGCCACGTCAGGTTTAGGGTTTATGGTTCTTAACGCCAAGGATTTCCTGGCCACCGACGTAGTTTTGACGGGGATCCTTGTGATCGGCGGGATTGCCTACGGGTTCGATATGTTCATGCGCCTGTTGGAGCGATGGCTGGTTCCCTGGAAAGGCCAAGAATAGCGCCGGTTCTAATGGTCATGACCCCGCACTCGAAACCAGCCCGCCATTTCCTGATAAGGTGCTGTAACCCTACTTGCCTGAATGGCCGACCCCTAATTCGAACCGCACCCTAAAATTTTCCGAGTCCGGGAAGCGAGTCAACTGGCTTGATGTTATAATTAGGCACAAGGAGAGAATGATGAGCCTGGACGATCAAGAACTTCTCAGCGCCGTTTTAGACCTTCCTCCGGACCGTCGCGTCGTTATTGCCGAACGCATTTACGACAGCCTATCCTCGGATCAACACAGAGACGTTGCTTGCATCGAGGAAGCTGAGGCACGTCTCGATGCCTTTTATCGAGGCGAAGTTAAGACCATTCCCGCTGATGAAGTGTTAGAGGAATTCTTGGGATCGGAGTAGGGCTTGCGTTTAGAGTTCTTGGAACCGGCGCGCTGGGATATGCGAGACGCGATCAGCTATCTCAATGATCAGGAGCCCGGGCTTGGCCAGGGTTTTGCCCGTGAGGTGAAAGCCGCGCTATCTAGGATCAAGGACTTTCCGCGATTGTGGACCAAGGTATCGGCGCGTTTGCGTCGATGCCCCCTCAAAAGGTTTCCCTATAGCTTGTTTTACCATCTGGTCGGCGAAAGGATCATTATCGTCTCGGTTTTCCATGACCGCCGGAACCCGGAAATATGGAAAAAAAGAGAAAGGAAATTATGAACTGTTTTTTTCAATAGGAACCTGACCGGAGTCGCGGGTTCATCCTTTTTCGACCCAACTGGACATAGAATGCTGCCAGGACATTTATTACGGGTGGGCGCCGGCCCTTCTACCACGTCGGTCGCTTCGTGCTCGGTTTTCTTGGGCGGCCCGGGCGACGCCCTCTTTTTCTCTCGATTTTGAGGGGGCGCCGGGGCTCTCCCTCTACTTGCGTTGCAAAACCATGAGTGACCCGGCCGACCGGTCTTTGTGCGCAGGAAATTGATCGGCGGACCGGGCGACGGCCTGTTTTTTGTTCGTGAAAGGGGGGTCGCCCGGGGAACCGGTGTTTTTCCGGCGTGGATTGGGGGGGTGGCCGGGATACCCGGCTTATTTTTGGAGAATCATGCAAGGCGGCCGGGGCACTCGCGATGTTTCGGAAGAAACGTGGACACTGCCTGTTGGTCGGGTCATTTTCCAATCTTTTGCCGTACCATTGAAGATTGCTCCTAACATTCTTAATGTCAGCCAATAAAGTAAACCGGAAGGTTGAGGATTTTGGGCACTCGGAATGATGTTTTCCAAAAAAGTGTAAAGGCATGCGCGGATTTCCATTTGGACCGCCCCGTTTCTCCATCCATCCTTTTAATTACTTAAAGTACTGCAATCATATGCGGATTTCAGCTTGCATACGGACCCTTTCCACCAATCATTCAGCTGGAAAATGGAACGTTTTACACTTTTTTGGAAGATTTCCAAAAAAGTGGAAGAATGTCAGGGGCCTTCAAGGTATCTGCGAGCGCCACCGCGCTTTCGGGGCTCGGTGGATCATTTCCCCAATCGATTTAGATCAAGAGAGTTGGCATTTTTTTCGTGACCGGATTCCAAGGTTTGGCAAAGCCGGCACGGGTTTTGACCTGAGCAAGGCATCAAACGGCGGTGAGCCGACCTTGGAGGATGCCATGTCTTTGAAGCTGGTAACCATTAAAAGCAATCAACAATGTCTCTCGTTCTTGGAGCGAGCATCCGGCAACGGGGCGTTGGATATTGAGCAGGGCAAGAACCCGCTGCTGAAACCCTGGTTCGAGAAAATCGGCGCTTTGGTAACGCCTTTTCAGGAGGCCATGGTCGCCCAGTTGCGCACCCATGCGAAGCGTGCGGAGGAAATCGCCAAACGCAACAAGGTGGTTGCCGTCATGAAATACACGGTGCGGGACTTCCGATCGGGTTTGGTTCGACGGGTGCGCCGCAACGGTGAACCTGAAATCGTCCTACAGTACTACCGCATGCCGCATGAGCGGAAGCCCGTTTATGATGATGACTGGTATCAGCTGGGCCAATGGCTGCTGGACGGCGAGGTAAAAGCTCTGAGTAAGGGATTTCCGGCCATGTCCAACCCAAGCGCCGACGAATTGGCGGCAAGCTTGACCGCTTTTGCCGAACTTCGCGGCAATGCCGAGGAAGCCGACCGTCGTTATCGGGATGCGCAAGATGTGTTGGTGGATTTACGTCGAGAAACGCAACTGGCGGCACGGGGTCTTGCCGCCAATTTTCGCGTGGTGCTACATGATAAAGACGCCCCTACCGTTCGGCGTATCATGCGGAGTTATGGTTTCCAATTTCGCGGGCAGTTGGAGGAAACCCCCGAACCTGAAATGGAAGAAGTCACACAAAACCAGGATACTTCAAGTGATGATGACGTCTTGCCGGAGGCCGCGGTAATCGAAGAACTCTTGGAGCATGAGGGAAGGGGGCCCGCCGAAACGTCGGCACCATCCTCTCCCCCGCCGAGGTCACAGGCCGACCGTCAGCCTACCGGCGACGACGAGGCGGGCCGACTCAAACCAGGGGTCTCGGACCGCCGACTGCCTTGGGGCCGCATTCCGTTTAGCGGAGCCCCGCCGGCTTCCGGTTCGGGAGAGAAAAAGCCCGTGTTTGCATGTGCCATGATGGTAAAAAACCCCGCGTCGAGCCCGAGATCCGGCGCGGGGTAATCAGTCCTTAAGGTTTTTGATAATCCTTGAACTTGCCGCCTTCCTCGGCCAGTTGTTTCAACAGGTCGGAGGGCTTCAACCACCATTCGCCGTAATCTCCGGCGGTGTTGTGGTAGCCTTGCAGGGCCTTGTAGACTTTGTCCGGGCCGATTTCGTCGGCATAGCCCATGGGTCCGCCCTTGAAGACGGGGAAGCCGTATCCGTAGCAGTAGATCACGTCGATGTCGGAGGAGCGAATGGCGACGCCCTCTTCCAGAATGCGCGCGCCCTCGTCGATCAGCGGATAGATGCAGCGTTCCAGAACCTCGGTGTCGCTGATCTCTCGACGGGTGATGCCCAGTTCCCCGCTCAGGGTCTCGATGATACCGGGTAATTCGGAATCGCTTTTTCGGTCTCTGCCTTCATAGATGTAATAGCCGTGACCCGTTTTCTGGCCCAGGCGTCCCAGTTCGTAGAGTTTGTCGCCGATCACGCCGAAGCTTTTATCGAATGCGTGTTGGTCTTTCGTCGCCTGACGGATCAGGTAACCCACGTCGATGCCGGACAGATCGGTCATGGCGAAGGGTCCCATCTTCAGGCCGTATTCCTCAATGACGCGATCTACCTGTTCCGGCGAGGCGCCCTCCAAGAGCAGGCGATGGGCTTCGCGCAGATAAGGTCCTACCATGCGGTTCCCCACGAAGCCGAAGCACACGCCCACGGTCACGCCCACCTTGCGGATGGTTTTGCAAAGCGCAATGGCCGTGGCCAGCACATCGGGCGCGGTTTGGGCGCCGCGCACGATCTCCAACAGGCGCATCACGTTGGCGGGACTGAAGAAGTGCAGGCCCAATACATCCCCTGGCCGCGAGGTCACCGCCGCGATTTCGTCGATGTCCAGCGTGGAGGTGTTGGAAGCCAGGATGCAGCCGGGCTTGCATACCTGGTCCAGGCGGGTGAAGATCTTCTTTTTCAGGTCCATGTCCTCGAAGACGGCCTCGATGACCAGATCGACCTCGGCCAGGTCGTCGTAGTTCAGGGTGCCTTGGAGTAGAGCCATCAATTCATCCACCTGTTCGGCGGAGATTTTGCCTCGTTTGGCACTGATCTCGTAGTTCTTGCGCACCACGCCCAAACCCCGGTCCAGGGCTTCCCGGTTGACCTCCAAAACCTTGACCGGAATGCCGGCGCCGGCGAAGTTCATGGCGATACCGCCGCCCATGGTGCCGGAACCGATCACCGCCACCGATTGGATGTTGCGAACGGCCGTCTGCTTCGAGATGCCGGGCACCTTGGAGGCCTGGCGTTCGGCAAAGAACATATGTCGCTGGGCGCGAGATTCCGGGGATTGCATGCACTGGATGAACAGCTCGCGCTCGCGTTTCAGACCTTCGTCCAAGGGGAGCGTGCAGGCGGCTTCCACGGCCAGGATACAGCGTTCCGGCGCGAAGAATCCGGCAAAGCGTTTGGCGTTTTTGGCGCGGAAGGTTTGAAAGAAGTCTTCCGGGACAGCTGCGGCATCCACATCCATGGAGCGGCAATTGCGAAGCGGTACGCCCTCGTCGATCAAGGTTTCGGCATAGGCGATCGCCCCTTCCGTGAAGTCGCCGTCGCCTTCATGAATGCGGTCCACGGCGCCGCAAGCCAGGGCTTCCTGAGCGCCGATCGGGGCGCCGCGTGTGATCATGGTCAGGGCTTTTTCGACGCCCGCCACGCGGGGGAGTCTTTGCGTGCCGCCCGCGCCGGGCAGCAGACCCAGGTTGACCTCGGGAAGGCCCACCTTGGCGCGAGGCAAGGCGAAGCGATAATGACAAACCAGGGCCAGCTCGAAACCGCCGCCCAAGGCCGCACCGTCCAGGGCTGCAATGACCAGTTTGGGCGAACCCTCGATGGCATTCAGAAGATCAGGGAGAAGGGGGTCGGTCATGGCTTTGCCGAATTCGGTGATGTCGGCCCCGCCGCAAAACAATTTACCGGTGGAGTTAATTACCACGGCGCGAACCGCATCGTCGCTCCATGCTTGCTCCATGCCGTCCATGACGCCCTTCCGCACCGCGCCGCCCAGCGCATTGACCGGGGGGTTGTCCAGGGTAATTACGGCAACCCGGCCGCTGACCTTATATAAAACGGAATCACTCATGTCCACTACCTCGCGCATGTTATTTATGACACCTGAAACGCTACACGTTTTCCCCAGACCGGACAAGCTTTTTATAGTAGCGTGAACAAGCGGCCCTGTAGAATGAGTGGGGTTTGGAACCGGAGCGATTGAAGTTACAAGACCGTGCTTATGCGCATGAGGGCCGTTTGT
>JASJCB010000353.1 GCA_030066195.1 Acidobacteriota bacterium
CCCTTGCCGGCACACCGTTTGTAAGAGATAGTGGGTAAAGACGCCGGCGCTCCGCCGATCACCAAAACGGGAGTTGCGTCATGACCACGATTCAGATGAAGCAACTACACAAGAAATACGGCTCGCACCACGCCCTCAAAGGTATTGATCTCAGTCTCCCCAAGGGCAGTTTGTTCGGCTTCATCGGTCCCAACGGCGCGGGCAAGACGACTACCATCCGCCTGTTGTTGGGCATGCTTCGACCCACCTCGGGGCAGGTCCGTATTTTCGGCGAGAACTGTTGGCGGGGCGATGCCCGGCTGAGGAAGCGGGTAGGCTACCTGCCCGGAGACCTGAAACTGCCGACCTTTTACAGTGTCGCCGAGGCGGCCGGCGTGGCCACGCGGGTCTACGGCCGGCCATTGGAAAAGGCCTTTCACGAACTGGCCGAATACTTCGAGTTGGACCCGGAGGTCCCCGTGGCGCGGATGTCACGGGGCATGCGGCAAAAGCTGGGTATTATCATGGCCCTGGCCCATGACCCCGAGCTTCTGGTTCTGGACGAACCGACCACCGCGCTGGACCCGCTGGTGCAGGGTCGGCTTACGGACCTGTTGCGCCGCCGTGCCGCAAATGGAGCCACGGTATTCTTCTCCAGTCACGTCCTTGGTGAAGTGTCCGACCTTTGCCGGCGGGTGGGTATCATCCGGGCAGGAACCCTGGTAGCGGATGAGCCCCTGGATCAACTGCGGAAACGGGCGCGGCGCCGCTTGACCATCGTTTGGGCCGAAGATGAAACGCCTCCCGCTCCACCCGATTTCCTCACCCTGGAACAAAACGACGGCCGCGGCCGGCACTACACCATGGAAGGCGATGCGCCGGCTCTTCTGGCCTGGCTGAGGGACAAGAAAGTAGACGACTTGTCTTTGAGCGAACCCGATCTGGACGACCTGTTCCGTTCCTACTACCGGGAGGAAGCACCATGATCGACCGAGGCCTGTTCTACAAGTGTTATCGTGAGACGCGCACCATGGGGCTGCTGTTCTGCGGCGGCCTGTTTGCTTTTGAATTCTTTCTGTCAGCCGTCCTACCCATGTTCAATGACCAGGTTTCGTCCATGCTGGAAATGCCCTTTATACGCGTCATGTTCAGCGCCATGCTGGGCATGGACCTGGGCGATTCCATCGCCGCCGAGGCCATGGCGGCATTTGCCTGGGTTCACCCCGCCATCCTCATTTTGATCTGGACCCAGGTTGCCATTTACAGCGTACGCCTGCCCGCCGGGGAAATCGGCAGAGGCACCTTCGACCTGATCCTGGCCATGCCCGTCTCCCGTCAACGCATCTACGCCACGCACACCATGCTGGGCCTGGCTTGGGGCATTCTGCTGATGGTCTGCGGAGTATTGGGTTCCAAGCTCGGCGCCCTGGCTTTTGACGAAACGGGCCTGCGCAACAGTATTTTGTTTCCGGTGGTGCTCAATCTGTTCGCGCTTTACCTGGCCGTAGGCGGTATCTCCATGCTGGTCTCCTGCATCTTCAACCGCAAAGGCAGCGCGCTGGGCCTGGTGTTCGGTGTGCTGATCGCCACCCTGATCCTCAACTTTCTCGTGCAGCTATGGGGTCCCGCCGGGGACCTGAACTTCTTGTCGTTACTGGAATATTACCGGCCCATGACCATCATCAGCGGGGCCTGGCCGGTAACCGACATGCTGGTCCTCACCACCATCGGCGCGGTTTGCTGGCTGATCGGCGGCCAGGTATTGAAAAACAAGGACATTCCCGTTTTGTAAACTCTACCCCGAAGGGCGTTGCGCACTGCCGGCCCAGGTTGGACGCGATGACACCGTCATCGCGACCTACCTGGGGTAACTCATTTTCACCCTTTAATGTCCCTGGCCACGTTCAGCAACAACGGGATGATGAACAAGGCGACAGGGGTCGCCAGGAGTTCGCCCCAAGCCAGCGAGATTGCCGCGGGGATGAGGTATCGGGCTTGCTCGGAGGTCTCCAGCAACAGCGGCATCAGCCCGCCCACGGTGGTGACCGTGGTCAGGACAATCGCGCGAAAACGACTGGTGCCTGCCGTCACCAATGCCTCGCGCAGGGGCATGCCCTCCTCGCGGAGACTGTTGAAACGGGTCAGCATCACCAGGCTGTCATTGACAACCACCCCCGTAACCGCCAGCATGCCGAAAAACGACAGGATACTCAGCGGGACGCCCATGATCCAGTGGCCCAACATCGCGCCCACGAATCCGAACGGTATCACCGCCATGATCACCAACGGTTTCCAGTAGGACTTGAGTGGAATCGCCAGCAGCGCGTAAATCAAAATCAGAATGAAGACAAGTGCGCGCCTCAAACCGCCCTGCATTTCGCCGATCTCTTCCAACTCGCCCGCGCCGCGGATCTGCAAGTCGGGAAACAGCCTTGTGAGTTCCGGTTCTAAATGGGTTTTGACCCAGGCAAACGCCTCGGTAGCGCTGAGAATGTTTTTGTCCAGGGCAGCCTCGACCTGGACCACGCGTCGGCCGTTCCGGCGGTTCAGCGAGGAGGGGACGTAGCCCGGCTCCATGCGGGCCACCAACGACAGCGGCACCCATTCGCCGCCGCCCGTCCGGACGCGGGTGTCCAACAGGTCGCGCATGTGGCGGCGGCGCTCCTCCCGGTACTTGACGTACACCTTCACCTCTTCCGCGTCGCGCTGAACCCGTTGCACTTCCAAGCCGCCGAAGGCGTCGCCGATCTGAACCGCGAGATCGGCCGTGGTCAGGCCGAGATGTTGCGCTTCCGGCTTGAGATGGAGCCGAATTTCGGGCGCGCCCCGGGAGAGGTCGTCGCGCAGGTCGTAGACGCCCTCCAGCCCGGCGAAGGCATTGCGGAAGTGGGCAACGGCAGCGGCGAGGACAGCTTCCTCCCGGGCGTCCAACTCGACGACGAACCCGCCGCCGGTCTCGAACGATCCGCTGAATTCCAGGCTTTCCACCCCTTCGAGCGTACCCACCGCCGTGCGCCAGCGTTGCAGCGTGGTCCCGGTTTCCAACCGGCGCCGGTCCTCGGGTTGTAGTTCCGCATAGATTTCGGCCGTGTAGGGGCCGGTTTGGGCGGCCATCACCCGAGCGATCGGCGGGATGTCGGAGCCGAGTTCCGCCATGGCCTCACGGTTAACGGTCTCGGCCGCGCGCTCCAAGACCTCGATGTTAGCCGTGGTCAGGTGCAGAGGGCTCGCATTTTTCATTTGCAGGTTCACCGTGATGATCTGGCCGGGCACCTCCGGGAAAAAGACGGTGCGAATCCAGCCGTTGAGCAGGAAGCCGCCGCCGCACACACCGATGGTGAAGATGATACACAACGCGGCATAGCGGTGATCGAGCGCCCGTTCCAGCAGGGGCCGGTAGATTTTCCGGTTGATGCCGTCCAACACCCCGGAAGCGCCGGCCTGTAAGCGGCTCCAAATCCGGGCCGGCCAAAACCGGGCCGGACGGGTATCGATCTCCACCGCGGCCAGGTGCGCGGGTAGGATGAGCTTGCTTTCCAACAGCGACATCAATAGGGCCACGATCACCACCACCGCAAAACTCGCGAAGATCTTGCCCAAATCGTTGTCGATCAAGAGCAGCGGGAAAAACGCGGCAATCGTGGTGAAACAGCCGAAAATGGTTGCCGTGGAGACCCGGCGGACACCCGCGATGGTGCCCGCAATGGGGTCCGTTTCACGGCGACGCGTTTCGAACACGCTCTCGCCGACAACGATGGCGTCGTCCACCAGGATGCCCAGCACCACGATCAGGCCGAACGTGGTGATATCGTTGAGCGAATGGCCCAGTCCCACATCGCCCATTACAACCAGCGCGCCGGACAGGGAAATCGGGATCCCCATGGCCACCCAAAACGCGAGCCGAACATTGAGGAAGAGCGCGAGCAGGCCGAAGACGATCAACAATCCCTGCCAGGCATTGTTGGCCAGCAGCGCCAGCCTCGATTTCATGTAAATCGAATATTCGCCCCATATATCCGCCTGGATGTCTTGCGGCAGTTGCGGGCGCAAACGATCCAGTACCTGGTGCGCGGCCTCGCTGACCTGGATCAGATGGCCCTTATTACTGGTGTAGATCAGAAATCCTACCGAGTTGCTGCCTTGGTAACGGGCGAAACTGGTTTCCTTTTCGAAGCCGTCGATCACCTCGGCCACATCGGCCGCCAGCAGCCGCGAGCCGTCGCCGAGGGTGCGCACCGGGATCGCCGCGAACTCTTCGTAGTTGAACGCTTTTTTATCGGCGCGCACAGTCACCTTGCCCGCATCGCTCTCGATGTAACCGGTGCGGTAGTCGAGCGAGGCTCTTTGGATCGCGGCGGCCACGTCGCTTGGAGCGAGTCCGTAGGCCTGCAACTTGTCGTCGTCGACCTCGATGCGGATCTCGTAGGACAGCAAGCCGAAGGCCTGCATTTTGACGATCTTGGGGTGTGCCTGAAGTTCGTCGCGCACCTGACGGGCGATTTTTTGCAGGTCGGCCGGATCACCGTTGCCGTAGACCTGGACCAGAAGCGCCTCCACGTTGAATTCCTCGCGCTCGATAACGGGCCGTTCGGCCTGTTGCGGGAAGCCGGCAATGGCGTCGACGCGGGTGCGGATTTCGTTCTGAAACCTGTCCAAATCGAAGCCGCTGACCTTTTCGACCCTCACCGTGGAGAAGTCTTGTTCTGAAAATGACGCGATTTTTTTGATGCCGGGCATGCCGTCGAGCGCTTTTTCAATTTTTCGTGAAACGCCGCGGTCAACCTGCTCGGGGGCGGCGCCGGGATAGTAGGTGGTCACCGACACGGCCCGAGGCGGGATCGGCGGGAACCCTTCGATGCGAATGCTTTGCAGCGTGAATACGGCCGCGATCAGCACCAGCATCATCACCAGGTTGGCGGCGACGGGGTTTTTGGTGAACCAGGCGGAAAGGGCATGCATCTCAGGGCTCCTCGGTGGTGTCCAGGACTCGGACCTGGAGGCTGTTGGTGAAACCGGAGTGGGGGGAAAGTGCAAGCACCACCGGCGTTCCCGGAAGCGGCGGCGCCACGAAAACCACGCCTTCGCCGTAGAACAGGGGCTCGGCGCGCCACGACCGGAGCCGGTCTTCGCTGTCCACGTACCAGGCCAGACCTTGTTTGGTGAGCGCGTTTTCCGGGATGCGCAGCAGGTCGTCGAGATGCTTGCCCTCGATTTCCGCGCGGACAAATGAGCCGGGCAGGAGCGGCGGCTTCATATCGAGCGGGCGGTCGACAACCAGGTAGAGGGTGCGCAGGCGCGATTCACGATCGAGGGCGCGGCTCTCCCGCCGCACCGTTGCGGGCCAGGCGGTTCCCTTTTCCGGGTCTACCAGCCTCGCGGGTGCGTCTTCAAGGGGAATGGGCAGCAAATCCCAGGCCGTCGCATCCAAGCGAATCGCCACCTCGGCGTGGTCGAGGCTTTGCAGGGTAGCCACCGGATCGCCGGTGAAGAGGCTTTGCGCGGGGTTGACGTTTCGCTCCAGGATCACCCCGTCATAAGGCGCGGCGATCTCGGTATAGCCCAGTTGCGTTTGCGTGTGGGCCAGTGCCGCTTCGGCGGCTTCGACGTCAGCCTCGGCAGCCGCCAACTGGGGACCGCGCAGGACGAGTGGGGAAGCCGGTTCGCCTGTCAAACCGGAGCGTTGCCAATTTTTTTTGGCTTCACGCACTTCGCGTTCCTCGGCGAGCAGGGCGATCATTGCCGAGGCCAGCCGGCTTTGCGCTTCGGCGACCGCTACCTGGTAACCGCTTTGCTCCAGCCGGAGCAGCACCTCGCCCCGCCGAACCGTGACCCCGGGTTGCAGCCTGTCCGAGAGATAAACGATCCGCCCGTCTACCTGGGAGCGAAGCGTGGTTTGCCAGAGCGGCGCCACTTCGCCGAGGGCGCGCACCCGGGCCGCGTGGGGGCCCGGGGTGAGGGTCTGCACGCTAACCGGCATGGCAGCGATGGTCACCTGTTTCCCTTCGGCGGCTTCGGCCGAACGAGGTTCGCTTAGTAGCACGACCAGGGCGATCACGCCGCAGAACAGCGCGACAAAAACGAATACAACAATCTTCTTGACGCGATTGCTCATGTCTTTAACTCCTGTTTTATTGGAAGGCACGATATCGGACAAGCGGCGGCTGCCTGGTTCAAGGGAGGCCCACGCCCAGGGCGAGCGCCATGTCGATGCGATTGCTCAAGCGCGCGGCGGTGAGAACCTCGAAACGGGCCGCCAGGGCGATTTCCTGTTCCTTGGCAATCAAGAGACTTTGAATGGTATCGAGGCCCTGGCGATAGCGTTCCTCGAAGTACGCGCTGCTCCCGGCCGCTTCGGTTACGGCCGCTTGCAGCGAGCGCGCCTGTTCGGCCAGGCCGGTTTCGAGATCGAACGTACGGGCCGTTTCCTCGAGCGCGCCCAGCACCACCGCACGCAGATCCAACAAGGCCGCCTCGGCCTCGCTCTGTTGGGCGCGGGCCCGGTTGTGCAAACTTCCGCCGTTGAATACCGGGTGAAACAGCGAGCCCAGGATCGTCCAGGCATTACCGGCGCTGCCTAGACTGTCGAGACTTGCGGCATCGCGGAACACCTGGCCCGACAGCCGCAATTCGGGGTATTTCGCTTTTTCCGATGCACGGGCGCGATAACGGGCCGCACGCAACCGTTCGAGCGCGGCCGCTACATCGGGCCGTTCCAGCAGGACGGCGGCGGCGACATCCCTCGGGGCCGGTTCGATGACCGGGAAGGCCGTCTCGGAATGTAGGGCGCCCTCGGGATAGCGACCCAACAGCACTTCGAGCCGCCGCACCGACTCACGCGCGGCCTGTTCCCGGGCGCTGAGATCGGCCCTGGCCAACTCCGTGCGGCTGCGCGCGGTGGACAGGGCGTCGAGGTTTTCCAGACCGTTGCGATAGCGTTCGAGCACGATGGTCTCGAACCGCTCCAACACGGCCACCCGCTCCCGCTCGATGGTCAGCACGCGGCGCACGGCGGTCTGCTCGATCCAGGTTTGGATCACGCGGGCCGCCAGCGCCTCCCGCGCAAATCGATAATCGAGCCTTTGTGCTTCGAGATCGCCTTCGGTCGCGGCAATTTCATCGGCAAGTCGGCCCCACAGGTCCAACTCCCACCCCACGGAGAGTGAGAGTCGGTGACTGCCGGCAGTAACCGTGCCGCCGGTTTGGGGATCGAGGGTCCGGTTGTTGCGGTCGGTCTCGAACCCGGCCTGCACCTGGGGGCGTCGGGCAGCCCGATTCGTTCGCGCCAGGTAACCGGAGGCCAGCAAACGCCGCGCGGTGGCGCCCAGGTCGGGGTTGTTGGCAAGGGCTTCGTCTACAAGGCTATGGAGATGCGGGTCTTCGATAAGGTCCAGCATACTCTTCGCGATGGTCAGTTCGTCGGATGAAGGGGGTTGCGCGGGTGCTTCGCGGGCCGGTTCAAGCGGGAGATCGGCGGGGAGATCGGCCTGAATGGGTTTTTGCGGACCGCAAGCACCCATTAACAAGCCCAACAAGCAAACCGCGAGGCTCCGGCAGAGTGTGGCAAGGCGCATGATTTAGTCCTCCCCGGCCTCTCCGGCAGCCGCGACGGCCATGGTGACGATGCGTTTGGCAAGTTGGTCGCTGTTCCGGCAATCTTCGGCCAGTTCCGGGTCGACGGCTTCCATTAGCCGGCCGTAGAGCCCGAACGCATCGATCAGCGCACCCAAGGCCATCACCGCGAAACGCACCCGGCGATCCTCGGCAGGTTTGCCGACAACGGCGCCGATGATCTCGGCCGTAAAGCGGAAGTCCGGTTTGTAGTAGGTGTCGATGATCTCCCCGAACGTTTCGCCGG
>JASJCB010000050.1 GCA_030066195.1 Acidobacteriota bacterium
CAAAGAGAGCCCCCCGCCGATTTTCATGGAGGGACTCTAGCGACAAGGTGTTCTACAATTGCTCCCGATCGCTTAGATGTTGACTGAAAACCGTGTGCCCGTTATGGTAAGCATGCCCCTTGATCTTCGGCGGCGGGACTAAATGCTATGATTCAAATTCGCGACAGCTATCAATTACCGGGTAAATCGCCCGTGGTCATCTGGCTGGTGATCATAAATATCTTGAGTTACGTGGCTCAGGGGAGCGCGGTATACGCCGGCTTCCACCCTTTCGACCTGGGCGGCATGATCCCCGCGCATTTTACGAATCCCGAAGCGCTGAACCCCGACCTCCTGGCTCTCAAACCGCCCGCCCTGGTGACCGTGATCCTCTACACCTTCTTCCACGTGGATTTCTGGCACCTGTTTTGGAACATGTTCTACCTGTGGATCTTCGGCCGCAACGTAGAGCGTCACATGGGCTCGGGCCGCTTCCTGTTCTACTACTTCAGTTGCACCAGCGTGGGCGCCTTGTTTCATGTATGGCTGAACAGCAGCGCGATCATCCCGGTAATCGGCGCCAGCGGCGGCGTGGTGGCCATGTACGGTGCTTATTTCGCCCTGTTTCCCCGCCACGACATTCGCATTACCCTGGGCAGCCCGCGAACCGCCTACTACCGCGATATCTTGATTCCCTTCAAGGTGCTGCTGGTCATTTACCTGGTCGGCGAGTTGATGGGTATGTTGCTGCCCCATCCCGGCGGGGTCGACCGCACCGCCTATTTCGTACACCTGGGCGGCTTGATTACCGGCTACCTGTTGGCCGGCGGCAATTTCAAGGGCCTGCCCAAAACGGGCAAGCGTAATTTCAAGGTTTTCCGCGGCGGTATGTCTGCCTGATCCCCCAAGGAGGGTTTCGTGATAGTTCTGGTGTGGTTATCCCTGGCTTTGGCCGGCACCATCCAAGCGCAGGATACCGGGGGACGCCCGGCGATCAACACGGCGTTCGTGGTCATTGACGGCGTTTTCAACAGCGAATTGATTGCCCCTCTGGATATCTTGCAGCATTCCGTCTACCGCAAACAAAAAACCTATTTCCGCACCTACCTGGTCTCCCCGGACGGCAAACCCATCAAAACCGCCGAGGGCCAGACCATTCACGCCGATTACAGCTTCGCCGACTGCCCCAAGCCCGAGGTTCTGGTCATTCCAAGCACCCTGACCTCCATGGACAAGGATTTGGAGGACGGGCCCTACATGCGTTGGGTTCGCAAGCACGTGGCTTCAGCGGTCGCGGTGATTACACTTTGTGACGGCGCTTTTCCGCTGGGCAATACAGGAGCGTTGGACGGTTTGAACGCCACCACCTACCCGGGCGACCAGGAAGCCTTCGCCAAAAAATTTCCCAAGATCAAGGTGCATCGCGATGTCTGGTTCGTTCACCACGACAAGTACATCACCTCGGTGGGCGGCGCCAAAAGTTACGAACCGGCCCTATTCCTGGCTCATTTATGGTTCGGTCAGGAATACGCCCAACGCCTGGCCACCGGGTTGGTGATCGACTGGGACCTGACCAAAATCCCGCACAAGACCTTCGGCAAGGCCCCCAAGCGCCCCCGTTAGCTCACCAAAAACTATGAATATATTTGGTGGTGTCGGCATGTGAACCGGCTTGATTTCTAACCTCCAGTTGTTGCGGCTTCGCTATTCCCTTCAAACCCCTTGACATTATAAAAACCGGCCTCTACAGTGGACAAAGCTCAGCTCCCAAGGAGAATTCCATGAAAAGAACCGTGATTGCTTTGGCCTTCTTGTGCTGTCTTTTTGCCTTTGCGAACATTTGTGATGATATTGCCGCCGAAGTTGCCGCCATTAATGAAGAACAGGATTATCTCTTTTCAGCCTACCGAGATGCGCAAGCTGAAGGTAACTATGAAGCCATGGGCGATTTGACCACCGACATGGGCCAAAACTTTTATGCGCTGGAGACCTTACAACAGGCGAGTTACGATAACAATTGCAACCACTGCGGTGCGGCCCGATAGTGTTTCCCTTTCCTGCAATTCGAGGAGCAGTATATGGTGCCAGGTATCTTCCCGGCTGTATTCTTTCTCTGTCTCTCTCACCAGATCATCATCGAAGATACCGAGATCTATGACATCTTGGATGCCAATACCATTGCGATCGATGCTGTCGGCGATTTTTATCTTGTTGATCGTAGAAGTTGCCAGGTGAAGGTGTACAGCCGCGACGGAGGACTGCGACGGGTGATCGGAGGGCGTGGGGAAGGCCCTGGTGAATTAGCTTTTGTCCATGCGGTTCGTTACCGCGATGGGGAAATTTATGTCTTCGATCCAATGCGCGCCAATGTTCAGATCTTTGCCGGTGACGGCGCCTGGCGCCGTACTCTGAAAATCGATCGTAACATCATGATGTCGTTCCCCTATCTGACAGTTGTCAGCACGGGATGGGTGTATGCCGATCCAGGCAAGGGAAGTGTCCATTGGGTGGACCACGATTTTCAGAACATGAAGGTGCTCGCGCGTGTCAATCGGTCCGATCATCCTCCTAATACCATTGTGCCCGCCAAAGAAATGGCATGTTTTGTCTATCATCCGGAAAAGGAAGCGTTATACCTGACCGCCGGCGGCCCGTTTCGCATCGATATTTACGATCTTCAGCCGGCGCGTTTCCGTGAACCCATCGTCAAGAAGGTTCCGCGCAAACCATTAAACAAGGATTTTGCGCAAGAGCGCTATGAGTACCTCTTGTCGGTGCGTGATCCTCGCGGCAGGAAAAATTTGAAGCCCCATTACCCCGATTTGTTGCCGGCAATTGCCATGATCCAGTTAGACCCGGACGGTTTGCTGGTGGTTTGGCCCGGCAGTTATCTCCAATACAAAAAGACGCCTCCAATGGTGTTCGATACCGGCGGCAATCCTCAAATATCACGGTGGCCGCTTCGTCACCTCATGCGCATCATGGTAGTTGAAGGTGACGATGTGTATGTCTCGGCTTACAAGGACGGAGAATTTTGTGTAGCCCGAGTCGCCGTTGACCAGGTTGCCTCTTTTTTCGAGCAAAATCCTGTTCAAAATTGAACCATGGCATTCTCAACGCCGTAACTGCATGTAAGGGGCTGTTTCGACGCCCGCTGCAGCGCTACATCGAGCAACACATCGTCACGGCCCTGTCGCGCTACCTGGTGGAGCACCCGGAACTATCCGGCGGCGGCCTGCACCTGAAGCTGCACAAAACCGGCAAGGTCATCGTCAAAAGACGAATGTGAAACCCGGGATCGAAAATTACCGCCATGTGGTTATATCCGATAGACCGGGGTTGCCCGCCGGGGACATCGTCCGAGTTTTGCGAGGATGGGGCCCCGGTGGACTACCCCGGGCGGTCTCGCGGCCAACATCGTGATTGACCGGATTGGGGGGTCGCTTTTCATCCTCAGCAGGAATCGTAATTTCCACGTCGGCTCGGGGTTCGGTGGGTTCTGCCTCCGGGCTTGGGTCTTGGGGATCGGTTGTTTTCGGTTCCTCCGGTGCCGGTACATCGACCTCTTCCTCCCGGTCCGGTGGTGTCGGGTCAGTAAGTTTGGTCGGTTCCGGTTGATCGGGTCGATATCTTGACGCTATGGGGTTTTGTTCCACATCGCCGCTGAAGATGTAGCCGTAGTGGCGTTTGATTTCCCGGCAACGGGACGGGCTCAGGCCGCGCAGGGCGAAGCGCAGGTAGGCGTAGACATCGCCTCTCAGTTCATCCACCCGGCGGCGAGCGGCTTTCAGGTCGGTCAACACGGCCTGATGAGACAGGTTAGCGCGATCGACGCCCTGGCAAGAGGTCTCGGCAGCGGCCAGGGCCGTTTCTATGGAAGCGATGTCGGGCAGATTCATCGGTGGATAACCCCGGGCCACGGCAATCGCCTCCGCCTTGATCAAGGTGCGTGCGTATTTCAGCCAATCCCGCTTGTAGCGGGCGATCAGGAACTTGCCGGAGGCGTCCAGGCCGTAGATTTTGAAGACTTCGGAGGAATGATCCAAGACCTCGGCCCGGGCCTGCAACATTCGCCAGAACGACCGGCACAGCCTGGCCAGTACGGCCAGGTTCCGATCACACGCCAGGACCTGTTGATGACGGGAACTCAACGCTTGGACCTTAGCCGCGACGGCCGCCGGGAACCCGCTTTCCAAGGCGGTTCCGCGATCGACGAGGTTTTGAGGCAGAAAACCCGCTCCGAATTCCCCTTCCAGAGCGGCGGTCTTCAGCATGCGGTTCAACCATTCCTCGCGATATGCATCGCTTCTGATATCCAACACGCGCATGAGTACCTCCTTTGCCTGACTTCCACGGCAGCCGTTGCGCCGCGTTCAGGAGGTATCTTAATGCTCTTTCCCGGCCGCTGCCACATAGATCATATTATTTCTATTCTAAATATATATGCGTACAATCTACATATATCTTTAGATCGGAACTCTGCTACTCTCCCTGTGCGAGGAAAACCGACGCCATGTCTCGATTTCTGTTGTCGAGAATCGGAAAGTCAGGACTTATGCCTCGATTCTGAAAGTCACGCTCCTAAAAATCGGTCCCGATTCCTCGCTTCCGAAAGCCCGAACGCTGGAAACCACGACTGGTTTTCAGCATTCCGACTTTCAGAATGGAGGGATCAGCGGTGATTCCCGCCGCGCCGACTTTCGGAATCGAAGAATCAGGAGTGATTCCCGCAGCAGGGGAAGGCTATCCCGGGCGGTTCGCCGGTCACAATCGTTTCGAGTCATCGATATGGAACCGAAACGTTCGACATTACCGGTATGACCTGGGGGGTGGATCGCTGTAGACCGACCCCGCCGGATGTCACCCGAAACGATCTCGCAGTTGATCCAACAGTCGCGTCAGTTCACCCGCCATGTACAGGGGCAGGGAATGAAGGTGATAGTCCAGAGCGCCCTTGCCCGGCAGTCGTACTGACATGGCTGCCGACGACGGTAGATTCAGGTCGAACCTCACCGCGTGCTCACCATGTTTCATAGATAGGAACTGGTGAAGCGAACGCAGGCGGCCGCCCGGGCCGGCTTTTACTTCGACGGGAATCACCCACGGCCCATGGGAAACCAGATAATCGACCTCCGCATTATTGCCTTTGCCTTCCCGCAGCCAATAACACAGGGCCGTGGGCGCCAGACCTCCGAAATCGAAGAGTAGATGCTGACCCACAAACTGTTCGGCAATCGTTCCCTGGTTGACGAATTGCTGCCTGTCCAGGCTCGCCAGGTGTCGCCAATCCAAGCCGCAAATCCTGTTGAGCAAGCCTACATCCAGGAACAGTAGTTTATAAACGCGTTCATCGATTTCTCCGAATAAGGGCACGCCGGAGCCATGCGTATGAAAGCAGCGAGACACAACACGCGCGTTGCAAAGCAACTCGATGACCCGTTTCAAGGTCCGGCTTTGTTCCAACTGTGAGATATTTCGGTATTTAATCTTGGTGCCGGCGTTCCTTGCGGCGAATTCCATCACCTGGCGAAGGCGAATCTGATCAGCCTGGTTACCGTATTTATAGAAATCATCGCGATAGCTCTCCAGCAATTCATCTTGAACCTGGCTTACCTCTTCCAGGCTGCCGCTTTCGACATATGTCAATACGGCCTCGGGCAAACCCCCGGTGAAACAAAATTGACGCTGCCTGACCAATAGTCTTTCATGAACTGTCTCGGGCAGGGAACCTTCCCAGGTATAATTCCTGATGTGTTGAAGCAAATCCTCTTCATCCAACGCGAGTAGGAATTCCTCGATGGTCATGGGACCCATATTCAGATAGGTGACCCGGCCGACGGGCATGGACCATTTGGCATCACTCAAGGCAAATTCCAGCAGCGAGCCCGCGCAGACGACCGCCAACTCGGGACGCTCCTCGAAAAAATAACGAAGTGCGGCCAAAGCTTGGGGCGTTGCCTGAATTTCATCGAGGAACAATAGATGATCGGCAGAAATCGGGTGCCTGACCACGCCCTCCAGTTCTTGCAGGATGCGTTCGATATCCTTGGTCTCGAAAACAGCATTCAACTGGGGCTGTTTCTCCAGGTTCACCTCAGCCAGGGGAAGGTTTCGAGCCCTGGCAAAGCGGCGCACCAAGGTAGATTTTCCAACCTGACGCGCCCCGCGGATAACCAGGGGCTTTCGTCTTCGAGATCGATACCATTGTTCCAGTTTTTGCTCGGCGATTCTGTACATGACCCCTATATTATGCCTTATATGCAGAAAAATGACCCCATTTTTCTGCATCAGACGCAGAAAAATGGGGCCATCTTCCGTTTCTACTCCACTTACCGCCCGTGATTTTTTCGGTTCTTCCGGTTTTTGGGGATGGGCATGACCTCCCCCTGTCGAACATAAAGGGGGGCTCCACCAAAGTTTTGGGACCCGACCCCTAGAACCCCATAGAAATGCCTTGACCGCTTCGCAAGCTACGCGGCCAAGACATTCGTATGATGCGCTAGGGGTTGAACCCTAAACCATAGTCGTTCCAACATTTATCCTTCGACATGGCTCAAGCTAAATACTCCTGACACCGTTACCCACCCAAAAAACGGAAGAGCCATTTTTTCTAAATCGAAGAAGGAGAACCAGGCGCGCCAAGGCGTCCACACCGGTGCTCGGTTGTTTTGTGATACCACGCGGACGATAACTATATTAAAGGCCCGACAGCAAACACGACCCCGGTTGCAGCGACGCCATGGGATCGGGCGACATGATTCTGAACGCCTGGAAACAATTGGTCTGTTCCGGCATCCGCTTCCTCGAGGAGCATACGGGCACTTAGAAATTCGGAACAATCACCACAGGCCTTACGCTAATCAAGGAATCGCTTACTAAATTGTTGCTCCGGTCTGCTAGAATTTATCAAGCCCAGCGTTATGGCGGTTCTTGCCTGCCTGACGATTGAAGATAGTTAAAAACTTTTTGATCTTTTTCAGTTCGTTTTTCCGCAAGTAATAGTGGAGTTTTATCAAAATGTGAGGTCGAAAATGAGCTGGAATAACCTGATCGATGTCCCGACGACTCAAGACGAACTGAATTTGAAAACCTTCGCTGATGCCCTTTCGGAGTTTATCGAGGCATGTGAAACACCGATTACCATCGGCATTCAAGGTGATTGGGGGATTGGCAAAACAAGCCTCCTTCGGATGGTTGAGGAGCGCATCCCCAATTTAGGCACCGCACGCAAAGGCCATGTTCGCAGTGTTTATCTCAACACCTGGCAATATGCTCAGTTCAGTGACAGTCGATACATGACACTTTCATTGATGAACGCATTGGTGGAGGCATTGGGTGAGTTGGGCGGTTCTGAAGAAGAGATCAGTTCACTTAAATCCAGCTTGAAAACCGCTTTTCGCTTCGTAGGCAGCGTGGTCAACCAGGTTGTCAAGGAAAAAACCAAAGTCGATATTCAAAAGGCCGCCGGAGATGCAACCAAGGAGGAACCGACGCGGGATAAATCGGCGGTCGATTTTTTCGACTTGCCGAAATCACTGAAGAACTACCGCGACCATTTCGAGTCGCTGGTGGCCTCCATTACCGAAAAGTCGGTGGACACCGTGGTCATTATGATTGATGATTTGGATCGCTTAAAGCCGTCCTCCGCTTTGGAAATTCTGGAAGCAATTAAGAACTTTATGGATGTAGCGGGTTGTGTCTTCATTCTGGCCGTGGATAACGCCATCATCCAGCAGGGCGTCGAGGAAAAGTTCGGCACATCTACACAGAAAGCCTACGGCAAATCCTTTTTCGACAAAATCATTCAAGTACCGTTCAACATGCCGGTCGCCAGTTACGATATCGAGCGTTACGCTATGTCGTTGTTGGGGTGGAAGTGGGACCAAGATCGTAGACAATATGTGAAGAAAGAGGGCAAAAAATACTTCCTGGCCGTTCACAAAACAGCGCGGCTTCAAAAAACCCTAAACCGGGAAGACGCAGAATTCTTCAGCAAGTTGTGCCGTATCGTCGCTGCCAACAATCCGAGAAGCATCAAGCGGGTAGCCAACTATGCCAATCTACTGAAGATGGTTTTCAGCCAAAAGAAGATACAGGACCCCGAATACTCGGGTGATACCATCAAATTCCAGTTGTGTGATGCCCAAATCCTGTTCGCCCTGGCTTGCCTCCAGATGGAATGGCCCGAAATTCTACACTACCTGGCTGATAATCCAAGTCCGGCCACGCTGGGCATGCTGAAAGGCGAATTTATCAAGAAACAAGCTTTTTTCCGACCTCTGATGTCGCGATATGCCCATCACGATCGCCTATTCAATCGAATCGAGTCTTTTGTGGACGAGTTAATCAATCTCCTGGATCAGGGTGGCGACGGCGCCTTGAACTCCACAGAATTTGCCCCTTTCTGGGACATGATGCTGGACACCAATCTAACCAACACCAGGTTGGAAAGCCTGGAAACCACCTGGGCCGAATTGCGCAAACTGGATCCGAAAACCACCGAGATTTTTACCCGCTCTAATTGGAACGATCCGCTGTCGCTAAAACTGGTGCCCAGGCGGGAAACCATATACGCTCTGGTCTTTAACCAGATCGAGGCGGGATGCCTGGTTGCAACCAAAAAACCAATCCGGTTCTTCCTACGCAATAGCCTGTCGGCTTTCGAGGATTGCGGCTTTCGAGAACACTTGGAAGCCGGTAGTTACTACACCCACGGCCAGACCCGGGTTTGGTTGGAAAATATTATCGACCAACCGGACAAGGCCGTGGATCTGCTGAATGAGATCCAGGCTTTCCTATGCGGTGATCGATAAACTGCTTGTTTGAACATACAACTATAACGAGTTGCATACCTAAGCCCAATGATCATGTGTCGGGCCTACCGGCCACGCGACGGCAATTCACAAAGCTTGCTAGTCGCGCTATTGGGACCGGCGGTAGGAGGACTGTATCGCCGAGCTGAATCATCGGAAACGGTTCAGAAGCCGGGGAATCTTCTGCTAAGATGAAACGGGAGGTCTGTCAATCGCCATGATAAATTACCATGCCGGGGTTATCCGATGAAACCATTGCCGATCGGCATTCAGGATTTCGAGGTCCTGCGCAATGATGATTATCTATATATAGATAAGACCGCCCACCTGATCGACCTGGCTCGGGGCGGTTATTTCTTTTTCCCACGGCCGCGCCGATTCGGCAAATCCCTGCTGGTCTCTACCTTGGAGGCCATGTTCCGGGGTAAGAAGGGCCTTTTTACCGGTCTTACGTTGGCTTCGAGCGGTTATGACTTCCCGGAACATCCGGTCATACGACTGGATTTCTCCACACTTGCCCATGGAAATCCCGAACTCCTGGAGAAAGAACTGTCGGGCGAGTTGAAACGGATCGCCGGTGAATACGGAGTGACGTTGCGGGAAACCGCACTGATCTCCGGACTTCGCGAAACGATCCGCGAGCTTTCCAAACAAAACCGGGTAGTCGTTTTGGTCGATGAATACGACAAGCCCATGTTGGATCACCTGGAAGACCCGGACCTGGCCGAGGCCAACCGGAACAAGCTCCGCGAATTCTACGGGGTGCTCAAGGGTTTGGGCAAGCATATCAAGATGGTGTTCATCACCGGCATTATACGCTTCACCAAGGTTTCCATATTCTCTGAGTTGAACAACCTGCTGGAGATGGGTTCCGACCCGAGGCACGCTACCTTGCTAGGTTGGACGGAAGCGGAGATTCGTGATCTCTTTGCGGATTACGTAACCGCGCTTGCCGACAGATTGCGGATCGATGTACCTTCGACTCTCGGTATTCTGGAGAAGATGTACAATGGTTACTGCTTTACCGGAGACGTGAAGGCCGGGGTCTATAATCCCTGGCCGGTACTCAATGCCTTTCACCTGGGGCGTATCGGGAATTTCTGGTATGAATCCGGATCACCGGCGTTTTTGATAAGTGAACTAAAAAAACGGCAGGCTGCCGGCGATGCCTTCGATTCCTCGCGACTGTCCGACTTTCGTGTTCGCGCCGACATGTTGCCCGCCGTGGATATCCGTAACGCCGATCTGGAGACCTTGCTGTTTCAGGCGGGATATCTCACCATCAAAAAAACAACCGGGCCGCCGATGGATACCTATTACCATTTGGGCTTTCCCAACCGCGAGGTGGAGTTGAGTTGGCTGTTGGACCTCGCGAATCGCAATATCTCCGACTGGGTCTATGAAACCGTGAGTTGATGCTAATCATTATAAATGCCGACCTGGAAGCCGCGCGGCGTGCGGGTTTGGCATCACGGATTTCTTACAGCTTTCTTGTTGACATCTAATATGGGCGGTGCTAGGATCATCAGGTTTTTGCGCTCAGGCCCGCGCGTCAATTCTAATGGAGGAATTCAAGGTGCCAACCATCAACCAATTAGTCAGAAAGGGACGAGCAAAACTGCTCATCAAGACCAAGTCCCCCGCACTCCAATCGTGCCCTCAGCGACGCGGTGTGTGTACCCGTGTTTACACGACGACGCCCAAGAAACCGAACTCCGCGTTGCGGAAGGTGGCCCGCGTTCGTCTGACCAACGGGATTGAGGTGACCTCATACATCCCCGGCATCGGCCACAACCTCCAGGAACACTCCATTGTTCTCATTCGCGGCGGTCGTGTCAAAGATTTGCCCGGTGTGCGTTACCACATCATCCGCGGTACGCTGGACTCCGTCGGTGTTTCCGACCGTACCAACGGCCGTTCCAAGTACGGCGCCAAGCGTCCGAAAGTTAAGAAGTAATTAGGTTCAGGAGACTGGATAGATGCCAAGAAGACACTCGGTACCACCTCGGGAAGTATTGCCCGATCCGGTATATAACTCGACGTTGCTCGCGAAGTTCGTGAACAACCTGATGATCGACGGTAAGAAGTCGACCGCCCAGCGGATCATCTACGGCGCGCTGGACATCATCGGCAACAAGTCCGGCGAAGACCCCTTGAAAATGTTCAAGAAGGGCCTGGATAACATCAAGCCCGGTCTCGAAGTGAAGTCCCGTCGTGTCGGCGGCGCCACCTATCAGGTTCCCGTTGAAGTAAGTCCTCGTCGCCAGCTGTCGCTGGCGTTGCGTTGGCTCATAGACTACGCTTCCGCCCGAGGCGAGAAGACCATGAAAGACAAACTGGCAGGCGAAATCCTGGATGCGGCCAACGGTCGCGGTTCGGCTGTCAAGAAGAAGGACGACACCCACCGGATGGCCGAGGCCAACAAAGCCTTCGCCCATTACCGTTGGTAGTCTGACGACGAAGAACAACCGAAGAACTTTAGGGTAGCGTCATCTCGGTGTTACCCTTCGGCAACCTCTTCAGAACTACACTCGCTGTAAAGCTGCGGAGAACACCGTGACCAGGGTGACCCCACTCGACAAATACCGGAATATCGGGATCATGGCTCATATTGACGCCGGTAAGACCACCACTACCGAGCGGATCCTCTATTTCACCGGTATCAACCACAAAATCGGAGAAGTCCACAACGGCAACGCCACGATGGACTGGATGGAGCAAGAGCAGGAGCGCGGCATTACGATTACGTCCGCGGCAACCACCTGCTATTGGCACGACCACCAGATCAACATCATCGACACGCCGGGTCACGTGGATTTCACCGCTGAAGTGGAGCGGTCCCTCCGCGTGCTGGACGGCGCCATCGCGATTTTCGATGCGGTGGCCGGTGTAGAGGCCCAGTCCGAAACGGTCTGGCGCCAGGCCGACAGGTACCATGTCCCGCGGATCGCCTTCGTCAACAAAATGGACCGTCCGGGCGCCGATTACGAACGCACCATCCAAATGATGGCCGATCGCCTGGGCGCAACGCCGGTCGCTATTCAGATACCGGTTGGCGTCGAGAGCAGCTTCCGCGGCGTGGTCGATCTGGTCAGCGGCAAGGCTTTTGTCTGGGAGACCGACAGCCAGGACGAGAAAGTCGAGGCTTCCGAGGTGCCGGCGGAGATGGCTGATGTTGTGGCGGCGGCTCGCGAACACCTCATGGAGTCGGTTGCCGAGCAGAGCGAAGACCTGTTGGACATCTACCTGGAACACGGTGAGTTGTCCGAAGAACAATTGCTGACGGCGATTCGCGAACTCACCCTGTCGCGCACCATTTGCCCGGTGCTCTGCGGTTCTTCTTTAAAGAATAAAGGCGTTCAGCTTTTGTTGGACGCCGTGGTCAATTACCTGCCTTCCCCCGAGGACATCGGCGAGGTGGCGGGCCACGATCTCAGCTATACCGAGGAAGTTCATCGTCGCATGGCCGACGACGAACCCTTCTGTGGTCTGGTGTTCAAGATCATGAGTGACGCCTACGTGGGCAACCTCGCCTTTGTCCGGGTATACTCCGGCAGCATGAAGGCGGGCGAAGCGGTTTATAACGTGGGCAAAAGGCGCAATGAACGCGTGAGCAAGTGGGTGCGGATGCACGCCAATAAGCGTGAGGATGTTCCCGAGGTTCACACCGGTGATATTATCGCAATTACCGGTTTCAAAAACGTGGTCACCGGTGATACAATATGCGACGCTTCTGCGCCGCTGCTCTTGGAACGGGTGGAATTCCCCGATCCGGTGATCCACATCGCGATCGAACCCAAGACCAAAGCGGATGCAGAAAAGCTGGCGCAGACATTGGACCGGCTTGCCCTCGAAGATCCTACCTTCCGTGTACGGATCGATGAGGAATCGGGGCAAACGATCATCTCGGGCATGGGCGAACTGCACTTGGAAGTGCTGGTGACCCGCATGACTCGGGAATTTGGTGTCTCCGCAAACGTCGGCCGTCCGTTGGTTGCTTATCGAGAGACCGTCACCAAAACGGTGGTCATCGATGAGGAGCTCAGCAGGCAGGTCGGCGGCAAGGGACAGTTTGCCCGTGTCAAACTGGAAATTGCTCCCCAACCCCGTGGTGAAGGTTTTCTCTTTCAATCACAGGTAGGTCCCGACAAGCTGCCGCGCGAATTCGCCGCGGCGGTCGAAGAAAGCCTCATGCAGGCCATGAGCGCCGGGGTCCTGGCCGGGTTCGAGTTACTCGACGTGGCCGTGACGCTGGTCGATGCCGCCTACGATGAGGTGGAATCTACCGATATTTCCTTCAAGATTGCAACCTCGATTGCCTTCAAGAAGGGCGCGCGCCAGGCGGCGCCGACGATTTTGGAACCGATCATGAAAGTCGAAGTCGTCGCCCCGGAAGAATACGTCGGCTCCGTTGTCGGCGATATCAACACCCGGGGCGGTCATGTCCAGACAATGGAAGCACGCGGTGACGCCCAGGTGGTTCGCGCCAACGTCGCTTTGGCGCAAATGTTCGGTTATTCCACGGCCTTGCGATCCGCCTCTCAAGGCAGGGCTAATTATTCTATGGAGTTCTCGCATTATGCCGAGGCTCCCAAGTCGATCCAGGAAAAGTACGCTCCCCAGATGGGAGTACCCGGTGAGGGTGTGAGGAGTTTTTGATGATCAACGAGACCATTCGGATCCGCCTGAAGGCATACGATCATAGGTTGTTGGATCAGTCGACGCGTCAGATCGTCGACACCACGAGAAGAACCGGGGCGATGATTTCCGGGCCGGTTCCGTTACCGACCCGTACCCGTAAGTACACGGTGCTCCGGTCGCCCCACGTCAACAAAAAATCCCGGGAACAGTTCGAATCGAGAACGCACAAGCGTCTTATCGACATCCTGGAGCCGACGTCCCAGACCGTAGAGGCATTGATGAAGCTGGACCTTCCCGCGGGCGTCGATGTCGTGATCAAGACCTACGCCAAGCAGAAGTGACGCTGGGGATCTAGGAGTAGATAAGATGATTCAAGGGTTAATTGGTAGAAAACTGGGAATGACTCAGGTCTATGACGACAACGGCTCGGTTGTACCCGTGACGGTAGTTGAAGCCGGCCCCTGCCTGGTAACGCAAGTCAAAACCCCCGAAAACGACGGCTACGCGGCCGTTCAGGTCGGCCTGGTCGAGAAGAAGGCGCCCCGCAAGCTGAGCAAGGCGGAGAAGGGTCACCTCAAAGACATGGCGCCCATGCGTCACCTGCGCGAGTTCAAGATCGACGGCGGCGAGGCTCCCAAGGTCGGCGACCAGATCATGGTGAACAACTTCGAAGAAGGCGCCAAGATCTCCATCTCCGGCACCTCCCAGGGTAAAGGTTTTCAGGGCGTCATCAAGCGCCACGGTTTCGGCGGCGGTCGCATGACCCACGGTTCGCACTTCAAGCGCGCACCCGGTTCCATCGGCCAGTGCGCCACCCCCAGCCGCGTGTTCCCCGGCAAGAAGATGCCCGGTCAGATGGGCTCTCGCAAGGTGACCACCAAGAACCTCGAAGTCGTCCGCGTAATTGAAGACAAGAACCTGCTTTTGGTCAAGGGCTCCGTACCCGGCTCCAAGGGCGGCATTGTGGTCATTCGCAAGAACTAAGGAGTATCAGATGCCAACTGCAAAGGTATATTCCCTGGCCAACCAGGAAGTCGGCGAAGTGGAGCTGAGCGATGCCGTTTTCGCCGCCCCGCTGAACAAGCACCTGATCTGGGAAGCGGTGAACCACTACCTGGCCAAGGGCCGCGCCGGCACCGCCAGTACCAAGGCTCGCAGCGAAGTGGCCGGTTCCGGTCGCAAACTCTGGAAACAAAAAGGCACCGGTCGCGCCCGCGTCGGTGACATCCGCACCCCCAAGTGGCGCGGCGGCGGCACCGTTCACGGTCCCAAACCCCGCAGCTTCGACTATGCGTTTCCCAAGAAGAAGCGCCGCGGCGCACTGCGCAGCGCCTTGTCCGACAAATTGACGGAAGGCGCGATCAAGATCGTCGACAACCTCGAGTTGGCCGATCACAAGACCAAGAATTTCATCAAAGTCATGAACGACCTGGAGCAGGAAGCCCGCACCCTGGTGATCGATTCTTCCGAGAACACCAACCTCCAGCGCGCTTCCAACAACCTGCCCAAGGTCAAGTTCGTGGTGCCCGGCGGTCTGAACATTCACGACCTGCTGAAGTACGAGAACCTGGTCGTCTCCAAAGAGGCGATCCTCCAAATCCAGGAGGTCCTGAACAAATGAGCGACCGTCTGCACAGTATTCTTCGTGCGCCCCACCTGTCGGAGAAGTCGATGTTCGTCAAGGAAAAAGACAACGTCTACGTCTTCAAGGTCCGCACCGATGCCAACAAACTTGAAATCAAACGTGCTGTAGAAAGCCACTTCGAAGTGAAGGTCAACGACGTTCGCACCGTCAACGTCAAAGCCCGTAAGCGCCGCGTAGGCCGCAACATGGGTAAGACCGCCGCTTGGAAGAAGGCTTATGTAACGGTCGAACCGGGTTCCGGCGAGATCGAATACTTCGAAGGCACTTGAGCAACCCTCCATCACTCAGCTTACTAAAGGGGTAAGACAATGGTTTTGAAATCTTTCAAACCGACATCTCCCGGCGTACGTTCCCGCAAACAGATCGTACGTACGGAGCTTGCCAAGGGCGGTCCCCATAAGTCCTTGGTTGAAGGCAAGTCCAATAAGGGCGGCCGCAACAACAAGGGTCGCACTACGGTTCGTTTCCGCGGCGGCGGTCACAAGCGTCGCTACCGCGTGATCGACTTCAAGCGCAACAAGGTGGACGTACCAGGGACCGTGGTTCAATTGGAATACGATCCCAACCGCAGTGCACATATTGCACTCATCAAGTATGCCGACGGCGAGTACGCCTACATTCTGGCCGCTGAAGGCCTGAAGCCCGGCGCAACCGTCATTTCCAGCAGCGAAGCGGATATCCTGCCCGGCAACTGCCTGCCGATACGCAACATCCCCGTGGGTACCATGGTCCACAACATCGAACTGAAGATTGCCAAGGGCGGTCAGATGGCCCGCAGCGCCGGCTCATACGCGCAGCTGCTGGGTAAGGAAGGCGACTACGCCACCCTGCGCCTGCCCTCCGGCGAGGTTCGCCTGGTACACCTGGACTGCCGCGCTTCCATCGGGCAGGTGGGCAACCTGCTGCACGAAAACCAGAAGTTGGGCAAAGCCGGTCGCAAGCGTTGGATGGGCTTCCGCCCCCACAACCGCGGCGTTACCATGAACCCGGTCGATCACCCCATGGGCGGCGGCGAGGGTCGTTCCAGCGGCGGTCGCCATCCCTGTACCCCCTGGGGCAAGCCCACCAAGGGTTACCGCACCCGCAAGAACAAGAAAGCCAGCACCAAACACATCGTCAGACGCCGGTATCAGTAAGGAGTTGACATGCCACGTTCACTGAAAAAGGGCCCCTTCATGGACCATCATTTGGAAAAGAAGGTTCTGGCCGCTTTAGAGAGCAAGGATAACAAGGTCATCAAGACCTGGTCGCGGCGGTCTACGATCATTCCCGAAATGGTAGGTATGACCTTCGCGGTCCACAACGGCCAAAAGTTCATCCCTGTCTACGTGCAGGAGAACATGGTCGGGCACAAGCTGGGTGAGTTTTCCCCCACCCGCACCTGGCGCGGCCACGCCGGCCAGAAGAACCAGAAAGGTTCGAGACGTTAGGAGGAGAGACCGTGATCGCAACAGCCAAAGCGAAATATATCCGCGGCTCGGCCCGTAAGTCCCGCCTGGTCATCGACCAGATCCGCGGTTTACCGGTCGGCCGGGCGCTGGAGATCCTGGAATTCTCCCCCAAACGCGCCGCCCACCATGTCAAAGAATGCCTCAAGTCCGCGATTGCCAACGCGCAGGAAAAAGACACCATGGTCGACCCCGATGACCTGGTGGTATCCCGTGCAACCGTCGATCAAGGACCTGCCATGAAGCGGATTCGCCCCCGCGCCATGGGACGCGCCTTTCGCGTCAAGAAGCGTTTCAATCACATCACCATCGAATTGGATTCCGCGGCGGCGGAAGAGTAACGGAGGAAGTTGTGGGTCAAAAAGTACACCCCACGGGATATCGACTCGTCGTGAACAAACAGTGGTCCTCTAAGTGGATCGCGGGCCACGAGTACGCGGACTTCCTGCACCTCGACCTGAGGCTGCGCCGCGAGCTCAAATCGCGTTTGCACCACGCCGCGATCTCTTCGATCGACATCGAGCGTGCCGCAAACAAACTGAAAGTGAATATCCACACCGCGCGTCCCGGCATCATCATCGGAAAGAAAGGCCAGGAAGTCGAAAGACTGAAGAACTGGGTTTCCGGCCAGACCAAACAGGATGTGTCGATCAACATCAAAGAAGTCAAAAAGCCCGAGCTGGATGCCCAGCTGGTGGCCGAAGGCATCTGCAACCAGCTGACGCGCCGTATTTCCTTCCGTCGCGCCATGCGCAAAGCGGAAGAAAATGCGTTGAGATTTGGTGCCAAGGGCATTAAGATCAAGGTTTCCGGTCGCTTGAACGGTGCAGAGATCGCCCGTACTGAAGAATACCTGGCGGGACAAATGCCGCTGCAAACGCTGCGCGCCAACCTGCACTACGGCTTTGCCGAGGCACTGACCACTTACGGCATTATCGGCGTCAAGGTCTGGGTCAACAAGGGCTAGGCGTTCGGGGAGTTCGCTCCCCCGCAAATGCTCTTGTGCGTTGAAATAGGAGAATACACATCATGTTGATGCCCAACAGAACCAAATATCGCAAAGTTCAAAAGAAGGTCAAGTTCAAGGCGGCCACCCGCGGAGCCACGCTTTCTTTCGGCGAATATGGGCTGAAGGCGCTGGAGTCGGGTTGGATCACGTCCCGCCAAATCGAGGCGGCTCGTATTGCCATGACCCGTCACGTCAAGCGTGGTGGTAAGGTGTGGATCCGCATGTTCCCGGACAAGCCGATTACCATCAAGCCCGCTGAAACCCGTATGGGTAAGGGTAAGGGCAGCGTAGACCATTGGGTTTGTGTTGTTCATGCCGGCAGGATCATGTTCGAGATGGAAGGGGTCAACCCCGAACTCGCGCGTGAGGCATTTGCCATTGCCGCTCAGAAACTGCCCATCAAGTGCAAGTTCGTATCCCGCCATGGCGGCGAGGAGTAGGTCATGAAGATAGATTCTATTCGCGACATGGAAAACAGCGCGATCGAGAGCGAGATCCGCGAACAAGAAAAGCAACTGATGGAAATGCGCATGGGCAATGCCATCGGCACGGTGGACAACCCGGTCGAGATCCGCTACAAGCGGCGTGACATCGCGCGCATGAAGACCGTTCTGCGCGAACGGCAAATCCAATCAGGACAGAGCAAGTAGGTAAACATGACACAGAACAGAGGTCAAAAGGTCAAAAGAGTCGGCGTCGTCGTCAGCGACAAAATGGAAAAAACCATTGTCGTCAAGGTGGAGCGTCAATTTGCTCACCCGCTGTACAAGCGCACGGTGAAACGGACCAAGAAGTTTCTGGCTCACGACGAAGAAGGTAAGGCGAGCATCGGCGATCGCGTGGAGATCATCGAGGCGCGACCCCTCTCCAGACGCAAGCGCTGGAAGCTCGTTCGTGTCCTGGGCCACTAAGAAAGGAAGTAAGGAAGTAGCGTCATGATTCAGATGGGAACCATTCTCTCCGTGGCCGATAATTCCGGTGCAAAGAAGATCGCCTGCATCAACCCGCATGGCGGCGATGTTTCCAAGATCGCCCAACTGGGCGACATCATCACCGCTTCGGTCAAAGAGGCCTCTCCCGGTGGAACGATCAAAAAGAAGAAGGTGGTCAAGGCCGTCATCGTCCGGCAGAAAAAAGAATTCCGCCGGAAGGACGGTTCCTATATCCGTTTCGACGAAAACGCGGCCGTGATCATCAAAGACGACAAGGAACCGGTGGGCACCCGCGTCTTCGGACCGGTAGCCCGCGAGCTGCGCGATCGCAAGTTCATGAAGATCGTGTCGCTGGCCCCCGAAGTTCTTTGAGTACACAGGTGGGTTGTTAAGATGGCAGCAAAAATCAAAAAAGGCGACAAGGTCGAAATTATTGCCGGCAAAGACAAAGGGGAACGCGGTACGGTTCTCCGTGTATTCCCTAAAAAGGACAAGGTCATTGTCGAAGAGCTCAACATGGTCAAGAAGCACCAGCGTCCGGGCCAGAACCGCGAAGGCGGCATCGTTGACCAGGAAGCCCCCGTTCACATTTCCAACGTGATGGTGGTTGACCCCAACGACGACCGGCCCTGCCGGGTCCGCTTCGAGATTCGCGACGGCAAGAAAACCCGAGTCTCCAAGCGCACCGGCGCCGTGTTGGACTAAGGTAGCGAGGCAGTACGATGGATGCGATCCAAAAGAAATACAATGAACAAGTGAAGTCGAAGCTCCAGGAGGAGTTCGGCTTGAAGAATGTCATGGAAATCCCCAAGCTCGAAAAGATCGTGATCAATATGGGCGTTGGGGAAGCCATCGGCAACATCAAAGTCCTGGACAGCGCGGTCGAGCAGCTTTCCCAGATCGTCGGTCAGCGCGCGGTGATTACCCGCGCCAAGAAGTCGATCTCCAACTTCAAGCTGCGCGAGGGCATGCCCATCGGCTGCCGCGTCACCCTTCGCGGGGACCGTATGTACCAGTTCTTCAACCGCCTGGTCAATGTGGCGTTGCCGCGAGTTCGCGACTTTCGCGGCGTGCCCACCAAGTCTTTCGACGGGCGCGGAAATTACACCCTGGGGGTCAAGGACCAGTTGATCTTCCCGGAAATCGATTATGGCAAGATTGACAAGTCCCGGGGAATGAACGTATGTATCGTTACCACGGCTGAAAACGACGATCATGCCCGTTCCCTGTTGGCCCATCTGGGCATGCCCTTCAGGAAGAACTAATCGTGGACATGCGCAATGCCCGCGTCATTCGGCGGCAAGCCGATAATGCACGGGTCAGAAGTGACAAGGAGCTCAGAATATGGTAACCGATCCTATCGCTGATCTGCTGACACGCATCAGGAATGCCCATATGGCCGGCCATGACAAGCTGGACGTTCCCTCTTCCAAGTTGAAGCAGGCCGTGGTGCGCATTTTAAAGGAAGAAGGTTATATCAAAAACTTCAAGGTGGTGGAAGCCAAGGGTAAGCACCCGGTCGTCCGCGTCTACCTGAAGTACGATAATCATGGCAAACCCGTCATCAACGGGTTGGCGCGGGTCTCGCGTCCGGGCCGGCGGGTCTACTGCGGCAAGGACAACATGCCCAAAGTTCTAAACGGGCTGGGGATTTCTATTTTGACCACCAACAAAGGTATCATGGGCAACCGCAAGGCGAGCGCCCTGGGTATCGGCGGCGAAATCCTCTGTAACGTGTGGTAGGAGAAGAATCGATGTCTCGGATAGGAAAACTGCCGATTCCGCTCGTCAGTGGCGTCAAAGCCACCATCAAAGACAATGAGATTCTGGTGGAAGGCCCCAAGGGCAAACTGACCGCTCCGATTCCTGAAGGGATTACCGCCACAATCGAAAACAACGAACTCGCGTTTACGCGTGCCGGCGATGAAGGCGCCGTTCGCGCCAAGCACGGCCTGGCGCGCGCGTTGGCCAACAACTGCGTGGTCGGCGTAACGCAGGGTTTCAAAAAGCAATTGCAAATTATCGGCGTGGGTTATCGCGTCAACTGCTCTGCCAAAGAGATCGAGTTGCACCTGGGTTACTCCCACCCCATCAAATACCCGCTGCCGGCCGGCATCACCGCCGTGTCCGAGCAAGATCGCGCCACCAAGTCCATCATCCTCACCATCGAGGGGATCGACAAGCAAATGGTCGGTCAGATCGCCGCAAACATCCGCAAACTGCGCAAGCCCGAGCCCTACAAGGGCAAAGGTGTTCGCTATCTCGGCGAACAAATCCTGCGCAAAGCCGGTAAGTCCGGTAAATAAAGGAGGGTCGGTCCATGAAAGTTTCCAAGCGTCAGGCCCGAATCAGAAACCACAATCGCATCAGAAAAAAGGTGAACGGCACCGCGGATCGGCCTCGTCTGGCCGTCTTCCGCAGCTTGAAGCAGATCTATGTTCAAGCCATCGACGACACCACCGGGAACACCCTGGTCTCCGCGTCTACCCTGGAAAAGGAAATACGTGGGGACGGCAAGAGCGGCGGTAACGTAGACGCTGCCAAATCGGTAGGCTCTCACATTGCCAAACGGTTGCAGGAGAAGGGTATCGATCAGGTAGTCTTCGACCGCGGCGGATTCCAATACCACGGGCGAATCAAAGCCCTGGCCGATGCCGCTCGGGAAGCCGGATTGAAATTCTGATAGGGAAGGAGAGACAAGGTGAATACGACGCCGGCAAAACAAGCGAATGATGTCGAATTCCAGGACAGTGTGATTGCCATCAACCGGGTCACCAAGGTGGTCAAGGGTGGTAAGAACTTCTCCTTCTCCGCCATGGTAGTCGTTGGTGACGGTAACGGCCAGGTGGGCTATGGCCAGGGTAAGGCCCTGGAAGTTCCCCAGGCAATCAAGAAAGCCGTACAAAACGCCAAGAAGAGCATGATTAAAGTCCCCCTGATGGACGGTACCATCCCTCACCAGGTGAAGGAGCGGTTCGGCGCGGCTAAAGTAATGCTGCGTCCTGCCAAAGAGGGTACCGGCGTTATCGCGGGCGGTGCTGTTCGTGCCGTGGTGGAAGCCGTAGGAATTCGCGACATTTGCACCAAGTCCTTGGGATCCGATAACAAAATCAATATCGTGAAGGCCACCTTCGAGTGCTTGAAGTCCCTGCACGATCCTTACGAGTACAACAAGCTGCGCAAGCGTGAGCAGCCGAAAGCGGAGGCCGCCAAATGAGCACCATCAAAGTACGCTTGAAGCGTGGTCTTGCGGGCCGCCTTTATGCGCACCGGCGCATCGTGGCGTCCCTGGGCTTACGCAAGATCAATCAGGTCAAGGAACTCAAGGATTGCCCCGAGGTTCGCGGTCAGATCAAAAAGATCGATTACCTGCTTGAAGTGGTCGAGTAGGGGCATCGGATAATAAGGAATCAGGTCATGAAACTGAACGAATTGAAACCCAATGCCGGCGCAACGCGCTCCCGTAAACGGCTCGGCCGCGGCCCGGGTTCCGGCACCGGCAAGACCGCGGGTCGCGGTCACAAGGGGCAGAAGTCCCGTTCGGGCTACAGCGCCAAGCGCGGCTTCGAGGGCGGTCAGATGCCCTTGCAGCGCCGCATTCCCAAGAGAGGCTTCAAAAATCCGTTCCGCAAGGAATACGTGATTTTCAACCTCTCCACCTTCGAGAACCGGGACGTAACCGAGATCAAGCTTGAAGATTATGTTAAGCTTGGTCTGGCCAAGAAGCTTCACGACGGCGTCAAGATCCTGGGCAACGGCGAGCTTACCAAAGCGATCACCGTGCATGCCCACAAGTTCTCCAAGTCCGCTCGGGAAAAAATCGAGGCCGCCGGCGGCTCCTGCGTCGTGATCGAAGCCTGAGCTGAGGTCACCGGCCCAATACCTTAATTGAAGAGAATGCATAATGGAAAAAGCAATCGAAAGTGTCAAAAACATCTTCAAGATCCCCGATCTTCGTAACCGGATCTTCTTCACCTTCGGCATCCTGGCCCTTTACCGGCTGGGTTGCTTCGTGTTGGTTCCCGGTATCGACAAAGACGAGTTCGCGGAATTCTTCAAGTCCATCGGTAACGGCATGCTGGACATGGCCAACATGTTCACCGGCGGCGCGCTCTCTCAAGCCGCTGTTTTCTCCTTGGGAATCATGCCCTACATCACGGCTTCCATTATCTTGCAGATCCTTCAGAAGTCCTGGCCTTACCTGGAGCGTTTGTCCAAGGAAGGCGAGCAGGGCCGGAACAAGATCAATCGCTACACCCGTTACCTGACGGTAGGTTTTGCCGCGCTGCAATCCTGGGGTGTCGGCACGACCTTGATCAGCCTCAGCAGCAATAACCCCGACCTGCTCACCATTCAAAACACCTGGGTGTTCCGCCTGGTGGTCATGATTACCCTGACCACCGGCGCCATGCTGATCATGTGGCTTGGCGAGAAGATCACTGAAAAAGGTATCGGCAACGGTATCTCCCTGATCATCTTCGCCTCCATCGTGGTAGGGGTGCCCGCCGCCCTCAGTGATTTGTTCCAGAAGGTTCAAGGTAATGAAATCGAACCCCCGGTGATGGTGGTCTCCCTCTTGCTGGTGATCGTAACCATCGTGTTCGTTGTCTTCTTCGAGCTGGGTGTTCGTAAGATCAAGATCCAGTATGCGAAACGAGCAACCGGAACCGGCCAGATGTCAGGAGGCGCGTCCTACCTGCCGTTCAAGGTCAACTCTGCCGGTGTGATTCCCGTGATCTTCTCCGGGGCGGTTCTGCAATTACCCATGATTGTGCAAGGCTTCGCTACCGCGGACGCCGCGAACATCGAGCCCTGGGTAAGCACTTACGTGCTGCCCGTTCTCGACCAACTTGCCTACGGACGTCCCCTGTCCCAAGCGGTCTTTTTCGTGGCAACCATGTTCTTCACCTTCTTTTACGTAGACATGCTGTTCAACCCGAAAGATACGGCGGAGAACCTTAAAAAACACGGTGGTTTCATTCCGGGAATTCGACCGGGCAAGGAAACCCAAAACTATATCCAGGGCGTTCTCGATCGCCTTACCTTGTGGGGCGGCCTGTACCTGAGCGCGGTCAGCATCATTCCCACATGGATCATGAGCGGTCTGCAATTGAATGCTCTTCCCTACTGGTTGGGCGGTGACTTCTTCGAGAGAATCCTACCTTCCATTTTCAACAGCGGCACCAACGTCACCCTGGCCGTTGCGCTGGGCGGTACCAGTCTCTTGATTTTGGTCAGTGTCGGACTCGATTTCGTGAACCAGGTAGAGAACCAATTGATCATGCGTAAGTACGACGGTTTTACTTCCGGATCGAAGAAAGCCTATATGCGTACAAGACGTTACGGTTGACATCTTGCAATGGTCGGCTGAAGGTGCTAGGATAGGCGAGTTTGCCTATTGGCCGCATCTTTGGCCGATAATTCCCAACGAGTTAATGGAGAGCCAGTGGCTAAAGAAGACGCCATCGAAATGCAAGCAGTCGTCCTGGAGACGCTACCCAACGCCACCTTCAAGGTGGAGCTCGATAACGGTCATAAGGTGTTGGCACACATTTCGGGCAAGATGCGAAAGAACTTCATTAGAATCCTTCCCGGAGACAAGGTGCTGGTTGAACTTTCGCCCTATGACCTGACACGAGGACGCATCGTCTATCGCTACAAGTAGCCGGACGGCATGGAAACAAGGCGTTTAACGCCCGCGGAGGAAATAAAGTGGCGCGAATTGCAGGGATTGACTTACCCCCTAACAAAAGAGTCGAAATCGGACTCACTTACATTTACGGCATTGGCCGCACGCGTTCGCAAAAAATTTTGGACCAGGCCGGTATCGACTGGAGTACCAAAGTAAAAGATTTGACCGAGGAAGAGGCAAGCAAGCTTCGCCGTATTATTCAAGAACAAGGCGACGTGGAAGGTGACCTGCGCAAACGGGTCAGCTTGGATGTCAAACGTTTGATGGAAATCGGCTGTTACCGTGGCAACCGCCACAAGCGCAACCTGCCCGCCCGCGGCCAGCGCACGCACACCAACGCCCGGACCCGCCGCGGACGGCGTATTGCCATCCCCGGTAAGAAGAAATAACAGTTGGAGCATTGGTTAAATGAGTAAGGGAAAAGCCAAAAAAACGGTTAGAAAAAAGGATCGACGCCAGGTTGTCTCGGGTGTGGCTCACATCCAGGCCAGCTTCAACAACACGATCATCACTATTTCGGACAAAGACGGTAACGCGCTTTGTTGGTCGTCTTCCGGTGGACAAGGTTTCCGCGGCTCTCGTAAGGGAACCCCGTTTGCCGCACAGATCGCCTCGCAAACTTGCGGTACCAAGGCCAAGGAATACGGCCTTCGGTACCTGGACGTGGAAGTGAGCGGCCCCGGCGCCGGTCGCGAGTCTGCCGTACGCGCCCTGCATTCGCTGGGTTTCGAAATCAAAAGCATCAAGGATGTCACCGCCATCCCTCACAACGGCTGCCGGCCGCCCAAGCGCCGCCGCGTCTAACGCGACGGCCGGGGACTAGCGGGAGCGTATCCGGTTAGGGATACGCGGCTAAGAGTGGATTCAGTTCTGAGGAGGAAAGGTCAGCATGCTCCAGCAAATTAAAGCTTATCAGCGGCCTCGTAGAATTCAATTCAACGAGGAGGAGCTAACCGAAAACTTCGGCGCGTTTGTCGGCGAACCGTTCGAGCGCGGCTTCGGGATCACTATTGGCAACGCCTTGCGGCGTACCTTGTTGAGCTCCGTCGAGGGGGCCGCTATTACCGCGGTCAAGATTGAAGGCGTTCTCCACGAGTTCACCTCTATTCCCGGTGTGGTTGAAGATGTTACCGACATCATCCTCAACATGAAAACCATCCCCATCAAGATGCACATCAAGGAGCCCCAGCGTCTGACCTTGGATGTCAGCGGCCCCGGTAAGGTGACTTCCGCCGATATTGTTACCACCGCCGATGTCGAGATCCTGGACAGGGAAATCCACATCGCCACCCTGGGCGAGAACGGTCACCTCCGCATGGAGATGAATACCGAGATCAATCGCGGCTATGTGGTCGCCGAGGAAAACTACAAGGAAGATTTCGAAATCGGTTTCATTCCCCTTGACTCCTCGCACAGCCCCATCCAAACGGTTAAGTACACGGTCGGCTCGTCTCGTATCGGTCAGCATGCCACCTATGACAAGCTGACTCTGGAGATCACCACCAACGGTTCTATTTCTCCGAAAGATGCCCTGGCCTACGCCGCCAGCATGTTGCGCGATCAACTGGCCATTTTCGTTCACTTCGAAAATGTTCCTGAGGATGCGCCCAACACCGAAAAAGATGAGGAAAAAGAGCGTCTGCGCGAATTGCTTGAACGCACGGTCGACGAGCTGGAGCTTTCCGTTCGCTCTCACAACTGCCTCAAGAACGCCAATATCAGGACGATCGGTGAACTGGTCCAGAAGACCGAATCCGAGATCCTCAAGACCAAGAACTTCGGGCGCAAGTCGCTCAACGAGATCAAAGAAATCTTGCAGCAGATGGGCCTGACCCTGGGCATGCAGATCGATCTGGAAAGCTTGAAAAAATAGGTAGGATTTAAACCATGCGACATAAAAAAGCGAACCGGAAGTTAAGCCGGAATACGAACCAACGTCGCGCACTGCTCAAGGGCCTTGCCATCTCGTTGTTCGAGCACGGTCGTATCACCACGACCTTGCCGAAGGCCAAAGAACTGCGCAAGTACGCCGAACGACTGGTGACCATCGCCAGGAAGGGAGACGCCAACGCGCATCGCTTGGTTTTTGCCCGCCTGCAAAATAAGAACATCACCAAGAAGCTGCTGACCGAATACGGTCCCAAGTACTCGGAACGACCCGGCGGCTACACCCGCATCATCAAGCGCGGTCGCCGCCTGGGCGACAACGCCGAGATGGCCTACATCGAAATGGTCGACATGGATCACTTCGTTGCCGAGGCCGCTGAAAGCGGTGAAGAATAAGCCTAAAGGGGCCCCGGCAACGGGGCCTTTTTTGATTCAGAACCGAAATCAGGAGGTTGCCGTGCGGATCGCCCTGTTCTCGACCGGTGAGGGAAGTTCCTATTGCCTGGACAATTTCGGCACCTACGCGGATCTCTTTATCGATCTTCTGGGCGAGCCGGGTAACTGCTTTGACGTTTTCGATAACCAGGCGCATGATTTCCCCGACTCCTTTGAAGCTTACGATGCCGTGGTGCTGACCGGTAGCGCCGAGGACGCCCACGCCGACAAGCCCTGGATTCACCGGCTCAACGCGTCTATCCGACATGCCGATGAAGCGGGCTGCCGCATTCTGGGTGTCTGTTTCGGACACCAGGCCGTCGCCAATGCCCTGGGCGGTCGCAGTGGACGCAATACCGAGGGCTGGGAACTGGGCCTGTGGGCGCTCGACCTGAACGAGGACTTCTATCGTCAGCCCTATGCACAAGGCATCACCGCTCCGCTGAAAATCTTGGAGATCCACCAGGACCATGTCATCGAACCGCCCCCCGGCGCAGTCGTCCTGGCTTCCACCCCCTCCACCCCGGTGCAGATGTTCGCAATCGGCGATCGAATACTTTGCCTGCAAGGGCATCCCGAGTTTGAAACCGATATTGTTCGCGACCTTGTCGAGACCCGTGTCGAAAGCGGCGTCATTTCCGAGGAACTGGGACGGGCATCCCTGGAAAGCATGAGCGAGGAGCCGGATCGCGAGGCCCTGCAAACCATGCTCAAATGCTTCCTCTACGGGCCGCCGCAATAACGCGGATCTGTATTTAGCGCATCTTAAAGACCTCATTCGGCGATTTATATTCTGAAAGCGTCTTATTCAACTTCGAGGTCTCTATGCAATTATTATCTGTAAGAATACTCTTCTCTCTTCTCTTGCTTCCCGGTGTTGCCCTTTTTGCCACGGATGCTGAGGACCGTGCGGTTTTCATTCGCGATCATTACAGCAAGTTCGAGGCGCGTATACCAGCCCGAGACGGCACTCACTTGTACACAACCATTTACACGCCCAACTGGGAAGGCGGTCCCTGGCCGATCATCATGATCCGCACCCCTTATTCGGCCGGTCCTTACGGCGCCGATAAATATAAGGCATGGCTGGGCCCCAATCCCGAATTGGAGAAAGACGGCTATATCTTTGTCTTTCAAGATGTTCGCGGTCGCTATATGTCCGAGGGCAAGTTCCGCAATATGACCCCCCACAAAAGCGACCTGAAGACCAATGAAAGCACCGACACCTATGACACCATCGACTGGCTGGTCAAGAACCTGCCCAATAACAACAACAAGGTGGCCCAGTGGGGCGTCAGCTATCCCGGTTTCTACACCGCCGCCGGCATGATCGATTCTCATCCCAGCCTGGTGCTGGCTTCTCCCCAAGCACCCATTGCCGATTGGTTTTGGGACGATATGCATCACAACGGCGCTTTTTGTCTGAACCTGGCCTTCAATTTCTTCTCCTCGTTCGGCGTCGCCAGACCTGAACCCACCACCGAACGGGTCGAGCGCTTCGAGCACGGCACACCGGACGGCTACCAGTTCTTTATGGACCTGGGCCCGTTGTCCAATGTCAACAAGAACTATTTCAACGGTGAGATCGATTTCTGGAACCAGTTCATCGAGCATCCCAACTATGACGACTTCTGGCAGAGCCGCAACATTCTGCCTCACCTGCGCAATGTGAATTGCGCCGTGTTGACCGTGGTCGGCCACTACGACGCCGAGGATCTGTACGGCCCCTGGAATATCTACAAGGAAGTGGAAAAGAACAACAAGCAGACCAATAACCGTGTCGTGGTGGGCCCCTGGAGTCACGGAGCCTGGGTGCGTCGGGACGGCGATCGCCTGGGCGACAGCTACTTCGGCCAGAAGTCCGGCCCCTGGTATAACGAACATGTTCTGACACCCACCTTCAGGCATCACCTGAAGGGTGGACCCGCGCCCAAACTGCCCGAGGCCCTGATCTTCGAAACCGGCGCCAATCGCTGGCGACAATTCGATCAGTGGCCTCCTAAGGGCATTGAAACCCGCGATCTCTACCTGGCCGCCGCCGACGGCCTTTCCTGGGAGAAGCCCACCACAAAAACCGGTTACAGCGAGTTCGTCAGCGACCCGGGCAACCCGGTACCCAACACGGCAACCATCGGCACCTCCTGGGGGCGCGATTTCATGGCCGAGGATCAACGCTTTGCCTCAAGGCGCCCCGATGTGTTGGTCTTTCAATCCGAGGTCTTGACCGAGGACGTTACCATTGCGGGCCCGATCGATGTGGACCTATGGGTCTCCACGGACAAAACGGCGGCCGATTGGATCGTCAAGGTGGTCGATGTCTACCCGGGCGGCGAACCCGCCCTGAAACTACCGGGTGAAATGGACGAGGACGGGGAACAAAAAGAAATCGAACGCGGCCACGCCCAGATCCTCATTCGCTATGAAGCCATTCGCGGGCGCTTCCGCAATAGTTTCGAAAAGCCGGAACCCTTCGAGCCCGGCAAACCCACCAAGGTAAGCCTACGCCTGATGGACGTGTTGCACAACTTCCAGCGAGGCCACCGCATCATGATCCAGGTGCAAAGCAGCTTCTTCCCCTTCATCGATCGCAATCCGCAAAACTATGTGGACAACATCTTCAAGGCAGAAGAAAAAGACTTCACCAAGGCAACGCACCGGGTCTATTTCGACAAAAAGCATCCCAGTAAACTGCGCGTGGGCATTCTGACCGACAAGTTCTGATCCACGCTCCGACGGCTTGACCGGGTCCCATCGGGCCCGGCGCCTATCGGCAATCCAGCAGGTCCGTCATGCTCCAAATGCGGGCGATCGAAAAGCCTGAAGCGTCGAGGTCCGCACGGATATCGGCCTCGTAATCGTTACTGCTGATGAGGATGTAAAGCCGATCCATGGTCGCCAACCGGTCCGGCGACACGACCGGGCGTCCGCCCAGCCGGGTTCCCCACAGCTCCGGGTTGCGATCGACATAGCAGGCGATTTTTTGCGACGGGAAAAACGGGGCGATCAATTCCCGCGCCATGCCGCCGGCGCCCCATACCACCAGTTCGGCGTCCGGTGGAAGCTCCAATCTGCCGTCCAGTTCGCTGCCCGAGGCCGCCGGCGGCATCGGGCGACGCGCCAATACCCGCATGGAATCCGGATAGCGCAAGGTCTCGTAGGCGTTGCCGGCCCATTGAAAGACCACCAATCCGGCATTGGCCAGGAGTTGGGTCAAGGAGGTTATGGTGAAGCTGTGCAAATGGCCCGGGTTGGTGTCATAGGGTAAAAACGGATGTCCCGACCGATGCGGCACCTCTACAAATAAGACGCCGCCGTCGCACATTAGATCGGCCAAACCCCCGACCTCCCGTTGAATATCATCCAGATGCTCGATTACATGTGAAGCGATGACCAGGTCCCAGGCGCCGCGTTCTACCGTGGCCCATTCGGTATGAACCCGGTCGAGACCTTCCGCAGCAGCGGCGGCAGGAGATATCTCCAAACCCTCGTACCGTCTGACCTGAACCCTGGCGCGCAGGGCTCCGGCCAGGGCTCCGTCTGCGCAACCAAGCTCGAAGACGGTTGAGTCGGGCCGAAGCGCCGAACGCAAAAATGAGATCTGACCGTAGGTGCGCTCGGCAGTGTAGCCGCCGATGATGGATTGCTTCCGATAATCCGGCTGCCGCGCTTCCAGACGGGAGAGATGCCCGCAAACACGACAGAAACAACGAGACCCGTCGGCCAGATCGATCTTTTGCACGCGTTCGGACAGACATGCCGGACAGGGTTTCATCGCATTCCTCCTATGTGGTCATGGTACCATGGCTGAAAACTTGCCGGGAGTGATACCATGTTGGCCGGCTTCGCCCCAATCGACAGTTTTCCCCATAACCGCCGCGACCCCGACCTGATGATGCGCCGGGATTGCCCGGTCTGCCGTTTGCGACACGAGGATGTGGTGGTTGAATTCCCGGATTTTCAGTTCTTCACCGACAGCGCCGAGCAACCCAAGATCGTCCATATCCAACAGGTTCACTGCCGTCATTGCCACGCCTATTATATGAATCCCTGTTACAGTCCGGAGGGTTTCGCCGTGCTCTTCGCCCAGGCGGGCATGACCTACGGCGCCAGCGAAATGCGCAAGCAGGAACAGTTGGGCTGGCTGCGCGCGCGCGACCTGCTGCGTCCGGGCTCCCTGCTGATGGACGTGGGCTGCTACACCGGCGATTTCATCAGCGTACTGCCCGATGAGGTGAAGGCGGTGGGCGTAGACATCGATCCGGCGATCATCGAGCGCGCTCGCAAGGCCGTCACCGGACCCAACAGACGCTTCCTAGCCGCTGACCTGACCGGTTTCAGCTTCGACGAAAGAGTAGACACTTTCACCATGTTCCACGTGCTGGAACACCTGCCACACCCACGCGCCGTTCTGGAGCAACTACGACGCATTGCTCGACCTGAAACCCGTTTGGTGGTAGAAGTGCCCCTGCTGGAAAAGGGAAAAACCAACGATATCAACGGTTACTTGACGGTCTCGCACCTGACTCACTTCAGCCTCCGCACCCTGGAAATCTGCCTGGAAACCGAGGGCTGGCAGATCGTCGATCGCACCGATCAACCCGATTACAACGGTTATCGGGTCCTGGCCAAACCCGCCGATCCATTCCGAAGCGACGATGACAAAGACCCGAGACAACCCTACAACCGAGGCGATGCCGGCGATTTGGACCGTTTACACGACTATTTGATCCATTGGTATCGCCAACGCGACAAGGCGGAAGAGCGTCTGGATGCGGTACCGCCGGCGGGCCGATGCGTATTATGGGGCGCGGGCTTCCACACCGAACTGATCTACAACCTGACCCGCTTTTTTTCCAATTCCCCCGAGCGCCGTTATCTGCTGGTGGACAGCGACCCGACCAAGCAGGGCAGAACCTGGCGAGGCGTGCCCATCGTCGACTCATCCGAATTGGAGAATCTGGATTGGACACAAACCAACCTGCTGTTATCCAGTTACGGCAGCCAGGAGGTCATGACTAACCTGGCGTTGGAAATGGGTGTTCCCGAGGAAAAGATCTTTCGCATCTACGATACCATACGTCGCTACTGATGCGTCAAAGCGGATAAGCCGGGGGAATTTTCAGGTTGTCACATGAGTTTTCGACGCAGAGCGTTGAGTCGTTCCTTTTCATCGGCCGTACGCTTTAGCCCATGCAGCAGAACATTGGCCGCTTCCACTTCACCGCACATGATATTGATTGAGTCGGTTCATGAGGGATTGCCTGATGTTATCCGGAAGGAAGGCCGCCTTCAAGGCATTGCGGGCACAAGCCAGGAATTCGGTATCACCCCATCCGAAGGTATCCGCCAACATCTGGTATTGTAGGTTTTGGGTGATCAAGGGCAGGGTACGGCCGTCCGTGTTGATGCTCAGGGGAACGCCCGCACGATACAGCTTGTCGATAGGGTGGTCTTCCAAGCGGTCGTAAACGTCGATCATGACATTACAGGCCGGGCAGACCTCCAGGTGAATGTTGTTTTCGGCCAGGTGGTTCACCAGACGAGGGTCCTCGATCGAGCGTACGCCGTGACCGATGCGTATGGGCGCCAGGCGGTCCAGGGTTTCCCAAACACTTTCCGGTCCCTTGGCTTCACCCGCGTGGGCGGTCCGGAAAAGTCCGTGTTCCCTCGCGTAGCGAAAGGCGGCGACTTGCGGCTCGATGGGAAACCCCGCCTCATCCGCGGCAAGGTCCAGGGCCGCTACTCGCGTGCCTTGGAACAAGTGAACCAGCTTCGCCGTTTCCATGGCGGCCTCGGCGGTGAAATGGCGCAGGGTGCACAGGATCAGTCGCGATTCGATACCCGTATTTGCGGATTCCAGGTCGAAGGCCTCATTGACGATGCGCACGACATCTTCCGGCGACAAACCTTGTTGCTGGTGTTGGTGCGGCGCAAACCTGATCTCGGCATAGATTACATTGTCCGCCTGCAACTGTGTGAACAGGTCTGTCACCGTCGCGCGCAGGGCATCCTCCGTTTGCATCAGGTTCATCTGGTTGGGAACCCGGCGCAGGAAGTCGGCGAGATCACTACACTTTTCAGGTAGGGCCACGTCTCGGAGAAAAGTCGCGCGATCCACCTCGGGATTCAGGCGATGAATCAGGTCGTAGCTCAGTGAGCAGTCCAGGTGCAGGTGAAGTTCCGTTTTGGGAAGCGCGGCAATATCCATCAATCTGCTCCGAGCGGGGAAGCCAGTGCTAAAGGTCCGATGACCTGCTCGGCAATCTCGACCAGTTTCGATCCTTTCGACAATTCCAGCACGGCGGTAATGTCGGGCGCCATCTCGCGGTCGGTGTCCATATAGTCCACGTTTTCGCGAAGGGCCGCCATGACGGCGGCGACGGCCGGCGACGATTTATGGGCTCTGGCTCGCACCTCGTCGGCATGGGTCTTGAGGCGTTTGCGATCGGTTTCGGGTACGTCATTCAACCAGTCGTCATGACCCCAGAAGGTGCCGTCCAGCGTCTTGGTGCGAATATCGATCGCCTGGCCCGCGGTGTATATTTCCAGGGCCAGAACCCGGCGCAGGTCGTCCAACATGGCGTAGACGTGGCGACCCTCGGTAGCGCCCATACTGACGTGGTCCTCCTGGTTGGCGGAGGTGGGTATAGAGTATACGGAAGCGGGCATGGCCCTGGAAGCCAGATCGTTGACCAGTGAGGCGGAAGTATATTGCACGATCATGAAACCGCTGTCGGTGTTGTCGTCATTGCGGACCAGGAACGGGGGCAGGCCGTCGCTGGTGGCGGGATCGACCAATTTGTTGGCGCGGCGTTCCGAAATAGAGGCCAGGGTGGGAATGGCCGTCTTCAGGAAGGACAATGCCAAAGCCAGGGGCATGCCGTGGAAGTTACCGGCCGAAATCACATCACCCTCGCCCTCATCGCCTCGCGGCAACACGATGGGGTTGTCGGTCACCGCGTTCATTTCACGGGTCATGACCTGTTGAACGTGTTGCAGGGTGTCCTTTACCGCGCCGTGAACCTGGGGAACGCAACGGACACAATAACTGTCCTGGGGTTTGAAAGCCTTGCCGCCCTCGATGCGGTCCATCTCGCGGTTCCAGGTCCAGCCGCCCAGGCTTTTGGGAATTTCCTCGTAGGGAATATCCACCAGGTCGGAGCCCTTGACCAGGCGACGGAGGTTCTCGGCCGTCGCCATTTGACCCGGATGGTGACGCAACTCGTGAATCTCGGCTCTCAGGGCGTCGGCGCGTCCGGCCAGGCCTTCCATGGTCATGGCGGCGGCGATATCGGCCAGCTTGACCATATTGCCCATATGATGCAGGGTGAGGACACCGTAAGCCAGCATGAGCGCCGTACCGTTATTCAGCGCAAGCCCTTCTTTATGAGCCAGGTTGACCGGTTCGATTCCGGCGGCTTTCATGGCCTGAGCGCCGGGTATCAGCTTGCCCTTGTAATAGGCTTGACCACCGCCGATAAGGACCATTGCCATGTGAGATAAAGGAGCCAGATCACCGCTGGCGCCCACGGAACCCTTCTCGGGAATCCAAGGCAGCACGCCCGCGTTGAGCATTTGCGCCAACTTGCGCACGGTGGTCAGGCGAATACCGGAATGACCTTGGATCAGGGTGTTGATGCGGATGGCCATCAGGGCGCGCACTATGGTCTCATCCAGCGGCTTGCCGACGCCTACCGCGTGCGTGATCAGCAGGTTGCGTTGCAGCATGCGCGCCTTTTCCGGATCGGGCAGCAGTTTATCCGCGTTGTTGCCGAATCCGGTAGTGACGCCGTAGACCACCTCGCCGTCAGCCACCTTCTTGGAGACGACACGGGCGGCCCTGGTGACGGCTTTTTCGGCTTCGGGCGACAGGGTGATTTCGGCGCCTCGACAGATCTCGATCACCTGGGCGCAGGTCAGCGAGTGACCGTCCAACTCGATTATCTTCATGCTAAACGCTCCTCGATGACGGCGGCCAGATCCGCGCGATTTACCTCGACCTGATCTCCGGTGTGCAGGTCTTTCAGGGTTACCGTTCCCTTGGCGGCCTCGGTTTCGCCCATGATGACGGCAAAGCGAATGCCGGAGCGATCGGCATACCTCATCTGCTTGGCGAACTTCCCGCCGCCGTAATAGACCTCGGTGTTCAGGCCCGTCTCGCGTAACTCGGAAGCCAGGGCCAGGTATTCGGCGGATAGTTTCAGGTCCATGCGGGTGACCAGTACACGCGTGGTGCTTGTTTCCTGCTTGATCAGGCTCGCTTGTTGCAACTGATAGAACAGTCGCGTCGCGCCGATAGAGATGCCCACTCCCGGCAGTTTGGACTTGGAATAGAACCCGGCCAGGTTCTCGTAACGACCGCCGGAGCAGACACTGCCCACCTTGGGATAGTCGTCCAAAAGCGTTTCATAAACGGTACCCGTATAGTAGTCCAGGCCCCTGGCGATGGACAAGTTCACGGCGCAAAAAGCCTCGGGCACGCCCGAATGGCTGATACCGTCCACCAATCGTTTCAATTCGTCAAGGCCGGTTTGGAAGGTTTCGTCGTCGATATTCATGGCGGTCAGGGCGTTCAGTTTTTCGCTGTTGCTGCCCTCTAATTGAATGAGACCCAGGATCTTGTCCACAATCTCGGCCGACAACCCGAACGTTTCCCCGGTGAGGGTTTCCACCACGTAGTCCATACCGCGTTTGTCCAGTTTGTCGATCTCGCGCATGACACCCGCGGCGGCTTCCGGTTCGATGCCCAGTGAAGCGAAGAATCCGCTGAGCAGCTTGCGGTTGTTGATGTGGATGGTGAACTTGCCGAAATCCAGCTCTTTAAAGAGATGGTAGATGACCACGGGAATCTCGGCATCATACTCCAGAGGCAGGTTGTCTTTGCCGATCACGTCGATATCGCACTGGTAGAATTCGCGGTAGCGGCCGCGCTGAGCCGACTCGCCGCGGTAGACGCGCTGCATCTGGTAGCGTCGAAAGGGGAAGATGAGCTTCTTTTCGTGCTCGGCGACATATCGAGCCAGGGGCACGGTCAGATCGAAACGGAGGCAGAATTCGATATCGCGTTCCAGGTCATGTGCGCCCTTGGACTGGGCATAATATACCTGGCGCTCGGTTTCGCCCCCGCTTTTGGTCAAAAGGATCCGCTTGTATTCCATGACCGGCGTTTCGACGGGCAGGAACCCGAACCGCTCGTAGGATCTGCGAATGGTGTCCAACATGCGCTGAAAGGCAATCTGGTCACGAGGTAACAATTCCATGGCGCCTGGCATGGTTTTCGGCGTAATCAATTCCATGACGATACTCCCTCCCTTGGCAACGCTTCAAATGCTCGCAAGGATAACGCATGACTATAACCGATTGTCCAGGACGGGAGCAATAAACAGGTGACTTCCGACAGCAAGTTGAGCCCGGTTCCCCAGCCGATTACCGAATCTTGCTCACGATAGGCAAGGAGTGACCGTGTTACAATGCGTTGATTCTTTCGAGGACCAGGTTCCAGCGGAAAGTAATAACCGGCCCCCTGCCTTTACGCTTACAAAATACAACGCATAAGGACACCTCATGAATTTACCAACCTTTGCTCGCCGGACACTTAGCACCGGTTTTGCCACGATTTGCCTTTTGATGACAGTGCCCGCCATACTGCCGGCCGTTGCTCAGGACGAGGAAGAGAGTGATGTTTTGGAAGAAATCACCGTCACGGCCCGCAAGCGTTCCGTGGATATTCAGAAGGCGCCGATTGCTGTCTCGTCCGTAGGTGCCGATGTTATGGAGCAGTCCGCCGTTGTCAAACTGGACGATTTCAATACCTACGTACCCGGCCTGACCATCGCCAAGAACGACGGCGCCGGTCGCGTGGTGGCCATTCGCGGCGTGGGATGGGAAACCGCCCAAAACCTGGGCACCCAGCCCGGCGTCCTGGTATACATCGACGGAGTCTACCTGGCCAACCCCCTGGCCATGGGCTTGGATCTGGGTGAGATCGAGCGTGTGGAAGTATTGCGCGGGCCGCAGGGCACCGAGTTCGGCCAGAGCGCCACCGGCGGCGCCGTCAATATCATTACCAAAAAGGCGCGACCCGGCGAGCAAGGCGGCTCGTTGGATGTACAGGCCGGCACCTACAGCTACTACAAAGGCCGCGCTTCCCTCCAGGTTGCGCCCGGCGAACGTAGCGGGTTGCATGTGTCGGTGCAGAAAGGTGTGCGCGACGGTTTTGCCGAAATCAAGGGCGGCGCCCTGGACGGCTACGAACTGGACGATTACGATGCGACCACCGCGCACCTTTCCTTTACGTGGACTCCCAAATCTAATGTGGGTGTCACCCTGTCCGGGTTCTGGCAGGATTCCGACCAGAACGGCGCCGCGCAACGACATCTCGACGACCCCAATCCCGATCCCCGCGAACTGACCCAAGACTATCCCAGCACCTTTGCCCTGACCAATACCAGCCTGTCCGCGATCATCGACTGGCGTTTGCCGTCCGGTCTCACCTTCAAATCCCTGACCGGTTGGCAGAAGTTGGAAAAGGACCAGACCGTGGACGGCGACCGGCTGACGACGGATCTGGTCAGCGTCAACCTGACCGGTTTCTTCGCCAACAATTTCGACATCCTGCCCTACTGGATCAACGACAGCGATGCCTTCAGCCAGGAGTTCAACTTAACCTCGCGGACGGATAAGTTGGACTGGGTGGTGGGCCTGTATTACCTGGACCACGAAAACTTCAACGACTTCCTGGAAGCCGTGGCGCCCGGCACGCCGGAAGACTATGCCGACCAACTGGCGAACCCCGGCCCGGATACCCTGCCGCCCTTCCAACCGCCCCTGGAATTCGTGGAGACCCGTAAGCTGACCCGTGAAGACAGCGCCGTTTACGGCCAAATGACCTATCGCATTTCCGACCGCACCGCTTTAACTCTGGGCGGTCGTTACCAAAGAGACGAATCCACCGATGATTCCACCCAGTTCTGGTTCACTGAAAGCCTTCAGGTGTTGGAAGACGAGGCCTTTACCTGGAAGCTGGGTCTGGACTTCGACGTCAACGATACGCAACTGGTCTACGCGCTGTTGTCCACTGGGTGGAAGAACGGGGGCAACAATCCCGGTGCTCTGAGCGGCGCCCTGGATACTCCCCCTCAGTTCGAGCCGGAAGAGGTGACCGCCCTGGAGATAGGGGTCAAAAATACCCTGGCGGGTGATCGGGCGCGCTTCAATGTGACGGGTTTCTACTACGATTACGAAAACTACCAGTTCGTCCAGGAAGATCCCGTACCCTTCGCGGGCGGTGCGGGCAATATTCCCTCGCTGACCATCTTCGGCGTGGAAGGCGAGTGGAACTGGTTGATCGACGAGCGCTGGCGTTTGGACGGGTTCTTCAGCCTGTCGGACGGTGAGGTCGACAGCGACCTGGCCGTTCTGGACACGGTGGATTTCCTGAATTCCGGCTTCGGCCGCTTCACCGAGACGGGGGTGGCCGACCGTGCGAGCCTACGTGTCAACCTGCGCGGCAATGTTCCGCCCAAACTGGTAGAGGAAAGCGGCCGCATTGCCTTGAGCTATAACCGGCCCTTCGGCGGCAACAGCCTGTTCATCGGACGCGTGGACGTGCAGCATCGAGGCGAGTTCCAATACCGCGTATTCAATCATCCCGACGTGGACACGGTGCCGGATTACACCATCGCCAACCTGTACTTCGAAGCGGATTTCGGCAACATGCCGCTGGAGGTATCCCTTAGCGTCACCAACCTGACGGACGAGGACGGCGTCAACTCGCGTTTCAGCAACCCGTACGGATTGCACACCACCAGCGACGAGTTGATTCCGCCGCGCCAGGTCATCGCCCGCTTCCGCTACAGTTTCTAGGCAAGTAGCGTGAGCAAGGCCGGGCACGGAACGATCACGGCCGGAACCGGGAAGGTCGCGGTTATGAGCGGGTGCTTATAGGCGCGGCCCGGTTTTGCTCGCGTCGGACGGGAAAAAAGAAAACGAAAGTATAATCCCGGCTTCCGAAGGCCGATGTTTCGCCCCGGTCCTGACCATCGGTCAACACCCAAAATGGGCGTACCCTTCAAAAAGCAACATCTTTCCACGATTCCTGCTTTTCCTGCTCACATGTGCGAGCTTTTACAAGGGGTCCGCCCTTTTGGAGTCTAGGGTACTTTCAGAGCCCTGGCGATGACCGATCCCATGTGGGTGGGGTGTTTGTCATTTTGGTGCTTCTTGGCTTCAACGGCCCATTTCTCCAGCACGACCTTGTCTTTTTGGAACAACATCATGTGGGTGGAGCCACCGAATTCAAAGTGGCCGATCTCCGTGCCCCGATCAATCGAAAGGGGCGCCGCCCCTTCGTCGATCTGGAATCCCGGGCGAATGACGCAGGTGGAAACCTCCACCATGCCCACGCAAACCAGGCCCACGTATCCGCAGGTTTCGTGTTCGAAGAGGAAGATGGCACGGGCCGCTACTTGAGGTAGGTAGGGCTGAGATTCGGTGCCTTCCCAGGTGCCCGGGTCCTCCCCTTGGAGGGGGCGTTGGGCGAAGTAGGTGCCGGGCTCCACCCAGCTGCGCACCAGTTTACCCGTGAGCGGCGCGTTCCAGCGATGGTAGTGGGTGGCCGACAGGAATCCCTGGTAGGCCTGGCCCCCCTGGAATAGTTTCGCGTATTGGCGGCGGCCGCCGAAAATGTCCAGCAGGGAGTAGTCGATGGTTTTCAACCAGAAATTAGACTCGAAAGACAGGGTCGGCCGGTAGGCCCAGGGGGTGGTTTCGCAGCCGATGTTAATGTCGGTGACGGGGTTTCCCTTGAACGGACGGGCACCGGGCACGAATTTGCGGATGAAAAACGAGTTCCAGGAATCGAAACCGTAACCGGGCAAATGTTTGTCGTGTCTCATCTGATGCCAAACCCCGGCATGGTGTGCCCTTTTTGAAATCCAGGAGCCCTTTTTGTCGGGTTCCTCGATGTCCAGTTTGTCCAGGGAAAACGGGCTTTTGAGAAAGGTATTCCAGGCGTCCAACACTTTTTTGAATTGCTCGTTGAAGGTTGTGTCGTGAAACAGGGCCGCACCCGCTTCGGTGCCCATACCCACGGCCAGAAAGCCGTTGATGGGGGTACCCACCATAGCGGTTTCGTTGAAGCCGGGCGAGGTCGTGATGATTTCGTTGATGGTCTCGAAAAAACTGTCGTAGCCGTCGATCCAGAGGGTGTCCCCGTCTTTGTACTTGATACCCGCCTCGGTTTTGCGGTTGAGATCGGCCACAAAGGCATTGGCCTGCTCGATCATGCTGTTGACCCACATGCGGTAGACCGCGTGGGTGGTTACCCACTCCTTGAATTCGGCCATTACGGGGGTCAACGGCTGCAGGGTGCCCGCCTCCCGTTTGGCTTCGATCTCCTCACGCAGGGGGATGAGAAATTTAGCCGTAGCCCACAGGCGGTTGGGCACCCAAAACCCCATTTGGATGGGGCCGTCTTCTTCCAGGGTCAGTAGGTTTTTATTGGCCAGAGCCTGTTCATCTGCAATGGTCATGCGGTACTCCTCTCGGTGACATCTTTTGCATCCCTGTTTCTCGGAAGGAGCGGCTTGGGCTCGCCGCGACACGCGACAAACGCGCCCAAACGCTACTGTTCCCGGGAAATGAATAGGTAAATTATGGTTGTGGTGAGGACAGTGTACCACGGGTTTCCCGGAAAACGGGTATTGGAGCAAAAGAAAAGCCCAAACCGCCGGAAACGACTTGGGCTGAAGGAGAATTCAAGAAGAGGGGCCTCGGGGTCACCAGGGGCGGCAGCCCCAAACCATCGCCTTATGCTGTGCAAGTTGAAGCTTACGAGCGGCGCCGTTCTTAATTAAGAGCAAACTACTTGCAACTTGAAGCTTGCATTGACATTGCTTTGTGATGTGTTGAGAATGGGTTGAGACATCGAAGCATTCATTACCGAGGATGTGATCCGTGGGAAGTGTTACCGAGCAAACCGTTACCGGAGATAATGACCCGGAAATTGAACCCATGGCATATTTCAGGCATTATTTGTACTGTGATAAATGCGGCTCCTTCCGGATCGAACGGTGGATCGAGCCGGCCGATCATCCCCGGCTTTTGAGGATTCGGGAACGTCTTGTTACCGTTTCAGCCTTTTTACTCGTGCTGACGCTCATTTTGGCGACGATAACGCTTGTTTCGTTTGCCTGGACGGTTGTATTCGGGGGAGGTCTCGATTTCGACTTGCTTGCGCTTATACCAACGGGCGTGAGCCTGATCGCGCTTATCCTCGTCATGCGGTCTTCGACTCATATCGACTCGAAGATTCAGTACCGCGGCGCATTTTGCGGACAATGCAATGAGAAGTATGAGAACGGGAGCCCTTTCTTCACGGATCTGAAAATTAACCCGCGAAACTACACCATGGAAGACGTCCCCCTCCCGCGCAATCAAGCCTACTGGGTTCGAGGGGAAAACGTAAAAAAATAAAGCCCCAAACCCTTGAAGTTATAACTTGCTAGCGTAAAACGAAATTATGTCTTGGTTGAATATAAGTTCCTTTTTCGGGAGTAGTTTCGGAAACGGTTTAGATGAAGGCACTTGCCAAGTCCGATGTGATGAGGTTGAAGCCCCTGTCACATTAACTTCCAAGAGTGCCTCGTTCGCTTGTTCAAGCGAATGAAAGTGCTCTTTCGCCAAATTACCGGCGAACCGATTGACTGTCTTAGGGGGTTGGTTGGGCATCCGGGATAAACTCAGATAATTTGATTTGGCTGACCAGGATATCTTGGTATCATTCCCGGCTGTGGTCGCGGAGACCGCAGAGGTCGCGGAGGTCGCGGAGGTCGCATTGGAAAGCTCGGGAGACTTTGGGAAGCAAGGGTTCCCGTGAGTGACTACGGGAAAAATTCCTCTCCGTAGTCGTATCGTAGTCGTCTGGGGCGATAGTGGTTGTGGTGGAATGGGGCTGGTTGGGGAGATCTGATAAGAACTGACAGTCTTCTTCGGCTAGGGTCTAGGCAGTTCGGGAGGGCAGCTTCACCATTATTGGCATACAACCATTAGATGAGGTACTTAAGCCTCTGTTCTAATACCAGTTCGGAATCAGGGTGCCACCATCGGTTTGTGTGAAATCCGCCAAGGTCGTCTCTCGGATGATGAGCCGCAAGGTTTCCCGCCAGGGGTGCATGCATTCCTCCGCGAGATAGTCCTTGGCCTGTACCAAGAGGTCTACGTGACTCGGTTTGCCGAGCTTACCGAGAACAGCGAGCATGATTTTTTGCGTGGACGTCTGCTGAGAATGGAGAATCGGCCCAGCATGCTCCAGCAGGAGATCGGGATCGGTCTCGGCGAAAATGCGGATGGCCCGCTGGCGAATATCATGCTCGTGATGGGAAAGGAAGGTCGCCTTTTGGTCCGAGTCAAGCCGGTGCATCTGTCTTGCCTGTTGCAACCCGGCGAGGAGTTCCGGCGTCCATCGGGACAAACGTTCTCCATCGGCCATCGCTTTCAAAAAGATGTTTCCGGCTCGATCGGGATCGTGACGCGCAATGGCTTGAACCAGAAGCGGCGAGACATCACTTTCGAAGGTGGTGGGATCCGCTTCGAACCATGTTATGAGCCGTGGCACGACATCGGGTGCGGCCTTTTCGGCGGTTGCCAATCTGGCGATCAGGCTCCGGTGTGCCTTCCTGCGAAACACGGCTCGGTGCCTGATCTGATGATAGCGTTCAAAGTCTCCGAGCTTGGGCCGCAATTCCTCAAGAAAACCCAGGCAGGCCTCGAATTCGTCGACCAGTTTTTTAAAGTCAACCCATCCGGGATGTTTCTCGCGGGCCTTCATGTCCATGGAAAGAACACCCCGAAGATCGATTACGGCTTTTTCCCAGAACGGGATAAAGACATCCACCAAAAACGTGGTCCGTTGTTTCACGGAGGAATTATCGAATAGCAGAGCGAGAGATTCTTCACCAAGACGTTGCTGAAAGTTCTTCAAGGCCGACAATATGGCGGGCAGGCGGAAAAATACCCGGTTGTTTTCGCTTTCTCTGGAAAGGAGTTTCTCGTCGGCAAGCCACGTTTCCATCCAGTTTTGGATGGAATCTGACAGCTGCTTGCACTGTTCAGCCAAGGTGTCGTGAAAGTTGCCGAAAATTTTGCCGAAATGTTCATTCAGCCCAGTCGAGTCCCCGTGCAACGAATCATAGGAATCGTGTTCCGACACCCATTGCTTACTTTGGGGCAGAGTCATGGCCTGAAATGCGACTTGATCTTGCAGCCCAAGCGCTTGGACAAAGGTATCGTAGAGAGCCAGCCAGACTACGGGTTCCGCAACACCTTGAAGCAATTGAACAAAAGACTCCAGAGAAAGGTTGTCCGTGGACCCTGATTCTTCCAGAAGCCCTAACCAGGATTCGAGTTTTTCCCGCTCGGGCGAAGGCCGAATCGGCCTTTTTTCTCGGAATGCCTGCCAGGCCTCCACGATGCCTTCTTCCGCGGCGGCTTGAACTAGGAAGACCGCGTTAAAACGAACATGTTTGCGTTCATCGTCGAGAGATTCGAACAGAACCGGCCAATGTTGGGAACCAACCAAATCGCAGGCCATTTCGAAATACGCACCCATGGGTCTGGGAAGGACCTTGATGTCCGCCCACAAGGCCTCGAACAGGCCGTCCGGTTTGCGCGCTGTCAAGAAGGGGTCCAGCAAGGCCTTCTTTTGTTCTAAATACGAATCGTCTTCTGCCGACCTCTTTTTCGCCCGCTTGAAAAGGATGACCATATCCTCGTCGGAAATGCCCGGCACATGCTGGAATAACGGCGCAATGATGGTCGGTTCAGGCGTGAGATCTTGATCGATCACCTTTTGCAAATAGGTTTTCATACACGCTTGACCTTCCTTGGATCGACCGAGCAAGGCGATTAATTTCTCGAGATAGGTGGGTTGCTGCCATTCTTGGTCGTCGATGTCGCCATCGATCCGTTCCCATTTGCGCACCAAGGGACCCATTTCAACGTCCTCCAGTACCGAGAGCCAATCCAGGAACGCGGCTTTGAGCTCGAAATCCTGGGTCTCGTAGAGATATCGCGCGATCAGATCGGGCGCCGGGGGGATCCGGTTCGCGGCGAACCAGGCCATAACGGCCGCCCGCATGCCGATGCTCTCACCGGAGGCCATCAGCAAAGCGTGCAGGGCATCCTGCAATTCGGCCATCAGTTCCGCGGGTAAGAGACGACTGGGACAGGCGGCGAGTTCCTTAGTCAGGGCAGTTCGCAAAGTGGCGGGCCGCAACGCCAACAAAGCCCGTGCAAAAAAAACGACCGGCGATTCGGATAAAGTGACGCGATACATGTCCGACCACCAGGACCAGGGGAAGCCCACACTCATCGCGGAGAGGATCACCGCCTGCAAACGGTCCCTAGTCCAAACCAATTTGTGTCGAAGCCGGAAACAGGCGGCCAAATCCTGCAAGGGAAGAAAATAGTACTGGTTGGCATGGGCATGGTCCAAACGGTGGGCCAATTGCAACACTTGTACATCTTCTCCCAGGTATTCGCGAACCTTGGCGGCGAGCAGGTCGTGGATGAACTCGTAGGTTTCCCTGTCCTTGTCGAAGCGCAAGATCTTTTCCCGAACCAACGATTGCAGTATGAGATCCAACTCGTCGGGTTCGACTTCCGCCTGAAATTTGCGCCTCAATTGATCGCGGGATAGGGTGCGCTTGGTGCCGGTGGGAATGGCGAGATCGGCCAGCAAGGGTTCGATTACGGGTCGATCCTTTTTGGAAAACCGGAAGAAAACGCTATCGAAATACTTGGTGATCATGCCCTTCGCACAGCCGGCTTCGCGATACACATCAATGGTGATGCGGGCTTTACCGGCGTCTTCCACCTGTTTGAACAGCCCGTGGCATATGATTTGGAGATAGGGGAGAAACGGCTCACGCGTGTGGGAATCGGCGTCGTTAATATTGCAAAGATCTTCATAGAGTTGTTTGACCCACGCCTCATCATAGGAAAAAGAGACATGAGACAAAGGTTTGGTAACCGCTTCGACGAAGCCTTTCTCATCGAGCCGGCCTAAACCCAGCGATAGATCCCACAAATCCTTATGATCGCGGCGGTAAGTGTCCAAGTAAAATAGGAAATCCGCCCGAATCGCGAACAGAAATCTGATTGGATCACGATCGTTCAAAGGGGCCAAAACCTCCCTAAAGAAGGTGTTCCGGTCCACGTCCCCGAAGTGCTGGGTGAAGACCTCCTCGAACTGATCGAGCACTATGACAATTTTTTTGTTGCGGTTGCGCAGATGCTTTTTCAAGGCCGAGATAAATATCGGAAGGGGCCGTTCGTCGGCGAGTTCGGGCCAGTCGTCGCCCAATTCACCTCGCAATACTTTTTTCAGGCGTGACAGCAGCGGCGCATAGGATCGTTCATAAATCACCTTTACACCGTCGATTGCTTCCAACTCGGGAATGAGGGCGGCCTTGATCAAGGACGTCTTGCCCGCACCGGATTCGCCGAACAGCAGGGTGGATCGGCTGTCCAAAACACGATTGTAGAGTGTCTTGGCGACCTCTTCACGGCCGAAAAAAACAGCTCGGTCACTAACCTGGAAATAGTCCAGGTTTTTGAAAGGATTCCGTGATCTTGCAATAGGGTTCATGAAGTTATCCGTCAACTCGTGCCATTCAGTGTAACTTATGCCGTTGGCCGGTGGTCAAGGGCTTGATGATTTGCTGTATTTTATCATGCTCGGCATGACAGATACGAGCCATCATCGCGCCCATGCTCTCCCTGAAAAGGTCATCCAAATCTGCGGTAAGGAATTCCTGCCGTTTGGCCAGGAAATGGAACACTTCCTCGTCGCCCCAGGTTTTCAGGCATTCCAGTAGCGTGTGGAGGCCACGTTCGTCACAAGAGGCGACCAAGCTCTCCAGGTGCCGCGCCAGCAAGTCGGGATTTTGGTGTGTGGTCCACTGAATCGCGGCCTGGCGGACTTCGTGATCGGCATGGAACAGATATTTCTCCGGTTTAGGTAGTAGTTGTTGGTGACCCATGCGGTCCAGCGCACGGATGTATTCGGCCTCTCGTTCAGAGGAGTAGGGACTGTCGAGAAGTTCGGCCAAACGCCCGGCAAGTGTGGGATTAGGCCGGTGGGAAAGGGCTTGGAGAATGAGGTCTGAGTCTCCCTCGAATATGTCTCCTAAACGCTCATCGAGAAACGGCAGAAGACTCTCTTGCCAGCACGTAGGTATGTGGGGTTCACGTGCCAATCGTTGAAATAAGACGGATCGCAATTCCTCCACGGCCAGGCAGGCTTGGTAGACCAAGCGGCTTTCTTGATGTTCCTCCAGAAAGGTAAGCAGCTCAGGGAATTGGCCGGCGTACTCGGCCAGAAGATCACACCAAGCCGATATATTTTTTGTCCATGGAAAATGAGCAGGCAGCAAAGGTGCCAATGCGTTCAGTTTCTCCACGAGATTGCCCTCGAACAGGGGGCGTCGCATCAGAAATTCCTGAAATCGCCACAGGAAATCCGGGGCAGTTTCTCTTGATTCGGCCAGGTAAAGCAAATCAGCCAGGAACTGTTCAGCTTGTTTCGTGGTGGCAGTGAAAATTGCAAAAATCTCTGTCACATTTCCGTTATCCGCAATGTCTTTTGATGGTTGCTCACTCCACATGATACGCCAATCTTTTAGAAATTGAACGTAAGTCTCGAGCCATTCTCGGTAATCGGCCAAGCGTTCATCGTAGGCAAAGTAGATAGTAATTTCATTGAGAATATCACCTTCGTTCGCTTCTGGATTGCTACCGAAAAGCGTATCCCGCCAGTGCCGCACATTGGTAAATTGAGAATCATCCAGTGTCTTGCGATACTGGGTTATAAGGGTCTCCAAAACGGGCCAATAGACAAGATGAAGCCGCTTCAGGTCGATTCCGGGTTGGTCACAAAGGCTTTTCAGCGTTTCAGCAAGCAGAAAGATTTCGCCTGTCTCGAAGTTGCCAACGGTCCGCAACCGCTTAAAACCCCATGCAACGTCCAGGGATGCGCGGCAAATGGTGTGCAGTGTCCGAAACGCCAAGGAATGCCCCATTCCCTGGCGTCGACCGAGGATGTCGTGCAATGCTGATTTATCGGGATGGCAGAGGAGAAGTTGGAAGGCATCATACTGTATCCGCCATACGTCATGATCCAGGTCTTCGACAAGGGGATCTTCATTGGCCGGTCCCAGCAATTTGGCAAGGGCGTTCTTCACATTTCGATCATCAGGAATGGTGATCCTTTCTTTACGTACCTGCTCCCAAAGGGCCGTTAACCAATGGGGTTGGCCATAGACTTGCAACAAAGGCAAGGTCTCATGCCAAAAGCCGGCCGGACCGGTTTTCGGCAGATACTCCCTTGCGTGATCAATCATGTGATGAAACAAGGAGTCCAGGTCACCGGGATCCAACCGCGGTAGGTTGCGGGCGATGTCTAAAATGAATCTTACCGGTAACGCTGGTTTCCCCTCGGAATCGATAAGATGTTTCCATGTGTTTGTCAGTGATTTCCGGCCGGCCTCGGTTCGACCCAACGCATCGGCCAAGGAGCTGGTAAAGGCTTCATCCGCGAGATCGGCATCCATGATGATCTGGTTTAGTTCGTTGAAAGCGTTGTTGATTGAATCCCATTTCTGGATAAGACGACCGTTTTCGACGTGCCCGGTCGCCGCGATCCAATCGAGAAAAGAACGTTTCAAAGGAGGAGGTGTGCGCTGGGAAAGATAGGCTGTGAAATCGAGATCCCGCGGCGGTACTTTCCATGCGGTGAACAACCCAAGCAAGGCCAGGCGCAAATCCATCCCATGGTGGGGATTGGTTTCCAGGGGTTGGACCTCGTCAAGAAAAGATTGCAGCAGGTCGAGGGGAAGGTCCGTGGAGGGTCTTGCCGCCAGGAGGCGCACCAATTCAACGCGCATTTTTGGTTGGTCGATGTGCTGAAACGAAGACACGAGAAATTGGGTAAAACCCGCGTTGCCTAAACAGACACAAAGGGCCTCGCGCCACCAATCGACGGGAAAGCGTCGGGCAGCCGCGCATAAGAAGGCAGTTTTCAAGCGTTGGTTCGTCCAGTTCATGGCATGCCGGACGCGGAAACAATGACCCACGTCCTCGATGGACAGATCGAAGCGCTGCTTTTGCCAGGCGTAGTCTAGATCCTGCCGCAACTTGGCAAGCCACACGTGGTGTTCCAAATTGGCCGCGACACGCTTGGCCAGAAGATCATGGACCAGTTCATAGGTACCCAGATCGGCATCCTGCCGCACGATTTTTTTGCCGATCAGGCTCTTCAGCGTGCCTTCCGCGCGACGCCGGTCCCGGTCCGCTTGGGGAAACGGTTCCAGCAGTTCTTCCCGAGGGAGGATGCGGCGGGTGCCATCTGGATGGGCGAGGTTGGCTAAAATGCGTTCGACCCATAAACGTTCGTTCTCGAACCCCCGGAAAACCTCGCGAAAGAACCGATCGACAATGGCCTCGACACCGCCCATTTCATGGTATAACGCTAGGGTGATCGCCTGGTCCCGTGCCATTCCTTGTTGGAATAGTTCATAGCAAGTCATCTGTAAAAATGGCAGAAAGGGTTCCTGACCGGGGGACTCGTCCATGTCAGGCACCGCGCGTAAATCCCTGTAAATCTCACCGACCACCGCTTCTTCGAACGGCATTTGTTTTAGGCGCAGGGGTTCGGCGATGGCCGCGATGGCCCCGTCCTTGTCCAGACGGGTCAAGCGAATCGATTTGTTCCACAACTCCTCGTGATCGGCGCGATACGGGTAGAGGTGCGTGAAATAATCGGCCCGCATCACGAAGAGGAAATGGATGTCGGGATAACTGTTGAGTGGGCGGATGACATCGTCGAAAAAGGCATCGCGTTCTTCAGGTGCGATTTTATGGGTGAATATTTCCTCGAATTGATCCAGAACAATTACTAATTTACGGTCTTGGCCGGCGTTCAACTTGGAAAGGACCCGATCAAAGGGGACCGCGGCCTGTTGGGTAGTGGCTTGGAAAAATATCGAGAGATCGACGCCGGTTTCCCGTTCTAGTTTATGAGTCATGCGGCGCAGCAACGGCCCGTAGTAGCGCTCGTAAACGACGATCGCGCCCGCTTCTTCGCGCAGTGCCGGAATAAGAGCGGCGTTCACCAACGAGGTTTTCCCCGAACCGGATTCGCCGAACAGCAGGTTGGTCTTGCGGCTGACGACATGGCCGAGTATTTCTTTTGTTATTTCCTCACGGCCGAAAAAGTAAGGTGCATCCCGCTCTGTAAAAAAATCGAGGTGTTTGAAGGGGTTCTTGCGTTTCATGGGTCACTCGACGGGAGGTGGGATCGGTTTCGGTTCGGATGACCGATGGTCGGCTCATGGGGAAGCGCCGTGGGTCCGTGGATCGCCGGCGAATTTACTCGGAAAAGGACGGTCTTCTTGTCATAAAATAGTACACACCGCAAGGCGTTCCAATCAAGTGTAAATAACCGGGACACTCGGTTCGGAAACGAAGGATAAACAAGGATGGCGACGCAACAAATTTTGCCGTTGGAATATAAAAAAATCGTGTTGGCATTTGGATCGGGTGCCACCCCCCGTTCATTCACGGTCCATGCCCAGGTGGACTTCGATGACGAATGGTCTCATTTTACACTTCCTCCAGACGGCCATGAATTTTGGGGACCACTGAAAAAGGTGGCCGCGGTATTGGCTCGGACCGTATCCAAACGTGGTGCACCAGGGTTGGGTTCGATTCAACCACAAACGGTGCCGAGGGAATTCTGGCCCGAGTACCAGATTTTTGGTGAAAGTCTTGGCAGAACGGTATTTGACAGAAAACTCCAACGCTTCATCGAATGCCAGTACGGCCGTCTTTGCGCTCCTCCCGAAACTGGTTGCTGCCTAAGACTTCAATTCGCGAAAGATGTCGGCGGACTGGCCAACCTCCCTTGGGAGCTATTGTTACTCCCCGATTGGGATGGCTTTCCCGCGCTGGACCCGCTCATGCCCATCGTCAGAGAGGCGACTCAAGGCGGTGCCTCTTTTCGCAATCACCCAGCCATCGAGCCGCTGCACGTGTTGGTGGTTTATTACTCTCCGAAGTACTTAGAAAAATTGGGTTTGTCTGAGGAAGCGCAACGGATGGAAGATGCTTTGGACGGGCTTGCCCCCATCCGAGTCCATTTCCTGGAAGGGCCTAGCCTTGCCGAGTTGCGCCATGCCTTGGTCCGGTGGCCGATCCGGGCCTTGCATTTCATGGGACACGGCGCATTTGATAAGCTTTCCGGGATGGGGGAGCTGTATTTTAAATCGGCCGGCGAGGAGGCGGTGGATGCAGGGAGTATCGCCAGTTGTCTGGAAGGAACGACGGTTCGGCTGGTGGTCCTCAACGCATGCCAATACGCCGCGGCCGGACTCAATGATAACCCCTTTGCCAACGTGGCCAAGGCCCTGCACACTGCCGGTGTGAGAAGCGTCGTGGGCATGCAGTATCCGGTTCCGGACCGGTTAGCGCTGATATTTACCGAAACGCTTTATTCCCAATTAGCCGACGGGATACCCCTGGAAGCAGCCCTGTGCGAGGTTCGCCGCGTGATGAAAATAACCAACCCCAAGATCCCGTTTTGGGCCGCGCCGGTCTTATACGGAACGGGCGGACCCTTGCTGCGGCCGGCCGAAAACCCGGCCTTTCAGGACGCGACGGCACCTGAATTGGTAAGAAAGCAAGGTCACCTGTATCGCTTGGCCAATGAGTTGCACTTAGGAAGCGCTACACTCAAGGAACCGAGAGGGCAAAAACCCCGGGAATTTGCTCGACGTGTGCTCGTCTTCCTGAGGGAATTTGCCAGGAACGGCACGCTTTATTTCCAGGACAATGGGCTCGTAGCCACAATCAAATGCACCGAACTGAGCGAGATGGTCAGCCGATGTGGCTCTCAGGCGTTTTTTCGCCAAGCGGCCCTGTTTCTCGGGCATACCATAGTGGTTTTACCCCCCATCCAAGACCTGGCTCGGCAGGATAGCGATTCCCTGATCGACTCAGGTTGGCTGGATGTATTTATGGCTGAACTTTTTGGCTTCGCGGAGGCGGGGGAGCAGGGGCATCTGCTTTTTCTCCCCGAATCTCTAGGTGACCCACCCTCTTTTCAACTGGGTGTCTTACCCCTCGAACAACTGCACACCCGCGATCCTGGCGTGGGCCGCTTCCAGTATCGCCGGGGCCGAGGCTACCGATACGCGGGCACTTTGGTGATCAAATTGCCGCGTGGGGGTGGGCACGGCTATCAAGCCATTCGTCAAGCCAGGATGCAATCCGCCCAAACTTTTAAAGCAATGGTGGCGAGCTTTGCCGACATATTCGGGGAAAAGGCCCGGCAACCTCCAACCGCGAGAAGTCTGCGACAATTGCAAGCCCATCTTGCCACTTTCGATGAACAGTTCGCCGATCCCGGTTCGACGGGTCATCACGAGGACGTGGTGTTGCCCATCGCTTTTTTTGGCGACACCCACCGGGGTATTTCACTAAACACGTTCTATCAGTCGTTGGGAGAAAGTGAGTACTTTAACTTTTATCCCGTCGGCGGTCCCTTCCCGGAAAGCGTCAGGCGCGTCCCATTCTACTTGAGACGTTGCCTGGAGGAATAAGGGGCTCTGGAACCAAAGTATACCAACTTGCGTGCGAAATGGTAAATTTGTCCCAACTATTCAATCGCCCGTCGCTATCGCTCCGGGCTCCATGGGCTTTTCCCACCATCCCACACTTTCCGGTGGTCGGTGCGGGTTCTCAGGCCGGTCGGCCATACGGTTTCCAAACCAAACTGGCTGTACCTCTAAATGCACGCCTTGTGGCATGGCTCTCCAACCGTGGTTTATAGTCTAAACGGCGCAGCCATAGACTTGCGGTTCAATGTCGCCCAATTAATGCCAAAACGGTCTCTTACTTGTTTGACTGCAATCACCCCAGCACAAACTGTTGACGAGCAATTGCACATACCGTTTTCCTGGGCTTGAGTAAAGGTTCCCTCAAGGATGCGATGCATTCTCGTGCTCGCATTGGTCAGCCCAGATTAGCCGCGCCAAACTTTTCTCGCAAAAAGGCCTCGCCATGTTTGATCGTACGGACAGCAAAGGAAAGACTCGTACCAAAAATCTCAGCCGTTTCTTCAAAGGTGTAACCCCCGAAATAATAGGCTTCCAACATGCTTGAGGCGCGTCGGTTAGTTCGCTCCCATTCGTCGAGAAAGCGATGGAGGGTTAGTACCTTGACATCTTTGGTTTCGCTGTCTCTGTTTTCGCGGGGCTTCACTTTTAATGTGCACTTTGGATTTTTCTCGAATTTCCAGGAACCTCGGGGAACATCCAGCAGGTAATCGTTGAGGTCCAGACAGACGATACGGGCCAAACCGGTGTAGATTTCCGACAGGGTCGTCCGCTCCTGCGGTCGGAATTCGGCATTGATGAGCGTTTCCTTCAACAACTCCCCGATCACGGTTCTAGCAGTCTCCTCGCCCAACCAGCGCGACACATCCGTGGTGCGTTCAATCATGAAAACGACTTGCTCGTGCAAATCTGGAAAGTATTGACCGAGATCCGCCGGCCGGCCGCGGATGAAGGCCGTGACCATGTCTTTTTTCTTGTCTTCCGATACCATGAGTTCCTCCTTTTTTACGATTCAGTGTTGATACAGTGGCTGATCATCCAGTCCACGGGGATGTTGGCCACCACCATTTTTCTGTCGATAAAAATCTCTCCAAGCATCTATCACTTGCTGTTTCATGTGGATACGGGCCCAGGTCAAGAAGCCGCCTTCACCCTTGAATGGTGTTTTTTTCCGCTTGTGCAGCTCTATGAACAGGTCGTGAACCAGGTCTTCCTCGCACAAGCCCAGGAAGGCGGGTATCCCCTGATAAACACTGGCCGCTATCTTTTTCAGCTCAGGGTAGTGGTCCCGAAGCAATCGAGAGATGTTCAGTGCTTTTCGTGACGTGTCTTCTTTTCTCATTTTATTGCCTCCGTTTTCAAAGCGAGAGTACCACTATCTATTGAAACCGATATACGGGAATTTTTTTTTCACTAAAAACAGATTTTTTCCCATCATGTCCACGCCGGACGATTTTGGAGGTTTAGTTCTCGCGGTCCGCACGCATGGTGAATGGTAAGTGGGAAAGCATGGCTTAGACGTGTCCATATCCGTTCCACGGTCAGGACCAAGTTGACAGTTTCCGAAAAACCACGCACTATGGTGTTTCATCATTCCGTGCTGATGTCGCCCAGGATATCGGGGGACAACAGAAACTCGCAGGCTGTGCGGTCATTTGGATTTGCCGTACTTGCCGGCCGCGGTATCGAGAAGTTCCGGCATGATGCTGCTACCCGGTGGGGTTGGGTCCCGGGGCCCTTTTGGAATGGAAGAAGCGCGAGCCCGTACGCTGCTCGGCGATGCATCTCATCGCGAACGCTTCCCTGGCATTCAGAACTCAGCCACGTTTACCTGGCTTTGCTCCCACTGCCGGTACCGCCACCGCCACCAGCTCCGCCGCCGGAGCCCGTGCCGTTGTCGTCACCACCCACACCACCTTTCTGTAGCAAGGTCATGGTTCACCTCTCAGTTTGAAATCAACCCGGAATGCTTTCGAGCACGCCAAGTTCGAGAAATGAACCGGGGTTTGTCGGCGGATTTTTCAGTGGTCGGGAAATTTCCTTATTTTTTTCAGTATCAGGGGCTCGGCAGCGCCAATCCCGCCCGCTGAAATAAAGCCTCGATTTCCTTCAGGTCAGAGCCGCCGCTCACCTTCAAAACGCGGTGGCCGGCGGTCAGATAGTCTTCACCCGTCTCCCTATGATCAAGCAGGATCAAGGCGAAGCCCAGGTATCCCCGCCACAGGGCCGCCGTGGCGACGTCATCGGGGTATGTGTTTCTCAACCTCATCAAAACCTCTTGCATCCCGTCGGCGGCCTCCAGGTGACGACCACGGGCCAGGTCGTTCCGGGCCAGGTTAAAACGAGTCGAGAGCGTGTAGAAATGATCGGCGCCCAGATTCCCCTCGCCGGCCGCCAGCACAGCGCGCAACACCGTTTCGGCCTCGTCAAACTCGTGCTTTCTAGTGAGGGCCATACCGAGATTGAGGCCAAAAACGATCACATTGGAGTTGCTTGCACCCCACTCGGCCATGCCTGTCGCGCGGATCTCGCGAAAGGTGGCGACCGCGGCCTCGGTCCTGCCCAGTTCCAGCAGGGTCAGGGCCAAGTTGTTTCTGGCCCACAATGTCCGGCGATGATTTGTTCCCAAACTGTTGCCGTACCGTTCGATGGCCCGTGAAAAGTAGTCTTCCGCTTCTTGGTAGGCACCCAACCGATAGAGCTGCCAACCGATATTATGCAGGGATTGAGCGGTATCGGGATGGTTTTCTCCCAACTTACGCCGGCGAATATCGAGCACGCGCCGGTGATACTCCTGCGCACGCTGATGATCGCCCATGCCGCCATATGTGGTCGCCGAATGAGTCAGCGTATGGAGCACGTCGGGGTGGTCGGGTCCGTACTTTTCGGTCCTGACCCTCAATAGATCCTCGTGAACCGAAATGGCCTGTTTGTAACGCTTCATACCCTGATAGGCGAGACCCAGCCCACTTCGGGTATCCAAAATCCTGAAGTCATCCGGTGCAAAAACCGCCGCCTGCCGTTCCAAAAGACGAAGGTAACCGTCGATGGCTTCTCGGTAACGTCCTCGCTCCCGAAGAAGATGAAGGGAAAGACGTTGATGTTCCAACTCAAGCCGGTGCGCCAATTGGATGTCATCATTTGGTCCGAGATCGTGGCGGATCGATTCAAGTTCCGCCAAAAACTGTTCACATTTCACACGGTCTTGGAGGATGAAGTGAAAATTGGCCAAGTCGAAAAGCGCGTTCATGACGGCAGTGCGTCTCACACCTTCTATGGTGCCGGCACGTAGTAAAGCATTGTTGAATTGGTAGGACGCTTTGTCATGAAGACCCATATCAAGGTAGGAATAGGCCAAGGTACGGATGAGGCGCAACTGGATGTTTGGCTTGCTCTTGAACAAAGTACCAATTTGACCCTCTATCTCGGCAAGAACCTCCACCACCTTGACATCGGGATTCTTGACATGGGGATTTGGCGCTGCCATCATTCGAAACAGAACCTGGTTTAGAGCATGAAGTTCATCGGCCTGAGCTTGGGATTGTTCGGCGGCTCGTGCCAGTTGATTTTTTGCTTTGCTCATTCGATACAAACTGTAGGTGGTCGCGATAATGCCGGCCGCGACTGCCAGCAGGACAACGAAAGCCCCCATAACAGCGGCTCGATGACGCTGGAAAAACAGTCTCAACTGGTATAGGCGGCTCGGCGGCCCGGCTGATACGGGCTTTCGCAGCAGAAATCTTTCCAAGTCAGCCGCAAACTCCCTTGCCGTGGCATATCTGCGCGAGCGGGCCTTGGCCAATGCCTTTGCGGTGATCCAATCCAGTTCGCCTCGCAGCATTTTCCCCCATGGAGGGTGACTGGCTGGACTTGAACTCTCCCCTAAGACACGAGCACTTGGGGGAAGAGGCTCCTTTTCACGAATTTGGACAAGAATTCGATCCAATGGCAATGCTTCCATTTGGCCGTGGGGGACGCAACCGGTCAACAGTTCATAGAGCACCGCCCCCAGCCCATAAATATCAGCACGAGTGTCCACATCAACTGAGGGACCTTCGGTCTGTTCGGGACTGATATAAGCCAGGGTCCCCAAGATCGTGCCTTGACCCGTATTAAAGGTATAGTCACCAAGAGGAAGACCGGAAATGGCTTTAGCAATGCCGAAATCAATGATTTTTGCAACCACGCCGGCTCCCTGGCGACAGACCAAGATGTTTGAGGGCTTGAGATCACGATGGATGATTCCCTTCTGATGAGCATGTTGGATGCCCTCACAAACCTGGATCATCAATAACACGCGATCCCTGAGGCTCAGGTTCTCTTCCCGGCAAAAGGCGGTAATTGGCTTCCCTGGAAAAAACTCCATCGTGAAAAAAGGTCGGCCCTGATTATCTAACCCAGCGTCGAAGATATGTGCTACGTTGTTGTGACTTAGCCTTGCCAGAGCCTGGTACTCACTTTGAAAACGCGCATTGGATTCTCTGGTTGTCAAACCATCTTTCATCAGTTTGAGCGCGACTTTCCGTTTGACCGGTTCGTGTTGGTAGCATAGGTATACATCCCCCATGCCTCCAGAACCCAGTTTGTCGAGCACCTTATAGGGTCCGATCGATTTGGGCAATCCTTGGAAATGGACGGCCCAGTCAAATAAAGCTTCAAGTAGAGGTTTCTCGAGAAAGTCGTCTAATTCGTTGTTGGTGTTAAGCAGGCCAAGTGCCTGTTTGGTCAGATCCGGCTTGGCCAAAAAGGCTGTCTCAATATAAGAGACCCGATCGTCCTGGGTCATGCTCAAGGCATGTAGTAATATTTCCTCGAGGGTGATCCTGTTTTCGCTTTTCATGCTTTCGGTCCCCTTTGCTTTTTGTTGAGAGACAATTATCTTAGGTCTCCCGTGTTGAATTGCATCGAAAATCTAACCACTTCACCCCACGTATTGCATTGAAAAATGACCCATCTTAGGCGTCAATTATGACTCAGTTTTTCTTTACGGTGAAAAATTTCTCTCTCTGCATAGATGGTTGTCTATATTAATAGCTGTCGTTGCCGGTTTTCGCGATGTGGCAATGGTGGGTTAGACGGCTCAACAGAGCAGTGGTCACCTTGGCATCACTAAATATATTGGCCCATTCACTATAGCCAAGGTTTGTTGTAATCATACCACTGGTATACTCCTTACTGACCAAATGAAAAAGTAGAGCTCCTCCTGCCTGGCTGGAGGACAAGCATCCAAGCTCATCAAGGATCACAAAATCCTTGTTGAATAGCTGTCTGGCCAGCCTCCCCGCTTTTCCCGAACGCTTCTCGTGTTCCAAGGTGTTGACCAGCTCAACGGTGGAAAGGAAACGAACCTGTCGACGATATCGTTGTATCGCTTCGATACCGATCGAAGACCGGATAGTGGGTGTACACTGGTATTGGTTCGCTTCCCTTGCCTCCCTTGATCTGATAGTGATCCATGGCGAAATCGAAGACCACACGAAACTTTTTGAAGGCATTGGTTCCTATTATCGCTGCTTTCTTGGTGACCTTGCGATAATGATTAGCAACCATGGTTTCGGTGATGTCAATAAGGTGCGTATCCTTCCACTCACTCAAATACTATCGAAATTCTTTTCGATAGTCGTACTTGGTTCGGAGAGGTCTTCATCATTGACCGTGAGGTAGGCGCTCATCGTTTGATTAACCGTGATCGCAAGATCGGCGATGCGAGTTTGTTCTTGACGATCAAAAGATTCGGCTTGTCGCTTCTCTTCACGGGGAACAATGCCCTTGGAAAGCTTGCCAAGCATTTCAAGGGCGGTAGTTCGAGCTTGTTCACAACTCATGACCGGAAACCGGCCGAGAGTGGCGCGTTTCCCGTTCAAGCGTTTCTCTACATAGAAGCTCTTGACGGTTTTTCCGACCCGAATCCAAAACCTTCCAGACTGTCATCAACGAAGTACTTGACCATCGCAGATCAAAACCAGGAACGCTGCCGGTTCCCATTGACGGGAACCCGTTGGTAGTCAACACGCTTCCTCCTTTCTCGATTCTGGAGGCGTGTTATGCCGTGCAAGTTGCCACTTGCAGCTTGCAGCTTGTCACATGCCGATGGTGTGGTAGCCGGCGTCCACGTGGATGGTTTCGCCGGTGACGGCCGTGGACAGATCACTCAGCAGGAAGGCGCTTACCTTGGCGACATCCTCCTGGCTCACGTTGCGACGCAACGGGTTGCGTTCGCGAACGTCGTCCAGAATGGACTTCAAGCCGGCTACCGCGGATGCGGCCAGGGTCTTGATCGGGCCGGGCGATACGATGTTGACGCGGATTCCGTGGGGGCCGAGGTTGTGGGCCAGGTAGCGAGCCGACATTTCCAGGGAGGCCTTGGCGACGCCCATCACGTTGTAGTTTTGAACCACGCGCTCTCCGCCCAGGTAAGACATACAGATGATGCTGCCGCCGTCTTTCATCAAGTCTTTTGCATGCCGGGCCAGTTGGGTCAGGGAAAAGGCCGAGATTTCCTGGGCCATGAGCCAGCCGTCGCGGGAAGTGTCCACATAATCGCCCTTCAGGTCTTCCTGGTTGGCGAAGGCAATGGAGTGGACCAGGCCGTCCAGCCGTTCCCACCGTTTGCCGATCTCGGCGAACAGGCCGGCGACCTCTTCTTCCACGGTGACGTCGCAAGGGAGCAGCAGGGTTCCCTCGCCAAAATCTTTTGCCAGCTTTTCAGCATTGCGACGCAGGCGTTCGTTCTGGAAGGTGAGGCAAATATTGGCGCCTTGTTCATTACAGAATTTGGCAATAGCGTAAGCGATGGAGCGGTGGTTGGCAATGCCCAGCACCAAAATGTTTTTGTCCTTGAGAATCAAAGCGGTACCTCCTATGAATTCGATAAACGCCAGGTGCGAGTACGCTAAGAACCGGCGGCTTTCTTTTTCTCTTCTTTCATTTGACGGGCGCGTTCGCGGATGGTCCCGGCCAGACCTTCCTTGACGGTCTGGCGGGCCCTGCCCAAAGCCAGGCTGTCCTTGGGCACGTCGTCGGTAATACAACTGCCGGCGGCGACAAATGCGCCGTCAGCCAGGTTGACCGGCGCCACGAGTGCACTGTTGGAGCCGATAAAGACGCCGTCTCCCAGTTTGGTGAGGTGCTTGTTGAAGCCGTCGTAATTGCAGGTGATAGTGCCCGCGCCCACGTTGCACTCCTTACCGATTTGCGTGTCGCCCAGGTAGGTCAGGTGACTTGCCTTGGAGCCTTCGCCCAAAGAAGCCTTTTTGGTTTCGACGAAGTTGCCTACTCTTACATTGTCGCCGAAGACGGAACCGGGTCGGACATGGGCGAACGGCCCGATGTTGACGTCGGCGCCTACCTCGGCCTCGTCCAGGACGCAATAGGGCTTGATCAGGGTGCCGGTCCCGATTCGGCAGTCACGGAGATGAGCGCCCATGCCGATGCGAACACCCGCGGCGATCCGGGTAGCGCCGCCGAGATAGACATTGGGTTCGATGATGACGCCGGGCGCAAGGGAGACACCGTCCTCGATCCAGGTAGTTTCAGGGGCCAGGATCAGGACACCGGCATCCATGGCTTTGGATGCGTTGGCCAGGAAGGCTTCGCGATTACATGCCGCCAGGGAGGCGCCGCAACGTACCGAGGTCGGTGCGGGCCGTGCACTGAAGGTCGCGGCGTCGGCCGACACGTCCGCGAACCCGGCCCCCTCCGGCCAATCGGAATGAAAAGCAAGGCCCTCGTCCTTTCCCGCGGGCCAAACGGCGCTGCCATGTTCGCGGCCAAAGGTCAGGAAGGCGTCGATATCTTGGGGCGTGATAAGGGGAAACAAGCCCTCCATCCACAGGACTTCCCCCCTGAAACCGGGATTCTCGCCCTGCTTCCCGAAAAACGGCGCGACGTCCAAATGGGCCGCGGCCGCCAGGATTCGTTCCCGTGGGGGGACGCCCGCAACCGGGGCTTCCGTAAAAGGCAGGCTGGTACTACAGCATACACGCATGTTCCCCTCCCGGGGCTGCCGGTTACGGACCCCGCACGATCAAGCCCGTGAAACGATCGTCAGATGATTTCGGAACGCAAGAAGAGAAATTCGTCTTCTTTGAGGACTTCCGCGAAAGACGGCGAGTTCAAAGCGTAACCCGCGTTGTCTTCGTTTTTGTCGACCGCTCTCTGCAGCAGGTTGACCGCCTCGTGTTTTTTGCCCTGCTCGATGCGGATCTCGGCGAGCAAATATTGTCTGGCGTCTTCCGAGATGGAAAGATTCTCGATAACCGCCTCTGCTTTATCGAACTCTTGACGATTGAGGTGGTAGGAAACCATCTTCAGGGAGGCCGCTTCCTGTTCTTCTGCCGGGTTCTGGAAATCCTTGACGATCTTGTGGAACTGTTCGAATCTGGTCCTTTGCCAGATGGGTAGGGAATCGTCGGCCAGCAGTTTGCCAAATGCTTCCGCCGCTTTCTCGAATTTTCTTTCGTGGTAAAACTTAAACGCGTGGTTGACAGTCTTTTTATCCGGCATATTCACCTTACTCCATGGGTCCCGGTTTGGGATATTCCGCACATGCGGCCCCGTATTCTATTACACATCCTGGTGCGGGGTCAACCGAGTCACCGTTTTTTGACATTGCAGATCCAAAAGATGTCCTGTAAAATTTGCCGGCTCGACGGGTATGGTACATTCTGTACGGGGGTTTGAGGCATGGCAGATTACCTGAAGCGTTACATACATGAGGACGGACAATTCAAAATCGCCGTTGTCAGTTTGACCGGGGTGGGGCGAGATCTCTTCCAAACACTGTCCCCGTCACCCGGGGTTTTGCAACTGGTGACCAATGCCGCGGGCGGCGCCGCGTTGCTGGCCTCCAATCTCAAGGACCAGGGGATCATCAATATCAAGTTCGACGGCGACGGCCCCTTGGGTTCCGTGACCGCCGAGGCCAACACCCTGGGCGAAGTACGGTCGACCGCACAAATCCCCGATCTGGTGGTGGAAGGGCCCGGCGGCCTGTTCACCCGTTCCTTGGGTAACGGTAAGATTACCGTCAGTCAGCGTACCTCGAAAAGCGATCAGGTCTTCCGCAGCGTGGTTTCCTTTGTCGAAGGTGAGATGGCCCTGAACCTGGCCAATTACCTGCTGCAAAGCGAACAAGTGGCTTCCGGCATCAAGATCGGTACCAAACTCGACCCTGAGAAAGGGGTGGCAGGCGCCGGCGGCGTCCTGATTCAGGCCCTCCCCGGAGCGAACGAGAACCTGCTGTTCATTATCGAAGACCGTTTATCGACCCTGCCGCCCGTTGGAGACCTGTTCGCGGGCGAGGACGGTCACGCCAGGGTTGCCGAGTATTTGTTCGACGACATGCCGGTGAAGTGGCTGGAGACTACCGAGATCAACTACAAGTGCAATTGCAGTCGCACCCGCATTCTCCAATCCCTGGCCTCTTTACCCGTCAAGGACCTGGCCGAGATGCATGGAGACGGCGAAACTTTATCTCTTAATTGTTCCTTTTGTACGACCGGTTACGCGGTAACCGTGGAAGACCTTGCCGCGATTTTGGAACTCAAGGCCGAAGCTGAAAAGGGCGATTGACCCGATCAGGATCGGCGGAAAAGCGCAATGCCTCCGAACAGTCCGCCGCCGAAGAAAACCCCCTCGCCGAAGGCTTCCAGATAATGGAGCACCGATCGAGCCGTATTGGAGAAATTGGCGGTCAAAAAGGAATCGAAGTCGGGTAGGACCTGGAAGCTGGTAATCAATCCGGCCAGGCTGTCGGCCAGCAGCCGATGACCCGAGGCGACCAGACCCAAGGCCACCAACCCGCCCAGAAGGGCCGCGCCCGCGGGCGATCGCCAGGTGATGCCCGGATGATGTCCTCGCTCGGCCAGGGTTGCGCCTAAACAGGCGGCGGCGCCCATGGAAGCCGCCTCGGGAGCGCCGGTCAAGGACAATGCGCCCATGCCCATCACGGTCTCGGAAATCGCGTTGGCGACAGTGGTAAAGACCACGCCGATAGCGCCCCCGCCCGCGGCCGCGCCGATCACCTGCCAGAGCCGACTATGTCGGTAGGCTATCGTGCCCACCGCGACCATGCCCGTGCTGACCGCAATACCGGCCAGGAACCCCGCAATCAGCCCCGACCCGGAAAAGGCGATGAGTACGGCGCGATGGTTGGAGGTAAGACCGGGTTGAAAATAGACGACCACGGCGCCCAGAATCAAGCCGATCGACAAACCGGCGAGAGAGGTGCCGACGGTGCCGCCGACCACCTGGCGGCTTAATTCCGTCCAGTGGCGGCGCAAACGAACCCAGGCCAGGCAGACCACGATAAAAACCCCGACCACGGGCGACCGGCTCCACAGACTGAAGCTGCCGCGATCATAGTCACGAATCATGGCCAGGCTGACCAGGTAGCGCCAACCGTGGTCCCGGAAGCCGCGTCGAGAACCACGCTCGGCCAGAAGATCGGGGGTTTCCACGCCCCATTGTTGCGCCAGCAGAAGGCTCGCCTCCCGGCGGACGGCGATCACCGGATCATCCAGGGCGATCATGCGTAGGTCGTCCAATACGTCTTCGCGTTCCGCCAATTTAGCGGAGGCCACCGCAACTCTTCTTATTTCCGGGTCTGTTTCTTTGGTCGCCTGCCGCCACAGGTCCAAGAATCGAGGACAGGCGCGCGCCGCGGATTCGGGCACGGGGTCTCCGTGATGCAAGCAACTCTTGACGATCAGGGCTGCCGTCGGCTCGTCCAGGTAGGGCATATCGGTGCAGTCCAAGACAAGGCGGAGGCTTTCCCGGCTCATATGGAAGCCGTGGGCTTCATATGCTTCCATGGCCCGGCGCAGAACCTCGCGCACGCGCCGACGGCGGCGCATGGCGTCGGTCATCCAACCGGAAACCGCGGGCACCAGGTATTCATGAACCAGGCAGACCACGCGTCGCCCGTCCTCTTTTCCGATATGAAGGACACGAGCCGAGGCCAGTTCCTCCAAGATGGGCGATAGATCCACGCCACCGGTTTCCGCGTGAACTTGCCGGATCAGCCAATCGACCGCGAGTACCCGGCGTTCGCTTTCCTCGGTAATCAACAGGGACATCGCCCGCCTGGCCGCACTCAGGTCAGCGGATGAAAACCGGCGTAACACACGGTCCAAATAGTCTTGGAGAATCCCGCCGGTACTGCCCAGACGGCGATAGGCTTCCAGGGTGAAAGCGCCGTCGGCGTCGCGACGATCGAAAAGCTGGTCACAGACGATTTGCAATGCTGGCAGGTCGACTCCCCCGGCCCCCGTAAGGTCGTCCAGAATACGATCCAAGAGACCTTCTTCAAAACGGCAACCCACCTTCAGGGCAGGCTCCGAGGCGGCCTGGCGGGCCTTGTCGCGGTCCAGTAACTCCAGGCGGAGTTCATGGTGGAAGATGTTGGGGTAGATTTCCTTGAACCGACTCATCTCGGCGAGATAATCCTCTCGCAGGACAAAGCAGCAGTGAAGGCGGACGGCCAGGGGAGAATTGACCAGGTGGACCAGGGCTTGTTCCAGCGAGGCGGTACCGCCCTCACGAATAAACCATTCCTCGAACTGGTCGCAGCATAGAAACAACTCGGGAACTACCGGCAATGCGGTCAGGGCCTCGGCCAGGCGTGCGGGTTCGCTTTCAGGGTCCATATCCAGGTATTCGGCGACGGCTCCGATCATAGCGGCATGGGGATCGCGACGACCCTGAACCCGACAGACCACATGGCCCGATGTACGCAGACGGGGCACCATACCGGCAGCCAGAAAGGAGGATTTTCCCACTCCCGAACGACCGTAAACCAAAAAAGTGGGATGCGCGGCCAACTGCGAACAAACCGTCTCGATTTCGACATTTCGTCCCTGGAAATCGGCGGCGTCGTCCTCGCCGAAACTCTCCAGGAATTTGTAAGGCCGCTTGGGAAATATGGAAACCGGTGAGGAATCATCGGCTGCTTTTCGACGATGGTGAATGCGGGCCACAAATTGGTAACCACGTTTTGGCAGGGTTTTGATGTAACGCGGATTGCCCGCGCTGTCACCCAACTTTTTACGGATGTCCTTGATGCACTGGGTCAGGGCGGCATCGGTGACGTGAACATCGCCCCAGACGCGGTCAAACAATTCCTGTTTGCTGACCACGGTCCCCGCGGAGCCGGCCAGGATAATCAACACGTCCAGGTATTTGGCATTGAGGGCTACTTCGGAGCCGTTTCTGAGCAGAACCCGGTTACCTGTATCCAGGAAGAAATCATCGAACCCGAGGCCGTTTCGATCCTGTATGGCGTTTGCGGTCATGTAGCTGTCAACCCTTGTATCACCAGCGTTGCCGCACTACAGAATAACACATCTCAGCTTTTTCTCACGGCCCTCTCATGTGTCCATGTCCAATCGGCGCTAAATTACAGGACAGCGCACGCGGAATAAATCGATTGGGAGTTACCATGCCGGCAAATAAAGCAAATCACGTCGCTGTCATCATGGACGGAAACGGACGCTGGGCCAAAGCTCGCGGTTTGGATCGCACCGAGGGTCACAGACAGGGCGTGGAGGTTGCCGCCAAGGTGGTGGACGCCGCCATCGAGTTGGGTATCCAAAGCATCACCTTGTACGCCTTTTCCTGCGATAACTGGAAACGGCCGGAATCGGAAGTGAGCACATTGATGGGCCTGATGCACGAATTCCTGCTGGACGAAACGCCGCGTTGCCTGGAGAAGGGCGTACGCTTGAACGTTATCGGCCGGCGGGATAGACTGCGCCCGGAAATACAGGATGCAATCGAGCGAGCGGAAGCCTTGACGGAAGGCCAGGATAAGCTGGTTGCCCGAGTGGCGATCGATTACTCGGCGAGGGATGTCCTGACCCGAGCGGCTGCCATGTACGAGGGCGCCTCGGACGACCGCGACGCCTTCAATGCCTGCTTGTCTCGCGCGATGAACGCCGACGAACCCATGCCGCCCATCGATCTGCTCATTCGTACCAGCGGAGAGCAGCGCCTGAGCGATTTCCTACTATGGGAAGCGGCCTATGCGGAACTGCTGTTCGTGGAAAAAAACTGGCCCGATTTTACCCCGGAAGATCTGGCCGAGGCGGTCAAGGAGTTCGAGGGTCGCGGCCGCCGTTTCGGCGCGGTAGCCCCCGAACCGGCCGCCCTGGTTTAATCCTTTGGTCTAAGCATCAACGGTAGGAAGCCGGGAAGGAAGGCGACGAGCCAGGCCGCGAAGAAGATGAAGTAATTATTTCCCTCGGCCGGCGGGTTGGTCCACAGAAAGTAGATCGGTGTAAACCCCGCGCCGGAGAGAATCGCGGCCAGAACGCCCCTTAACACGACCGATTTGGGCGGCGTTTGCTCGCGGCGCAGTTTGCGGTCCCAAAGGGCGAAAGCAATCCATAACCCCATCCAACAGACGAACATGGACGCCAGACCGATCAGGTAGTAAAGCGGGTAGAAGGCGCCGGAGATCAGGGTGCCGATGACCAGGGTTCCCAGAATGCCTTTGATCGGGGAACGTGCGGCCCAACCCAGCACCGCCCCGATACAAGCACACATCACCGCCCCGTGGATCAGACCGTAGATCACCTGGTGTTTGGGGATGAACATAGCCCATACCCAGTCCCCGAATGTGCTGATCAAGGCAAGAAAAACCGCGCCCGCCAGGGCATGTGCGAATCCAGTCCACTGATTCATTGAACCCCCTCCGTCTCGCATTAAGACGGGCGCCTTCAATTTGAAGGTGCGAAGGGGGACTGAATCTCGCCGCAAATTTCAGGGGACACAGTCCAACTTATTGTCGAAATGTATCTGTTACTTTGTCATTACGCGAATAGTCTCGGCTCACCATCGATTATTTGCGTCCATTTACCCCCCGGTGGGTTTCCCGCCGGAGATATCTTGCGAAATCTCTGAAGAAGGGTTCCACCAGTTGATAGGCGGCCAGCAGGTCCGCCTCGTCTTTCAGGGGATCGTGCCAGCGCATCTTCGGCGAGGTGTGAAGCTCATCGTTGCCGATCAAGCTGAACGAAAGACTTTGGCGGAAGTGGCAGGGGCTGCACTCCACGGCTCCTTCCAGCACCAGGCCGGGGATGATGGGATGACCGTCCAAGACATCCGGCAGGCAGTAGCGGAAGTTCAGGAAGAAGCGGCCCCGTTGAAAGGTAAGCCCGGCCCCTGCATAAATACGCCCTTTATTGGGCAGGCTCACCTGGAACCCGTTACTATCCAGTCTGACCGACAGCTTGCCGTAATCTTCACCTAAAAGGCGGAGCCGGCCCGACATATGGCATACGGCGGTGTTTCGGTCCATGGTCAGGGCAACCGCCGGGCCCGAGTGATTTTTTTCTCCCAATAGCGATAGGAAGGTGGTACGACCGGCATCGATGTACATCGGTGAAGCCGATCCGTAAAGCCGGCAACCGTTGCTGTCATGGGCGCCTGCCATTTGAACATGCCAACCCCAAAGGTCCAGGACAGCCTGGATATGTAACGCCGAAATGGTGATCCCGTTTCCGGCCAGATCGGCACGCACATCTTTAAAGCAGGCATCCGGTAACTTGGGTCGATAGTTAATCCCCCCCTGCTGAAACAAGGGCATCAATTGAGCAACCTTGATACTATCGATCGAACCCTCGTAAAGGCTTTGACGTAAGCTGTATTTGTTGCGACGGACACGGTCATCTTCATTCTGTTTGCTCTGCCGGTGAAGCGCCGATTCGGCGGAGGGGAGAGCAGAGGAATAGACGGGCGGCCCGAAAAGAAACCTTTCTCCATTCATCATGTCCTCCAGAAGTCGTCAGCACTTGTAGTTGTGGGGATAGCCGGGGCAAGCACGACCCGATCGAGCGATGAAACCGTGGACGGCTTCTATAAGATATGGCGGAAAAGAGCCCACAAAAGGGCAAGGATTTCTGCAAAAAGTAACTAATTTTAGCGCTATCTGAAAATAGTTGAGCTTTTTTGACCTTTTAGTCCGCTATGAAAGGTTGAAAGCTAACGGTTTTTGAAAAAAGGGAGGACGGCCATGACACGCGAAGAATGGATAGTAATCCAACCCGTGTTGGCCGCGGTCATCGAAGGAAATCTGACGCAAGATCAGGCCATGGAACGGGTCCGGGAACAGCATTCCCACCTGGAGGAGACTTTTCGAAGTCTGTTGCATGCCTGGGGCGCCACCGGATCATTCATGGAGAAGATTCCCGAAAGACTGCGGCTGTCGATTACCGATGAGGAGGAAAAAGACTGATGTAACAGAGTTTGGACGGTATCAATTTCGTCCGGCAAATTGGTGATAAACCGCCAGGGTAAGCTTCGCGGTTTGTCGATTATCACGCCCTGACAGAACAGCCCGGCGGCCCTTTTCCCCTAAGGACCGTCGGAGTTCCGGTTCATCCATCATCCGTTGCAGCCCCGTAACGAGCGCTTCATGGTCTTCCGGTTTGACCAGGATACCGCCGCCGGTTTCCGCGATCAATTCGGGGAATGCGCCGTGGTCGGGTTGTACCACGGGGACGCCGTGGGCCATGGCCTCCAATAGCGACAGGCCCTTGGGCTCGCGGTAGGGAGACGGCATGGACAACACGTGGATGCCGTTAAGCAGGTCCATTTTGCCGGCGCGATCCACCTCACCCATATGTTCCACGCGATCGGCCAGTCCGGCCCGAATCAGTTTTTGGCGTTGTTCGTCTTCATAACCCCGGTCTTTCGGAGCCAGATAGCCGGCAATGCGCAGGCGAACCTTCTCCTTGCCCACGCGCTCGGCCAGGGTGATGAAGGCATCTACCAGCAGGTGCAGGCCCTTTTCCGGGGCGCGTCGCGCCAGAAAGCCGATGGTGAAGGGCTCTTCCTTGTTCGGATCGGAGCCCGGACCGTGATCCTCCAGTTCGATGCCCAGGGGAACCACATGAATCTTTTCCCGATCGATGCCGAGGTAACCCGGCATGTAGTCGCGGTAATACTCGCTGTGGACGATAAAACCGTCGATATCGGCACACTTGCGTTTCAAAGCTTCGAAAGCCTGCTTTTTATAGGGTTCGATCAAGTCATCCAGGAAAATGTCCTCACCCTGAAGTGAGCAGATGACCGGTACGTTCAGTTCTTCCTTCATGCGACCGGCAAAACCGGCGAACATGGCGTTGGTCAGTTGGACCACATCCGGTTTGAGGTCGTCCCGCAGCCAGGCCACCATTTTTTCTACTTCCTCGCGGAGATTGCCCTCGTCACCGCGAATCACGGCCACGGCCAACTTGCCCAGGTCGCGAGCATCGGTAGAGACGGTCAGCTTGGACACCCATTTCAATAAGGCAGGGCTTTCCAACATCTTGTGTACGAACTTGGGCATCTTGCCCCAGAAGGAAAACTTCTGTTGAAGATAGACATTGATGCCCGTCAAAAACACCTTGTCGTGACTGACGTCTTCCTCATCGGTGCGAATGGGTGTGTAACAGGGGATCAACACCACATCTACACCCCTCTGCTGCAAGGTTCGGGCGGTGGTGTTGTCGTGCAAGCAGCTCCCACAGTACATGCCCGCGGCGCCGGCGGTGATATAAGCGATCTTCATTGGAACTCCAAAAGGTCGGCAAACCCATTCGGTAGGAGAGTCGCGTTATCGTGTAGACAAGTTGCATGGTGTGGGCAATTACGGCCGGTCGTTGTCGGACCAGGGCCTGTCCTCGATGTCATCCTTGGGCCTGATGATCTGGAAGTTGGGGGGAATGCTGAAGAACTTGTCGTCAAAGACAGCCCGTTCGATGCCGACAATGGTGCTGGTCGTGGTGATGGGGATATCGTCATGCATGATGGTGCTGACCGTGCGGATGGGCAGGCCCTCCAGCTCATCGAAGATCTTCCTGATGACCTGCTTCACATCCAGGGGCGGTTCGATACCGAGGGCGGCCATCCAGACCTGCCGGATACTCTTTTTGTCCGCTTTGATTTGTCCGCGGTCCATCAATTTAAGGTAACGGGTGGCCCAGATGGTGGTTTTGACCGGTTGGTCCTTGATGGCCGTGACCTCGTATTCATAGCAGGTATAGCCCTCGATCTGTGCACTGCGGCCGGTTTTTCTGAGAATGGGGCCGCCCCTTTCCAGGCGGTTGTCAACGTGTTCGGCGATCCAGTAGAGCGGCTTCCTCGAAGAGCGTTCCTTGAAGGTATTGGGTCTGGCCAGGAAGTATCGCTTCTTCGCGAGGTCGATGACATACAGGGTTTTCAGGTCCATATTGTAGATGAGCCGTTGCCCGCTGTCGGGGAAATCGATGCGCACGCGTTGCTTGCCCAGGTAGACGGATCGGGAATACTGATGAGTGGTCTGACCGTCGATCGTTGTCACGACCTTTTCTTCTAAGTAAAGGACGGAACGCTCGACGGCCGGGAACATGCTGAGAATCAATAGCAACATTCAAAGCTCCCTGTTCCGATGAAACAGGTACGGCCTCATTTGGATTCCAGGACAAAGCCGGTCTCGGAAAGTAACAGCTCGCCGTTGGTCAGCTCTATCTCGAAACGAAGTTTGTAGTTACCGGGTTCCAATAGGCGTGTATCCAGGATGGGGTGGAGCAAGACGCTGCGTTGGTTGGTTTCGGTCATCTCCTCGGTGTACAGGTCCCAGGATTGAACCGTTTCATCACCGACCAGCGCTTGAATCTCGATGTACTCCACCGTGTCCAGGTTATCCAGGTTCAACAACTCAACAACCGGGTACAGGCGGTCTCCGCGTTCGAAGGACATGGACAATTCCAGGTTATAGGGCGTGCCTTTGATGCTGAAGCGAGCGAATTCCGGGTTGACGTCCGGGTCCATCAAAACCAGGTCCGAAAGGCGGATTCGACTGTTGTCCGGCTGAGGCACTTCCAGTTTACTTTCGAAGTAGGAAATCTTGCCGGTATTGCTGTCGGTCAGTTGCGCCTTCAGGGTGTAGAGGTCACCGCTTACAATAACGGCAAACTCCTCGGAATAGGTTCGTTTGGGATCGTCGATAATGCGGCGGCTGGGGACGGCCATACTGTTGGTTATGCTGTCGCCGGCAACGGCCTCGCCGCGGGAGTTGATCACGGTGTAGTCGATCTGGAACGGCGCCACATATTGGTTGTCCTGGAATTGGAAGCCCAATTTGTTGAGCGGAAAACCGATACGGCCGATGATCAGGCTGCGATCGCTGCCGCTTTTGAAATAACCCATGCGACCCGTTACTTTCATGGAATTACCCGCCGAGGCATCGAAGGAAACCAGGGCGGTTGCCGCATTGGGTTCGGTAGTGGTCGGTACGGCCAGTTCCGTTTCGTCGATTTCGGGAACCTTGGAAGCTTCCGGCAGGGCG
>JASJCB010000194.1 GCA_030066195.1 Acidobacteriota bacterium
AACCTTTGCGGCCCGTTACCGAATCAAGTCGATACCCGAGGCAGACCGAATTCTGGCCGGGGGAATGCCCTACTTCAGCCACTATTGGGTTGACGGTTTTCGAGGCGGTGAGGATTGGTATCGCAACCCCATCGTCGGAGGCTCGGTAGACCCGAAGATTCACTGGCAGGACCAGTCGTTTATCTCATCCGAGTTCGGCGACCTGAAGGTGATTATCGACCCCTCGCGTTTCGGCTGGGTGTTTACCCTAATACGCGCCTATCGACTCACCGGGGATCGTCGCTACTACGAGCGATGCAGAACCCTGGTGTTGGACTGGGCCGATCATGCACGACCCACCGGCGGCCCGCTTTGGATATGCGGCCAGGAGACCGCGATCAGGGCTATGGCTTTGTACTTTCTGTGGCATTCCTGCCCGAAGGATGAGGAGGGCAAAGGTTTCCAATCCGTACTGAGCCACCTCCTCATGGTCCACGGTAAACGGATTGAAGGCTCCCTGGCCTATGCATTGTCCCAAAAGAACAACCACGGCATTACCGAAGCGACCGCGCTTTATTCCATCGGCGCCATGTTCCCCGATGATCCGCGGGGACATCGTTGGCATCGAATCGGCCGCCGCAACCTGATCGGGGAGTTGACCTCGCAAATCTACGATGACGGCGCCTATGTACAACATTCGGTGAACTATCATCGGCTGATGCTGCAAACGGCGATTTGGGCGCTGACCTTGGGCGAGTCCCTGGGCAAAGCCTTCCCGGATGCCGTCTACGAGAAGATAGGCAAAGCGGCCGATTGGCTGTATGCCATGGTCGACCCCGAAACAGGCAGAGCGCCCAACTACGGCAACAATGACGGAGCCTGGATCTTTCCCTTGGACAGCATGGGCTACAGTGATTACCGGGCCGGTGTTCAAGCCGCCTATCACCTGTGTCATCAGCGGCCGGCATACCCACCGGGTCCCTGGGATGAGCCGCTGTACTGGTTTGCACCGGGGGAGCCCCGCGTAAGCGGTGAACCTGAATCGCGGGAAGAATCCGCCGTCGTTCATTTTCCCAAGGGCGGCAACATCGTGATGAATGCTCCCGGCGGGCGCTTGATCGCTCGATGCGCGGATTTCAGGGATCGACCGGGCCAGGCGGATCAACTACACGTGGACCTTTGGTATCGGGGACATGCGATCGCGGTCGATGCCGGCACCTACTGCTATAACGTGACCGACGAATGGGCCAACGGCCTGTCCAGGTCCGATGTCCACAACACGATCACCTTGGACGACCGGGACCAGATGCGCCGCGCCACCCGCTTCACCTGGATTAACTGGGCGCGAGGACAGGTGACCCATAACGACGCCCTGCCGGACGGCAGCCATTTACTGACCATGAACCACGACGGTTACATGTCCATGGACAGAGGTGCGGTGCACCATCGGGCCGTGTTGCGCCTGGATGCGACGGGTGATAGCTGGGCGGTCATCGATCAACTGTCACCAAAAAAACAGCATGCGGTTCGCCTCCACTGGCTGTTTCCCGATTACCCGCACGAGTGGTCCGCTGAGGAGAACCGGCTGCGATTGACGACACCCGCGGGTGAATATTACGTGTCGGTAGCCTCATCGACGGGTAACACGGCCGATCTGGTCCGCGCCGACGAAACCAGCCGAAGGGGTTGGTGGGCGCCCTATTACGGCACCAAAGAGCCCGCCCTGTCACTGGGGCTGACCGCCCACACGAATCGCCCCGTAATGGTTACCCTCTTCTCCCCTACCCCGACCGGAATTCAGCTTCAGGACGACGGCCTGACCCTGCAACTGGGTGCGCGGCAAGCCAGAATAAACCTGGATTTCTTCAAGTCCTGACCGCGATGCCGACAGGAAGCGAGCGACCAACTACAAGCTGTACCATGCCACATTGTACCTGCCGTTGAGCAAGGTGCCGCTTTGCCAAAGCAGGAGGTAGACCCACGGTTATCCAAGCCGTTGATCAGTCTCAGGTGTAAAGCCGAAAATAAGTGGTTGAACGCCCGTAAAAAGCCGTTGCTGCTCGCAAGATGGCTTTTCAATGATCATGAAGCTGTTCACTGGAAAACCATATGAACTGCTCCGGAAAACTTCCTATACCGGCTTCGCGTGTGTCATAATCGGAGGCGGTTTATATATCATATCTGGAGTTTGTTATGCCAGGTCAAGGATCTGCCGGTAATGTACTTGCCGCCATATGCAGTTTTTTTATTCCCGGATTGGGCCAACTGGTTCAGGGGCGTCTTCTGATGGCCGTCGTCATGTTTGTGTTGGCCGGTTTCTTGTGGCTTTTCTTACTGGGATGGTTGATCCATCTCTGGTCCATCATCGACGCGGCCATTTGGAAAGGTTAGGGTACCGCCGAACCCTCCCTTGAAGCTTGCGGCTTGAAGCTTGTACGGCCGCACCCAACCAAAGTCAGGGAGCGGCCTGTTTCGTGCACGGCACGGATCGACCCGACCGTCGGGCCGGCCCTCATAGCCCCGGCTGCCCGGTTCTTGTACCCGCCTTTGTCTCGAACCGAACACTGCCGGTCGCCCGGGGACTAACCCGAACGGCCCGGTCAATCCGTGCCGCGCGTTGTCACTTACCTGTCTGGAGATATCTACCAGCTACTGCCGGAACCGGAACTACCGGAGCCGCCGGAGCCGGACCAGTCCGAACGCCATTGTTCAGTGGCCTTTTCAAGCCAGGTCCAGGAATTAAGCAAATCGTCACGGTCCGCCTGGGTCAAGCTGCCACCGGAAAGGTGTTGTTTGATTTCAGTCAAACGCTCTTGACTCAGGGGTGTTCCTTGGCTGGAATTACTCATCATGTCCTCCTAAACTTCTGTCTGAAGTTAATTAGCTCATCTCTGTGAATAGAAGCACTGTGAAAGATATGCCCCTCATCTTTGCTTGTCAAGTGAATAATCGAAAAAAAATAAAACTAATGAATCAGTGAGAAATTACCGATGCGTTACAAATGACTCTCATGAAATAGTCTTGTCCGCAATCAAGATTATTTTGCCGAAAAGTTTGTTTCTTACGTGGTAGTAAGGTAAAATGAATCGCAACAAGAGTCATCTGATCCATCTATCTCAGCCCGCTTGCTTAATTACGTTCCCTGGATCACCCCGGGAGTAAGCATTGACCCAACAGGTATTTAGAAAGCAGGCACTGGCGCACATGTCGTCGCCTGAGCAATTGGACCAGGTGATTGTGGTCACCTCGCCCGCCGGTTGGCTTTCCCTGGCGGGACTCGGGCTATTGCTGGCCGGGGTTCTGCTTTGGGGGTTTTTCGGGTCCGTGCCCACCACCATTCAAGGCTCCGGCATCTTGTTGACACCGGAGGGCATCGGCGCTGTCCGCATGCCCCTTGCCGGGAGTATTCGGAAGGTGTTGGTGGAACCGGACCAACAGGTGGCAGCCGGTGAAACCATCGCGATCATCGGCAGCGATGCCGGTTCGGAAGATATGCCTCTGAAAGCCTCCCACCCGGGGCGGGTACTTGAATTGCTGGTCAGGCAAAACGATCGTCTGGCGAAGGATGCGCCCTTGATGACCATGGAACTGGGCATGGATACGGAAGACAAATTGCGGGCCCTGGTCTACCTCCCCCCCGCCCTCGGCCAGGCCGTGCAGCGAAAAATGACCATGCGGATCTTACCGGAAGCCGTTCAGGCCGAAAAATACGGGTTTCTCCTGGCCGATGTCACCGAGATCTCGCCCTTTCCGGTTTCCCGTCAGGGCATGTTGCGCACTCTTGGGAACAGAGCCCTGGTGGAACATTTCTCAAGATTCGGGGCGCCGATTGCCGTGATTGCCGAATTGCAAACCGACAACAATACCGCCGGCGGTTATCGCTGGACATCGCGTAACGGATTCCCAGGCCGCATTGCAAGCGGCACCATCTGTCGGGCCGAAGTGATCACCCGGCGTCAATCCCCCATCAGCCTCGTGATGCCTTTTTTCGATTTCGGGGACAGGTAGGGTATGAACCAAGACCAGAAAATGCCGCCGGCAGCCAGGGTCAGAACCCCCACGGTCATTCAGATGGAAGCGGTGGAGTGCGGCGCCGCCTCGCTCGGCATGGTCCTGGGCCATTACGGCCGTTATGAACCTCTGGAAGAACTGAGGATTGCCTGCGGCGTATCCCGGGACGGCAGCAATGTCATTCATATTTTGCAAGCGGCTCAGAACTACGGTCTGGAGGCTCAGGCATATCAGGTGGACCCGACCCAGTTGGCCGGGCATGTCATGCCGGTCATCTTGTTCTGGAATTTCAATCACTTCGTGGTGTTGGAAGGCGCGGACAAGGACAAGGTCTATATCAACGATCCGGCCTCCGGCCCCCGTGCAATCAGTCATCAGGAATTAAGTCAAGCGTTTACGGGCGTCGCCCTGACCTTGCGGCCCGGGCCCGATTTCAAGCGAAGCGGTCAACGCCCGTCCATTCTGCGCTCCCTCCGCCCCAGGCTTACCGGCGCCGCTCCGGCCCTGACCATGGTCATCCTGGCCGGTTTGGGGCTTACCCTGCCCGGCCTGGCCCTCCCCTTCTTCACCAAGGTATTCGTTGACGAGGTTTTGATTCGCGGCCTGGATACCTGGCTATGGCCGCTGTGTATCGGCATGGGGTTTACCGCTCTGATTCGCGCCGCCTTGTCATGGCTTCAGGGATATTACCTGTTGAAGCTGGAACTGAAGATGGCGCTGGTAGAGTCCGGTCGTTTCTTTTGGCATGTGCTGCAACTCCCCATGGATTTCTTTCTGCAACGCATGGCCGGAGATATCGCCGGCCGCGTGGACATCAATGACCGCACGGCCCACCTGCTCTCCGGCAAACTGGCTAATGCCGTGATCGAATTGATCACGGCCGTATTTTTCGTGGTCGTGATGTTCTTCTACGACCCGTTGTTGACCGCTGTGGGTTTGCTGGTCGCTCTTGCCAACCTGGCCTTTCTACAATTGGTCTCCAAAAAGAGGATCACCGAAAACATCAAGCTGAACCAGGAGCGCGGAAAGCTGATGGGGGCGGGTACACACGGCCTCAAGGTCATCGAAACCCTCAAAGCCACCGGAGCCGAATCTGACTTCTTCGCCAAATGGGCCGGATACCAGGCCAAAGCGCTCAACTCCAGCCAGAATCTGGGCCGTCTCACCTTCAGCCTGCTGGTAGTGCCGCCCCTACTCTCTGCCCTGAACACCGTGGTTATTCTTTACGTGGGCGGCCTGCGTGTCATGGACGGACACATGACCATGGGCATGTTGGTAGCCTTTCAAAGCCTGATGGCAAGCCTGATGGCCCCGGTCAACAATCTGGTCATGATGGGTGCCGATATCCAGAACGCCGGCAGCGATATGAATCGACTGGACGATATCCTGCGCCACAATGCCGATATCAGACCGCCGGAACGGCCCCAGGGCGACGGCGCACCGGTCAAGCTGTCCGGCGGCATGGAACTGCGCAACCTGACGTTCGGATACTGCAAACTGGACCCACCGCTGATCGTCGACTTCAACCTCAAACTGGAGCCGGGTTCCCGGGTTGCGCTTGTGGGTAAGTCGGGAAGCGGCAAATCGACCATCGCCAAGTTGGCGGCCGGTCTATACCACCCCTGGCAAGGCGAAATCCTTTTCGACGGCAGGCCCTGGCAACAACATCCGCGACTTGTGTTGAACAACTCCATCGCGGTGGTAGACCAGGACGTGGTGCTGTTCGAAGGCAACATCCGCGAAAACCTGACCTTGTGGGACACCACCATTCCCGAGCAAGATGTCATCGGCGCGGCGATCGATGCCCATATCCACGACGAAATCACCGGCAGGCCCGGCGGTTACCACGCCTCGGTGCGCGAGGGCGGCGCCAACTTCAGCGGCGGCCAACGCCAACGCCTGGAGATCGCCCGCGCCCTGGTGGAGAATCCCAGCATTCTGATCCTGGACGAGGCGACCAGCGCCCTGGACCCGGAAACCGAACGCATTGTCGAAAAAAACCTGCGCGGTCGAGGCTGCGCCTGCCTGGTGGTAGCCCACCGACTCAGCACGATCCGCGACTGTGACGAAATCATCGTCATGGACCACGGTCGAATTGTAGAGCGAGGCACCCACGAATCCCTGTGTGATGCCGGGGGCGCTTATGCCGAACTGGTTCGCAGCTTCTGAATGGAGAACCGCATGCTCAAGCAGTTGGACGATCGCTTAGCCACCCTGGGCGTGGTTATTGAATCGGCGGCCAACCGTCGGATTTCCCTCAACGACCCCGATCATGTCTGGGTGGTTCGCTCCGGCGAACTGGACGTCTTCTACGCCTGGCGCGATGCGGAAACAGAATTGACGGGCCGCCTGCACCCGTTGATGCGCCTGAACCCCAGCGAAGCGCTGTTTGGTTTGGACCTGTCTTTTTGCGAGAAGAGCTTTCACCTGACCGGCATCGGCGTAGAGGGCACCAGCCTGGTCCAAATCAATCGCAACGACTTCGAGCGGCTGTTACAGGAGGCCCAAGAGGAAGCCTGGGTGCGCGGTCTTTTGGAACCCTGGTTCCTGAAACTGTCGGCCGTTCTGGTCAGCGGCGGCCAACCCACAAGACACCTGGCCATGCCGGTTCCCGAGGAAAGGAAGGTGGCCGCGGGCCTGACCGTATTGCCCAATCACGGCATGGCCTGGTTTGCTTCCATGCAAGGGGATGTCTGTTACCTGGGCCGCAACGAATTGATCTTGCCGAAAGGTTATTTCCTGCCGATCAGCGATCGAACCTGGTTGGAAACACGCACAACCGCCCGTCTCCAATCGCTGACAACCGTTCAAATGTTGCGTGCCGGCGATTGCTGGAAACACGTGGATTGCTTCCACGAAATGGCTTTGCGCTGTTTCCTCAAACAACACAAGGACGACCAGGAACGCGAACACCGCCGCTTGGAAACCAAGATAGAGCACAACGACAACGTCATGCGCAAGGCCGTATACAATCTGGCCGCGCCGCTCATGCGCGACACCGGCGACGATGTTTTTCACACGCACCCCGATATGTTTATGGCCGCCGTGTCGCTGACGGCCAGGGCCTCCGGCTTCGAGTTACCCAATACGATCGTCAGGTATGACAGCCGTGACCCCGTGGCTTCCATGGCGCGCCAGGGCCGATTTAAATATCGCCAGGTACTGCTGCGCGGCGCCTGGTGGAAGGGACCGTGTGTTCCGTTACTGGCGTTTCTGGCCAACAACGGCCTGCCGGTTGCACTGATCCCTCACGGCGACCGTTACCGCTGGATCGACCCGCGTGACGGCAGCCGACACCTGGTCAAGGCCCGGGACACGGACCGTTTTGCATCGCGGGCCTACCATTTCTATCGCCCGTTGCCGGAGAAACCGCTGGGGCTCCGCGATCTGCTGAGCTACGGCATGAAAGATGTCAAAAGCGATCTGGTTATGGTGCTGCTCACCGGCGCCGTGGGCGGGATGCTGGCCATGCTGGTCCCCTTCGCCACCCGTCACCTGTTCGACACGACCATTCCCGACGGCAACCGCACCGACCTGGTGATGGTTTGCCTGGGACTGGTAGCGGCCGCATTTGCCGCCACCCTGTTCGAACTGACCCGAAGCTTTGCCCTGCTGCGCATGGAAGGCCGTATGGACGGCAACCTGCAAGCCGCGGTGTGGGACCGCTTGCTCAGTCTTCCGGTTCCCTTCTTCCGACAATTCTCCGCAGGCGACCTGTCGCAGCGGGCCATGGGTATCGGCACCATACGCGCCATGCTCTCGGCCTCCCTGGTGACCACGATGGTGACCTCGCTGTTCTCGTTTTTCGTGTTGCTGCAACTCTTCCTCTTCAACGCGCAACTGGCCTGGACGGCGCTGATCCTGATCGTCCTTTCGCAACTCACCTTACCTTTAAATATATTGATCCTTCGAAACGAAAGACGCCTGGCCGATTTGAGCGGCCGAATCTCCGGGTTGCTGTTCCAATTGATCGGCGGCATGGCCAAGTTGCGCATGTCCGGCTCGGAAACCAGGGCCTACGCGGTCTGGGCCGAGCGTTTCGGTCAGAAGAAATCCATTGCCTGGCGAACCGGTTTGTTGAACCTGACCGTGCGTGTCTGGCAAGGCGCTTATCCCTTTCTGGGTTCGCTTACCATTTTCGCCTACACCATTCTTCTATTGCGCCAACCCATGACCACCGGTTCCTTCCTGGGTTTCATGGCCGCTTACGGTCACCTGTTGGGCGCGGCCCTGGCTCTTTCCAAAACGGCCACAAGTTCGCTGGGCATCGTGCCGTTGTTGGAACGGGTGAAACCCATCCTGCGCGCGGAACCGGAGCAAAGCGAGAACAAGGCGGATCCGGGTCCCCTGAGCGGGGCTGTCGATGTCCACCACCTCAGCTTTCGCTATCAAAGCGACGGCCCCCCGGTACTGCGGGATATCTCCCTGAAAATCAACCCCGGCGAATTTACGGCGGTGGTGGGCGCCTCCGGTTCGGGAAAATCGACCTTGCTGCGCCTGATGTTGGGTTTCGAAACCCCGGAAAACGGCGCCATCTATTATGACGGCAAGGAACTGGCGGGCCTGGATATCGGCGCCGTACGCCGCCAGGCGGGTGTGGTCCTGCAACACGCGCGACTCTTGAGCGGCGATATCTACACCAATATCACCGGGTCGTTGCCGTTGTCCCTGGAACATGCCTGGGAAGCGGCGACCATGTCGGGCGTAGCCGATGACATCCGCGAAATGCCCATGGGCATGCACACCATTATCGGCGAAGACGGCGGCGCCATTTCCGGCGGCCAACGCCAGCGCATCCTCATCGCCAGAGCCCTGGTAACGCGACCGCGCATGCTCTTCTTCGACGAGGCCACCAGCGCCCTGGACAACGAAACCCAGGCGGCCGTCAGTCAAAACCTGGAGCGCCTGCATGTGACCCGAGTAGTGATCGCCCACCGATTGAGCACCATTCGCAACGCCGACCGTATTTTCGTGTTGGACCGGGGCCGCCTGGTGGAGTCCGGCACCTTCGACGAATTGATGGAGCAAGACGGGTTCTTCACCCGCCTGGCTAAACGCCAAATGACCTCATAGACACAAAGAACCGTGCACAAGCACACCCCGCGACTTCTCGGGCAAGTGTTCCCAACGCTTGAGAAAACTCGCGGGATGTGTGTCTCAGCTTCCCTCAATTACCGTGTTTAGAAGTCATCGATGATAACTGCTTCTACGTCTTGCGGACAGCCGTTGGGGCAGCTGTAGATCTTGAGGGTGGTGCAATCCATGAAGCACGTGCAGATACCGGAATGCTTGGTGTTCTGATTATCCTCGATGCCGACGGCTTCAATACCGCCGCTCAATTGGGTGGGGAAACTGGTTACTTTCAATTCAGTCAAAGTCAACTTTTTCTTTGCCATGGGGGCACACTCCTTATAGAGATGTTATCAGGGCCAACGTTGTTCGATTTCTTCTACCTCGCCGCGCGGGCAGCCGTTGGGGCAGCTATAGATCCTCTCGGTCCCGCATGGCAGGAGACAGGTACAAATACCGGAATAAACCGTGTTGTGTTGATGTTCCACGCCAATCACCTCGATACCGGCATGAAAGTTGGTGGGAAAGCTCTTCACTTTCAATTCATTCAGCGCCAATTTCTTGCTGGTCATTGGAGACACTCCTATCAAGTACCGGTCGTTGGTGATAGGGCGATCTTGGGTAAGACCCAGTTTACACGCGCTTCGAATGGATCGCAAGGCGCAAGGAAGAACAAACAGGTTACAATAGTGCCGTATCGTTTTGACCGGTTTGGAGCGCATATTATGGCCAGGTTTTTCAATACATCGGGTCCTTGTATTCCCGAGGATCACTACATGGTGGATATCTGGGAGCGATTCGATCGCGAGGAACTCCTTCAATTGATCGACAATAAACGCTATTTCATTTTGCATGCGCCCCGCCAGACCGGAAAAACCACCATGATGCGAGCATTGGCTCAGCGTGTGACTGAAGCGGGGCGTTATCTTGCCTTGTACGTGAATATAGAGACAGCGCAAGCCGCACACAATGATGTGGCGCAGGCCAACATGTCCATCCTGGGTGAGTTCGAGCGAACGGCCGGGATCTACCTGCCGCAAGAATTCCAACCCAAGCGAAGTCATATGGATGTGGTGGGCCCCGGGAATGCGCTCAGCCAATTTCTCACCAATTGGTGCCTGGATCTCCCCAAACCCCTGGTCTTGTTTTTGGACGAGGTCGATTCCCTAATCGGTGACAGCCTGATCTCAGTCCTACGCCAGTTACGCTCGGGCTATAACGACCGCCCCAGGGCATTCCCCCAATCGGTTTGTTGCATCGGTGTCCGCGATATACGGGATTACCGTATCTACAGCGATCGGGAAAAGAAACACATCGTCGGCGGTTCGGCCTTCAATATCAAAGAAAAATCCCTTGTTTTGCAGAACTTCAACGAAAAGGAGGTCAGTACCCTTTACGCCGCCCATACCAGGGAGACCGGTCAACAGTTTTCAGTGGAAGCCTGTTCCGCTGCTTATGAGCAAACCGGAGGACAACCCTGGCTTGTGAATGCTTTGGGCAGGGAAATCTGTTTCGAAAAACCGCCTTTAGCTCCTAACGGTACAACGGTTACCACTGAACATGTGGAACAGGCGGTAAGACGCCTGATCAAACGCCGGGATGTGCATCTGGACCAACTGGCGGACAAGCTGACCGAACCGAGAGTTGCCAGGGTAATCGAAGCCATCTTAATTGGTAGCAGCAGCCTGGCAGAAGCCAATATTTCGGGTGAGGACAGTCAATATGTACTCGATTTGGGATTGGCTCGAATGGGAGACCATGGCTTGGAAATTGCCAACCCTATCTACCGCGAAGTCATTCCTCGTGAGCTGACGGCAACCGATGAGGGTTTTTTGGGACAAAACCCGTCGACTTACGTCACTCCTGAGGGCAAGTTGGACATGGAAAAGCTTTTAACCAACCTCATCGAATTCTACCGCGTGAACCACGACATGATTACGTCCCGCAAAACCTATAACGAAGCCGCGCACCACCTTGTATTTCTTTCCTGGCTTCATCGCATCGTCAACAGCGGGGGTTATATCAACCGGGAATACGCGGTGGGTTCAGGCCGTATGGACCTGCATATCCAATTCGGTGGAGAGCATTTCGCCGTTGAACTGAAATTGTTGAAGGGTAAAGCTCTTGAGGAAGGTAAAGACCAGTTGGCCGGCTATCTAAACCGATTAAATCTGAAACAAGGTTACCTTGTACTGTTCCGGAGGGGCAAAATCACGGACCCCACTAATATCGGACAACGTGAGTCAATCACGCACCAGGGCAAAACCATCCACGTGTTGAAGCTATGAGAGCGGCTTAGGTGGTAAGCTCATTTTTTGGATTTCCAGAACCTGCTTCCAATGCGTCTCTTTGACCCGGCCCTCTCTACGATGTGTACGCACCCGTGGACAGGTCTTGTCCCCGCAAAAAGACAGAGATCCGAATTCAGGGCTGTAAAACGTACTTTTAATTGACATCAAAAAATACTAACGGCCTTGGCATACAATGGTTTTCTTCGGAACCGCCTCCTCATTTAAGCCCGGAATCCAAGCCGGGGAACGGAGAGAGAAGTAATGCTACCCTCCTCCCGGCCTCCCCTCTTCCTTTGTGCTCTGTATATCCTCTGTGGTAAAATTCCTTTATTTATTGGGTTTGAGCAAAACAACCCCATCCAACCGGACACGCCCCCACGTAAATCCATATCGGTTTCCCCAAGCCCGTCAACCAAAATTCGATCCGCCGACATAACCATAACAAGGTAGCGCGCAAACCAACTGGAACCGATTTTGCAGTAACAAGAAAGGCAGGAAGCGTTATTATGTTTAGGTAGGCCTTCCGCTACGTTCCGAGGTGGAGATCATGTTACGACTGATTAGCTGTTTTGCACTCCTCATCTTTTTGGCCGCTTGCGCGCAAAAATCTGCCCCGTCCACATCCTTGCCGTCCATGCCTTCCGCGGCCGCTGCCCCCTCCCTTCCCAGCCCCGGTTCTTCTGCTTCACCCGGGCAACCCGCTGCCTCCACTTCAGCTCAGACTCCGAACAAGCCCGGGCAGCAATCCGGGAAACCGGGCGGTGAGAAATCGGAAGGAACCTCCGAGGGAAAAGGCGAACAAGGCGGTGATAAGTCAGGCGAGAAAAGCGACCAACAAACCTCCGACGATAAAAGCCGACAACAGGCCTCCTCGCTTTCAGCGGATGCCCGGGGGGATCGACCGGAAACGGGTATGCCTGCTGCCGGCAGCGAGGCAACAAACGAACAAGCAGGCGGAATGCCCCCTGCCGGTTCGGACGAGAATAATGAACAGAAAAGCGGCGCACCGTCCGCCGAAACCGGTGAAGAGGGAGATAGCGCTGCCGGCGCACCGCCCGCCGGCACCGGTGAAAAGAGCGAGGGCGCTGCCGGCGCACCGCCCGCCGGTACCGCTGAAGAGGGCGAGGGCGCTGCCGGCGCACCGCCCGCCGAAACCGGTGAAGAAGGCGCTGCCGGCACACCGCCCGCCGGAACTGCTAAAGAGGGCGCTGCCGGCTCGCCGCCCGCCGGAACCGGCGAACAAGGCGCCGCCGGCTCTCCGCCCGCGGGCGATCTACCTTCCGGCGCACAAACCGCGGAGGAACGCCTGCAAGCCGCTGATAACCGCCTACAGAAATCCCTTGCCGAATACGATGCCATGTTGTTGCGGGAGAAAGAAGTTCTGCAACAAAACAGAACCGCCGGTTCAAGCGCCGAGGGCAGTTCCGGCGGAGGCGCGGGCGGTTCGGGCGGAAGTGCCGGTGGAAACGCCGGTCAGGGCCAAGCCTCGGGCGCTCAACAGGCCTACGGCGGAGAAGCGCGCGGCGGTAACGACGGCGGAGGCGGCAGCCGAGGTGGTAAGAGCGCCGCCGGAAGAAACACGGCTCAACAAAACCGGGTGCCCCCCGATATTCCCGACGGTCGCGGCGATGACATCGTCGCCCGACAGTTGCGCGAGGCCGCGATGGCCGAAAGCGATCCACAACTCCGTGAAAAACTATGGGATGAATACCGCAAATACAAGGGCCTGCCCATGCCCAAGACCAGCGGGCAAAAAAAGGATAACCCATGAAACGTTTCGTGTGCTGCGTACTCTTTATTTATAGTGTGCCCGCCGTTTGGGCCCAAAAATTACCCGAGGTTACCCGGCTGGTCACCGCCCAAACCGAAGTACCCGAGGAAAGCCTGCTGGATGTCAACATCCTCGTCTTCGATCCGGGGCTCCCCAAGGGCGACGAATATGCCAAGGAAAAGAAAGCGGTGTTTCCCGGCGTGCGCAAGTCGGAATCCCGTTACATCCCCACCGAACTGATGCAGACCCTACAGCAAACCGGTTACTGGGGCGCCGTACGCGTGGTGCCGCGCAATGTAGACGGCGGCGAGGTACGGGTGGACGGCAGGATTATTTACTCAACCGGTTTCAAGCGAACGCTGGATATTCGCGTCACCGACGCCACCGGCAAGCAATGGCTGCGCAAGAAGTTCAAGCGCCGCGCCGACCCGCGCGCCTACAACAAGGGCGACGACCTGTGGCGCAACCCCTACACCTATTTGAACAACGAAATCGCCAACGCCATTCTCGAGGCGCGTCAAAAACAAACGCCCGAACACCTGCGAGCGATTCGGCAGGTGGATGAACTGAGGTTTGCCGGTGATATCGCCCCGGATTCTTTTAACGAATACCTGAAAACCCGACCAAGAAACAGGGGCGATCGTTACAGCGTACTGAAATTACCCGCCGAGGGCGACCCCATGATGGCGCGCGTCATGGACATCCGCGACCGCGACGCCATGCTGGTGGATACGTTGACGGCCCACTACCAGGATTTCGGCCGCCGTATGGACAAACTCTACGGAGATTGGCAGGCCGCCAGTTATAAAGAAGAAAAAGAACTGCGCAAAATGCGGCGAGACGCCACCATTCAACAAGTGCTGGGGGCACTGTTGATTGTAGGCGCCGTGGTCAACGAAGCCGACAGCAGCGCCGAGGCCGGGGCGGAAACCCTGGCCGTGATGGCGGGCAGTTCCATGGTCCAGGCCGGCACACAACAGCGCCAGGCCGCCAAGATCTACATGGAGGGCCTGAAAGAACTGGCCGCCTCGCTGGACGGCGAGGTGGAACCCATGTTGGTGGACCTGGAAGGCCGAACGCTCAAGCTTACCGGCACGGCAGAAACCCAGTACGATAACTGGCGCAACCTGCTGCGCAAGATCTTCGCCGATGAAACGGGGTTGCCGGTAGATCCCAACACGGGACAACCGGTAGATGCCGACACGGCGGCGAAGTCCAAGGAGGGCCAGTAACCCGTGACCCAACCGCTCACGCCACCCCCTGAAATCAACCACACCAAACCGGGTCGTTTGAACGACGGCCGTGCGTTCCCCAGGATTTGGGTCGTTCTTCTGTTCGCCATGCTGGGTATTGCCATGGCCGCGGTCTTCGTGGTTCTGCCCGGCATGGTCAACACCGATACCCGCGCCTCGACGCGGGGACCCACCGGCATCGATACGGCCGAAACAGAACCGGTCTCGGTACCCGTCGCGGATCGGACCGACGATACGGCCCGCACCCGGACGGAAACACCGCCCGCTCCTACGGTGAAGCAACCGGAAAGCCGGCCCGCACCGAAGGCGATCCCTCCAAGCCCGGTGAAGCCTGAACCTGAACCCAAGCCCTCGAGCAAGGAGGGCCCGGTTTTCGTGGTGGAATCCGAACCGGAGCCCGAACCCCGGGCAGACCCTTTTGTAGACACGCTTTCTGTCGCCATGAACCTATTGGAAAAGAAAGACTACAAGGCCGCTGGAATCGAGTTCAAAAAAGCCGAGCGCCTGAAGCCCGGAACCCCCATGGTCGCGGAAGGTCTGGCCGCCGTGGACAGAGCCGAGAATCTGGCCAGGATCAAAGGCCTGCGGGATGTTGCGGCTTCGCAAGAAAAAAAGGAGAATTGGCGCGGCGCGGAAAAAACCTACGGCATTATCCTGACCATCGATGATACCGTGGCATTCGCCTTCGAGGGCCGCGATCGCAGCCGCCAATGGGCCGAACTGCATGAGGCGGTCGATTATCACCTGGCCAATCCCGCCCGCCTGGCCTCTCCCGCCGTTCTTACCGAAGCGCGAGCCATACAGCGCCGCGCCGAGGCCGGAACCGGACCCAAGATCCGTGAAAAGGCGGAAACCCTCGGCACCCTGCTGACATCCTGGAACACACCCGTCCCGGTGGTCCTCAACTCGGACGGCTTGACCGAGATCCTGGTTTACAAGGTGGGCCGGATGGGCGCCTTCACCAGCAAATCGCTGGACCTGAAGCCGGGAACCTATGTGGTGACCGGCTCGCGCAAGGGTTATCGCGACGTTCGCGAGGAACTGGTCGTGAAGCCCGGTCGACCGCCCGATGCACTGACGGTTGTTTGTAAGGAGAAGATATGAGCGGGTCCACCGAAATCACAAGTTTTCCCGCCGTATTGGGCGGCCCGGATTCCGCGCTTCCCCTGCCCGGAACCGAGAAAGTGCTCGCCTACCTGGGTGAGTCCGGCAAGGAAATCTTCATTCAACCGGCCGACGACGCCCAAGTCCTGTGTAACGGCGCTCCCCTGGCCGCGTCCCGGTGGTTGCGCGACGGTGACATGATCGGCTTGGGCGAGACCCGGTTTCTGGTCAAGAAGGACGCCGGCAAGTTGGTTTTCAGCGCCGTACAAAAAACCCATATCCCCGTCCTGACCCCGCCTGCCGAGCGACCCGGCGCAGCCCCCGCCGCCATTCAACCCGAGGATTTCAAACCGGGCGCGCTGGTCGGCGCCAACCGCCGGCTCGGCGGCTTGCGTCCCGGCTTTATCGCCGGTTTCATCCTGTTTCTCGTGTTGGGAATCGCCGCGGTCTACCTTTTTCGGGCCCAACCGGTTTCCATCTCCGTCGATCCGATTCCCGACAGCATGATTGTGGACGGCTTCCCCGTCCGATTCGAGTTGGGCGGCCGCAAAATGTTGTGGCCCGGCACCTATACCCTACGCGCCGAAAAGCAGGGTTACTATGACCTGGTCCAATCTTTCGAGGTGAACGGCGAGGAGCCGGACCTGTTCTTCCAAATGGAAAAACTGCCGGGCCGTTTGAAAATCGCCACCCTGGAAGGCGCCGAGGTTTTGGTCGATGACGTACTCATGGGCAACGCCCCGCTGGAACCCCTTGAATTGACCGAGGGCCCCTATCGCATTACCGCCCGGGCGCCCCGATACCGCGAGTTTTCCACCGATATCGAACTACCCGGCGCCGGCGAAGTGACTGAGATCGAACTGCCGCTGGAGCCCTTGTGGGCGCCGGTCAACGTCAGAAGTAAACCCGACGGCGCCACGGTTCTGGTCAATGGCAAAAAGCTGGGCAAAACACCGGTAAAGGCAGACCTGTTGGAAGGTAATCACCGGCTGGAGTTGACCCGCGCCGGTTACAAGCCCTATCGCGCTCGCTTCAAGGTCACCGCTCAGGAGGAGTTGACCCTACCGGTCGCCGAATTGATTCCTTCTGACGGCAACCTGGTTCTGAACAGCAAACCGGAAGGCGCGAGCGCCACGGTCAACGGCGTTTTTCGCGGACTGACCCCGCTGGAAGTCGCCCTGAAACCCGGGCAATCCTACGCGGTGGGCTTGACCAAAGCCGGTTACAGCAATGCCTCGCAGCAGGTAACCATCCAGTCCGGTAAGCGGAGCGAGGTCAACCTGGTCCTTGAACCGGTGATGGGCGATGTCAAACTGACCGTCTGGCCGCCCGATGCAGAACTATATGTGGACGGCGAGTTGCAGGAAAAAGCCGAGGGCGTGCACCGCCTGACCGCTTTGCCCCACCAACTGGAGATCCGCAAGCCCGGCTTCGTGCCCTGGTCGCGGGAGGTCACGCCGAAACCGGATGTGGTCAGCGCCCTGGATGTCACCCTGGAAACCGTGGCTGCCGCCAAGAAGGCCGCAATCAAAGATGTCTACACAAACGGTCAGGGCCATGAAATGCGGCTGATTCGCCCAGGCAAGATGACCATGGGCGCCTCCAGGCGAGAAGCGGGCAGACGCGCCAACGAGGTACTGCGCGAGGTTACCCTGTCGCGGCCATTCTACGTGGCGACCAAGCAAGTCACCAACGGCCAGTACGCCGCTTTCGACAAGGAACACGACTCCGGCATCATCAGCGGCCAGAGCCTGGCCCTGGCGAACCAACCGGCGGTACGCCTGGAATGGAGCAGCGCGGTGCAGTATTGCAACTGGCTGAGCAAACAGGAGGGGCTTTCGCCTTTCTACATCAAAAGGAACGGTGCCTGGGTGCCCGCCCAACCGCTGAGTAACGGTTACCGCCTGCTCACCGAGGCCGAGTGGGCCTGGATCGCCCGCTACCCGGAAGGTGGTGACAAAGGCATGAAATATCCCTGGGGCATGCGCCTGCCGGTGGGTGAGAACAGCGGCAATTTTGCCGACGCCTCCGCCTCGGCCGTGTTACCCGGCGTTCTACAAAACTACAAGGACGGACACGCGGCCACCGCGCCCGTCGGCAGTTTCCCCGCCAATCCGCTGGGTCTGTACGACCTGGGCGGCAATGCGGCCGAATGGGTGCACGATTTCTACGGATTGCGCGGCGTGCCGGGCCAGGACCAGGATCCCCTGGGACCGGATACGGGCAGCTACCACGTTATCCGCGGTTCCAGTTGGATGCACAGCACCATCACCGAGCTGCGATATTCATTCAGAGACTACGGCAAGGAGCCGCGCCCGGATCTGGGGTTCCGCGTGGCCCGCTATTTGGAGTAGGCCATGTATCTTAAAGCGCTGGTTATTTTTGTCTTACTTTCGGCTACACCGGCTCCTCGCCAGGAGCCCGCGGCACAGGAAAAGGAAGAGGAAAAACCCAGTATCTTCCAACCCACCGAGAATCTACCCGTGGACGAGGCCGTCTCGTTCCCCGTCGATATATAGGAGCCCCGTATGAACCGATCAGTTAATGGTGGATTCGTGTATCAACTGGCAGCGCTTTTCCTGTCCATCATCCTGGTACACGCGGCCTACGTGGCCTGGATCAGGCCCGAGGCGGACCACCACATGGCCGAACAGATTGCCCGCATGCAGGCCGACCCCAATTATATCGTGGAGCGGAATTTCTATGTCATCGTACGCGATTTCGAGCAAGAAGCTTGCTTCATCCTGATGTTCTGGGCCATGGCCATCATCGCCTACAAGGGCCTGGGTATGGCCCGGGAACGGGGCTTATTGAACCTGGAACTGATCCCCCGGCCGGAGGGAACGCGCATCTTACCGGAGGACGCTCGCGAATACGGCCGACAACTACAGACAATGGAGCCGGCCAAACGAAATAAGCTGTTACCGCGTGCCCTCTTAGCGGCCCTGCACCGGTTCGCGGCAACCCGCAATATCCAGGATGTCAGCGATACGGCGCACGGCATTTGCGATGCCGAATCCGACCGCCTGGAAAGCGAGCTGTCCATGGTGCGCTATATCGCCTGGGCGATCCCCTCGATCGGGTTCATCGGAACCGTGCGCGGTATCGGCGAGGCGCTCGGTCAGGCCCACAAAGCGGTGGGCGGCGATATCACCGGCGTGACCCGCAGCCTGGGCGTGGCCTTCAACTCCACCTTTATCGCCCTGTTGATCAGCATCGTGTTGATGTTCCTTTTGCACCAACTCCAACTGCAACAGGAACGTCTGGTTCAGGACGCCGACACCTACCTGGACGAACACCTGATCGAACACTTGCAAGTAACCTGACCCGGGGCTGCCATGACCACCACGCTTGAAATCAACGATACCGGTCTCTTGGCCCTGACCGCGCCCGGCGCTGAGCCGAAAGAACTGGGCCCGGGCCTTGTGCTTATGGAAGGCAAACATGCGAGCTACGGCGTCGCGGCCGCCTCGCGTTCGCGCCTGAAACCCAAGTTGGTGTATAACCGCCATTGGCACCAGTTGGACCGCGAGCCCCTGGGCAAACCCTTCAAGGGCCTGACCCGCGCCGACCTGGCGTGCGGGCAGTTGACGGAAATCCGAAGAACACTGACCGATTCCCACCCGCTGGTCATGATTGTGCCCGGCACCATGAATACCAACCTGCCGCTGCTGCTGGGCGTTGCCGGCGGCGCGGGCATGTCGGTAAACAGCGCGGTCGACAGCGCCGTGGCGGCTGCCCGATTCGCCTTCGACCCGCGCGGCATGAACCTGGCCGGAACCTCCCGAGCTCTGGTTCTGGACCTGCACCTGCACCAGGTCACGGCTACCGAAATCCAACTGCACCGGGGCGAAAACCCGGGCGGTGCGGCCACCATTGCCCACGGCGGCCTTCCCCTGAAACCACCCCCGCCCAAACCCTCCCGCCTGGAGCGAATCAGGGTGTCCGTAGACGAAGATGCCGGTTGGCAAACCATTTCCGACCGTTTGGCCCGCTATCTGGCCGCTCGATTTGTTCGCGAAACCCGGTTCGATCCGCTTCACGGCGCCACTAGTGAGCAAGCCCTCTACGCCGCGCTCCCCGTCTGGCTGGCCCATCTGGCCAACCACGACAAGCACGACATTCGCCTGGCCGGAGGGGGAAGGACCTATAGCCTGACCATCAGCCGCGCCGAATTGATGGATCATCTGGCCGAAATCTACGGGCGCATCTCGGCTCTGGCCGCGGTCGCGGCGAGCGATGATTATCTACTGATGACCACCCATCGCCTGAATTACCTGCCCGGCCTGCACGGCGTGTTGGGTGAAAACGTACATCTGCCGCAAGGCGCGGCCCTACAAGGCGCCATGACTGCCGAAAGCGACGGCGAGTTGGACGGTCAAGGCATTGCTCACTTCACCGCGCTGAATGTTGACGCCCGCTTCGAAGATCCCGAGCCCCCTCCCCCGGCGCCCTTGATCCAGGCGGTCGGCCCGGCGCCTACCCACTATATGACGAACGGCATTGCCCATCCCATTCCTGCCGACGGTTTGACCCTGGACCCCCGGAATCCCCTCCCCGGTTTGGACTTCAGCCGATCCTCGGCCAGGGATTGTATCGCCGACTTGAATTGGCGAGGGGATATCCTGGTGTTCGAGAAAGGGCAGCACATCTCCCTGAGAAACCACACGCCCGACCTGCCCATGGCCTTGAAGGCGGGCGACTGCTTGCAGTTGGGACCGGATATGCAAGTCTCGCTGATCCGGGTGGAGGACTGATATGGCGCGGCGCAGGCGCGAGCAGAATGTGTTCAGCCTCAGCTTTCTGGACGCCATGACCTGCGGCCTGGGCGCGGTGATTCTGCTCTACCTGATCATCAACGCCTCCATCACGCGTGAAAAAACCGTGTTGACCACCGATCTAAGCGCGGAAACCAACCTGATGGAGCGCAGGGTGGACGACGCCCGCAAGAACCTGGTCGAGATTCGCAACAGCCTGCGCAAAATCAGGCAGGACCGTGTGGTCACCGAGGGCGAATCGCGCCGCCTGATCGAGGTGATCGCCAAGGTTCGCGAGGAACTGGCCACCTTCCAAAACACCAACCAGGCGCGCCGCGATTTACTGGAAAAGCTGAAAACCGATCTCAAGACCCTGGAAGAGCGCAACCAACGCCTGGCCGCCTCCCTGCAAACCGACGAAACGCCCGGCGACACGCTGATAAGCCGCGTGGGCGACGGCGACCGCCAGTACCTGACCGGCCTGAAGGTAGGCGGCCGACGCATTTTGATCATGCTGGACAAAAGCGCCAGTATGTTGGACGAGACCGTCGTCAACGTGATCCGCCTGCGCAACATGGCGCCGGAACGCCGCCGCCAGGCTCCGAAATGGCAACAGGCGGTGGGCACCGTGGACTGGTTGCTGTCGCAACTGCCGCGTGATGCCTATTTCCATGTGATGACCTTTTCCGAAGAGGTCGAGCCGCTGCTGCCGGACAAAGATATCTGGCTCTCCACCAACGAGGCCGGTCACTTGAGGGAGGCACTCACGCGGACAGCGGTCCTGGCTCCTGTCGGCGGCACCAACCTGTACAAGGCATTCGAGGCGGTTCGCAATATGAATCCCAGGCCGGACAACCTGATCCTGCTGACCGACGGCCTACCCACCCAGGGACGCGTGGTGCCCAAGGGGCGTACCGTCAGCCCCAAGCGCCGCGTTTCCATGTTCAACGCGGCTATCGACAGGCTGCCTCGCGGTATCCCCGTCAATGTGGTCCTGCTGCCCATGGAAGGCGATCCCATGGCCGCATCCGGTTTCTGGAAACTGGCGATCGGGACCGGCGGCAGCTTTATGAGCCCGGCGGAGGACTGGCCGTGAAACGCAAGAAGAAACGGGAACAACCCGGCAGTTTCAGTTTGAGTTTCCTGGACGCGGTGAGCTGCGGCTTCGGCGCGCTGGTCATCCTGCTCGTGCTCACCAAAATGGGTGAACCCAAGGCGCTGGAAGACGCGCGTCAGGACCTGGATGCCCGCATCGCCCTGCTCCAACAGGAACTGGTGCAAATCCAAGGCGAAACGGTGATCCTGGAACGCGAAATGATCACCCGAACCGAGCAACTATCGGACGAAAAGATCAGACTGGCCCGCCTGAAGGGCGACCTGACCGATTTCAAGGGCAAACTCCAGGACACCGCGCAATTGTCCGAGGTCCAGGAAAAGCTGGAAGGCCGCCTGGTAGCCGCCCAACAAAAGCTGACCGAAGAGATGAAGCGCCTGCTGGGTGAAAGCTACAAGCGCCCGGAACGGGACAACACGGTCGGCGGCATCCCGGTGGACAGCGAATACATCATCTTCGTCATCGACACCTCCGGCAGCATGGTCTCCTTCGCCTGGCCTTTGATGTTGCGCAAGATGGAAGAGGTGCTCAATATCTACCCGAGCGTCAAAGGCATCCAGGTCATGAACGACATGGGCCAATACATGTTCCCGGGATACGTCCAGCGCTGGATACCCGACACGCCTTCCCGCCGTAGATTGATTCTAAATACGTTACGCACCTGGCACGTCTTCTCCAACAGTTCGCCGGTGGAGGGTATCGAGCGAGCCATTCGCGGCTTTGCCAAGGGAGACGAAAAAATAAGCATCTACGTCTTCGGCGACGAGTTCACGGGAAGATCCATCCAGGAAGTGGTGGAGCGGGTAGACCTGATCAACCCCAGAGACGCCGAGGGCAAGCGCAAGGTGCGCATCCACGGCGTGGGTTTCCCGACGGTTTTTTCACAGAGCAACATCATGGGCGGCCAAACCACGGGCGTCCGTTTCGCCACCTTGATGCGCGCCCTCTGCCGCCGCAATGACGGCACCTTCGTCGCCCTGAATTCCTCGGTCCGTTAATTTACCGAAGCAATCACGCCCGCTTGGGTCAACATCATAAAGAACTGTCATGCATGAGTTTTACGACTTGCGACAGCCCTGTGTTCGCGGTCCAATCCTGACCGGGTATGCCTCTTCTTATGGTATAATTGAGATCTATATTCTGAATGGGCATGGTGCCGCAAAATTGACCGGTTCGGTGATGCCCATGAAACGAGACGCTCTACCTGAAGTCCTGGACCTCTTCGGTAATGACCCTTTATGCCGTTGGATGATCTGGTTCTACCGTTTACATTTCCCGATCTACGCGATCTTTTGGGTTGTGGTCATGGTCGGCCTCCCGCTCCTGATCGCCTTGATCTTCGGCTCCAAATGGATCGAAGACTTTCTCGATTCTGTGAAGGCCGTGGGCATCCTTCAAGCCGAGGGCAGTAAGACCCTGCTCAATTACCTGGCGCGTGGTCTGTTTCCCCTGATCGGAGCCGCGTTCGGATATCGCTGGTTCGCCGCGATCGCGATGCTGCCGGCAAAGCTGAAGGAGAAAGGCCTGTTGGCGAAAAGCGCCTCGTTTTCAACCACCCGCTCTCTGATGAGCGGGCCGATGTCTTACCTCTTTGCAGCGGCCGCCGTCATCGGGATTGCCTATGCCGTTTATGGGTCCTTCCGGATCAGCGCCGAGAATTGGGCCGTCCTGATCGGGTCCCTGGTGTGGTGGTACTTTCTCATTCGCATCGCCGAAATGGCGGTTTTTCACTTCCAGGACCTGCACCGATTTCTACACCGCGATTTCTCCAAAGAGGGGTTGTCTATGACAGACCCCGCCAACGCTTTCGGACTGCGCCCCCTCATCGATTATGTCTCGCGCTTCTTGTGGCTCTATATCCTCATCATCGGAACCTACCTTGTCTTCTACAAGCTGGTATTGGCCGACGTCCCCCTGGTCTTCACTCTGCTGGTGTGGGGCGTTTACTTCGCGCTGCCCATCTATGGTTATCGCTGCTCGCTGGGACCTGCCGATCGGCTGTTGCAGGAGCGAAAGCACGAGATGTTGGCGACTTATTCCCAAAAGATGGATTACCACGAGAAAAACAATGACCTCGAGAGGTGGCAGCATTATCGGACCCTTTATAACGACCTGAACAAGCCTTTCGGCATTCGCAAGCTGGTCACCTTTCAAGGCGTTCAACTGATCTGCGGCCTGCTCAACCTGCTGATCGCGGGCGCCAAACCGATTGCCGAATGGTTCAGCTCGGCGCCGCCGATAGGGATCTGATCCACCGGGCCGCAAGTTTGTAAGCGGATTGTGTCGGCCGAGATGTTGGGCGATAGTACCGCCTGTGCTATCACGCGGCCACGGCCGGCTGGTAATGCCGGCGGGAAGGCATACTGAGCGCGTAGTGTGCCTGCTAGCCGGTCGGAACCATCATCCACATCGGCGGGTCTCTGTCACGAGGAGCGTCGAGGAGCAAGAGATGCAAGGAAGTCATTAAAGCAAGCTATGAGGTATTCCCGGGAGCGCCCGCGTCTCGCGGGCTGCAAACCGTTCATTTCGCCATGGCGAAATTAGGCGGATCGCTCTACCG
>JASJCB010000352.1 GCA_030066195.1 Acidobacteriota bacterium
GCCCGGGCTCCTCTATGATGCACACCTAGCAGACGCGAATAAAAATGCTGAAATTGGATCGATCATCATGAATACTGAAGCAAGCAGCAATAGAGAACAAGCCTTTCTCCAAGCGCTCGACAAAAAACTCTGGAACGCCGCCGACCGACTGCGCCACAGCCTGGACGCCGCCGTCTACAAGCACGCCGTGCTGGGCCTTATCTTCCTGAAATACGTCTCCGACGCCTTTGCCCTTCGCCGGGAGGAACTGCAGGATCAATTCCAGGATCCCGATCACGACTACTACCTGGACCCCGCCGATTTCGACAGTGACGAAGAATATGAACGGGCTTTCAAAGAGGAACTGGAAGAGCGCGACTATTACCTGGCCAAAAACGTCTTCTGGGTGCCCGGCCTGGCCCGTTGGCAAACCATCACCGCCAGCGCGACGCTGTCCCTTGGTTCCCGCATCCCGATCGACGACGGCAAGGATACCAGTTACGAGATCAAATCTCTTGCCCGTTTTATCGACGACGCCCTGGAAGAAGTGGAACGGGAGAACCCCAAGTTGAAAGGCGTGATCGAGAAGAACCGCTATGTGCGGCTGGACCTGCCGCCGGAAAGCCTGCGCGGCCTGATCAACCTCTTTTCCGATACGGACTTCAACCATCCCACTCACGATGGGAAACCCATCCGCCTGCACGCCAAAGACATCCTGGGCCACGTCTACGAATACTTCCTGGGCCAATTCGCCCTGGCAGAGGGCAAGAAGGGCGGCCAGTACTTTACGCCCAAGTCCATCGTCAACCTGATCGTGGAGATGTTGGAACCCTACAAGGGCCGCGTCTACGACCCCGCCATGGGTTCCGGCGGCTTTTTCGTACAGAGCGAGCGTTTTATCGAGGCTCACGGCGGCAAACTGGGCGACCTCTCGGTTTACGGCCAGGAGTCCAATCCCACCACCTGGCGGCTGGCCGCCATGAACATGGCCATTCGCGGCATCGATTTCAACTTCGGCAAACAGCACGCCAACAGTTTTACCAACGACCTGCACCCCGATCTGCGCGCCGATTACGTGATGGCCAATCCACCCTTCAATGTCAAGGAATGGTGGGACCCCAAACTGGAGAACGACCCTCGCTGGAAGTACGGCACGCCGCCCAAGGGCAACGCCAACTTTGCCTGGATGCAGCATATGATCCATCACCTGGCCCCCAACGGCTCTATGGCGCTGTTGTTGGCGAACGGTTCGATGAGCATACAAAGCGGTGGGGAAGGCAACATACGCAAAGCTATCCTCGAGGACGACTTGATAGAATGCATGGTAGCGCTACCTGGTCAACTCTTTACCAATACCCAAATCCCTGCCTGTATTTGGTTTCTCACCAAGAATAAAACTGCACAGAATGGATATCGCAAGCGATCAAGGGAACTCCTTTTTATCGATGCACGTAAATGTGGCTATATGAAGGGCCGTGTTTTGCGTGATTTCGGTGCTGATGATATAAAAAAAATAGCAAATACATTTCATTCTTGGAAACGTGGTTCAAACTATGAAGATGTAAGAGGTTTTTGCAAATCCACTACGCTTGACCAAATCCCTGATGACTCGGTGCTTACACCAGGACGTTTTGTAGGGTCGGGAGAAACTGAAGAGGACAATGAGCCTTTCGACATAAAAATGAAAAGACTTACAACGGAACTAAAGAAACTGATTGAAGAACAAACGATCCTTGAAAAGGCGATTCAATCAAACCTGAAAGGATTAGGGCTATGGTGAATGAAGTTGTTACACTTCGCGATCTCATCCTTGAATCACGAGATGGTGATTGGGGGAAAGATCAGCCTAAAGAAGGGTTCGTTCCCTACCGGGTTATTCGCGGAGGGGATTTTCCCAGAGTTGAGCAGGGTCAAATTGAAACAGTGCCTCGCTGCTACCTAAAAAGCAGTAACGTTGCTCGCCGCACCCTTAAACCAAACGACTTACTCATCGAAACTGCCGGCGGAACACGCGATTGCTCAACAGGACGCGTTCTTTTTATCTCATCTGAACTTTTATCCCAATTTGACCTTCCTGTGACATGTGCTAGTTTTGCTCGCTTTCTCAGGCTTGATGTAACTAAAGTCAACCCGAAATATATCTTCTGGCTTCTTCGTCTAATGCACATGAATGGGGAAATGTGGCAATACCAAGTTCAACACACGGGGGTCGCAAGGTTTCAGTTCTCTGTCTTTGCCGATACCTACGATTTACTTTTGCCGAACCGGTTAACCCAAGACAACATGGTTTTGATACTTGAACCAATAGAAAAGAAATTATTGCTCAATCACCAAATGAACAAAACCCTAGAAGCCATCGCCCAGGCCATCTTCAAATCCTGGTTTGTGGATTTCGATCCGGTCAAGGCCAAAGCCGCCGCGGTGGCCACCGGTAAATCCTCCGCCGAAATCGAACGCGCCGCCATGGCGGCTATCTCCGGGAAATCGGAGGATGAACTTGAGAACCTCTCCGAGTCCCAACGCCAATCCCTTGCCAAAACCGCCGCGCTGTTTCCTGCTTCTTTTGTTGACTCTGAGCTTGGTAAGATTCCTCTGGGGTGGCGTATTACTACTCTTGGAAAAGTTTCGAGTGAACTGCGACGAGGGATTTCACCAAAATATATTACCGAAGGTGGTATTCAGGTAATTAATCAGCGTTGTATTCGTAATCACACAATTGATTTTTCACTTTGTAAACGTAATGATCCTAAAAAAAGAAAAGTTGAGAGAAGAAAAATTGAAATAGGAGATGTTTTAATTAACTCTACAGGCGTAGGCACATTAGGAAGAGTTGCACCTGTGAGAAGGCTAGAAGAACATTTTGTAGTCACTGACAGTCACGTAACTGTTGTTCGAGCATTAAAAGATGAAATATCCTCTTCTTATCTTGCTGAATTTTTGCTTTATAAGGAATCGTATATTGAATCTATAGGCGCTGGAAGTACCGGGCAAACCGAACTTAGAAAGCAAGCCTTATCTGAGATTCTGTTATGTTTACCTCAGATGGAAGTTCAATATTTATATGAAAAAACTATTAAACCTTTTGGGGAACTCTTTGCTAACAATGAAAAACAATCCAAAACCCTAGCCCAACTCCGCGATACCCTCTTGCCCAAACTCCTCTCCGGCGAACTCAGCATACCCGAAGCGAAGGCCCAAGCTGAAGGAGTATCCAGTGAGTAACCGGATTTCCGACCATGATGCCGAACTAATTCGCCGTGCAGATGATCTTCTCAAAAACGAATATGATCAAAATTCAGAGTTCAACGATGCGCTCAATGGAGTCGAACCTCTTGAGATTAGGAGTATCCATGATCATGATGTCATCTACCGGCTCGAGCCCAGTGAGGCGCTCTTCTGGGCCGATCGCGTTACCTACAACGATGAACTGACGACGTGGACTGAACAGCAATTAGCCGGGAAACACAAAGAAGCGCTGGATCTCCTTGAGAAAAACGACCAGATCGGCCTTTTCCGGGAAATGACCGATGCTATTCGCCGCAATCGAATCGTGCCATTCGTTGGCGCCGGTATGTCTTTTGAAAGCAACTTTCCATTGTGGGGACAAGCTCTGAAAACGATCATGAACAAAATCGACGGTGTCGAAAAAAACGTTTTTCAAGATGCTCTCGATAAAGGTGATTACCTTCTCGCGGCAGAGCTATTGTGGAATGCGGACGAAACCCAAGTAAAGGGTGTTATACGCTCCAAGTTTGCCAAAAGCTGTATCCCTACAAATGGGCCGTTAGGCGCCGTCAACCTACTTGGCGAGATCTCCCGCGGCTGTATCGTAACCACCAACTACGACCGAATTATTGAAACCGTAATCCCTTCCTTGGACGGCTATATGCATGGTCGCCAGGAGGGCCACAATTTTATTCCCAATCTCGTCCGCGGTGAGCGTTGCCTTCTCAAGCTTCATGGTGATGCCGACAACTCTGACAGTTATGTATTCACCAGATCGCAATATGAAGAGGCTTACGGTACCCCATTCGATTTCGGCCGCCCCTTGCCAAAGGCACTTCGGCAAATCTTTATTGGGCATTCCCTGTTGTTTCTTGGGTGCAGTCTTGTTCAAGATCGAACTCTGGAACTTTTCGAAGAAGTTATCGACAATAGGAATTTCGAGGTGCCTGATCACTACGCGATTCTCTCGGAGCCCGATGGCGACGAAACCCGCAACCAAAAGGAGAATCGCCTTCTGAAGACACGTATCTTGCCCATTTGGTATCCTGCTGGAGAACACCAATATGTCGGCAACTTACTTAGGCTGGCTATCGATGTCGCCAGGGGGATCATTCAGTTATGATCAATGAGCACCAATTAGAACAACTCGCGCTCAGTTGGTTTCAAGACACGGGTTGGCAATACGCCTACGGCCCGGACATCGCCCCGGGCGGCGATGCTCAGGAGCGCGCCGATTTTCACGAGGTGGTGCTCAAGAACCGCCTGGCCGCCGCCATCGCCCGGCTTAACCCCAGCTTCCCCAAGGTGGCCGTGGATGAGGTGGTCCAACTGGTCACCAAACCCCAACACCCCGGCCTGCTGCCCAACAACCATGCCTTTCACCGCCAACTGTTGGAAGGCGTCAAGCTGGACTTCACCAACAAGCAAGGCGAACGGGACATCAACCATGCTCAATTGGTCGACTTTCACCATCCAGGTAGCAATGATTTCCTAATCGTCAACCAGTTGACGGTCGGCGGCAGCAAACAGGCCAGGCGGCCCGACGTGGTGGTCTATGTGAACGGCTTGCCGCTGTCGGTGATCGAGTTGAAGAACCCGGCCGGCGAAAGGGCAGATATCTGGGATGCCTACCACCAACTGCAAACCTATAAGGAAGAAATCAGCGACCTGTTTGTCTTCAACCAGGCGCTGGTCATCAGCGACGGCACCAATGCCCGCGTGGGCTCCCTGACGGCGGGCCGGGAGTGGTTCCTGCCCTGGCGGACGATCAAAGACGAGGACGATAAACCTTTCCTTGAATTCGAATTGGAGAAAATCGTTCGCGGCTTCTTCGACCCCGCCTTGTTTCTGGAGTACATCCGCTATTTCGTCATCTTCGAGCGCGACGGCGACGAGTGGATCAAGAAGATTGCCGGTTACCATCAGTTCCACGGCGTGCGCGAGGCCGTGCGGGTGACCCTGATCGCGTCGCAACAAGAGCCGGAAGGCGTGCTGCGCGAGCGTCGCGCGTCCTACGGGCAGAAGGTGGTCCCGGGCTCCAAAAAGGCCGGGGTCTTCTGGCATACCCAGGGGTCCGGCAAGAGTATTTCCATGGCCTGTTATGCCGGCATGTTGCTGCAGCAGCCGGAGATGAACAACCCCACCCTGGTGGTGGTCACCGACCGCAACGAATTGGACGGCCAACTCTACCAACAGTTCAGCAGCGCCCGCGACCTGCTGAAACAAGCACCGGAACAAGCGGAGAACCGGGACGAATTGCGATCCAAACTGGCCTCGCGCCAGGCCGGCGGCATTATCTTCACCACCATCCAGAAGTTTTCTTTAAGGGATAAAGAAATCGATCATCCCGTGCTGTGCGACCGCGCCAATGTGGTGGTGATCAGCGACGAGGCCCACCGCAGCCAGTACGGCTTGAAGGGCCGGCTGAACAAGGATTCGGGCCAATATGCCTACGGTTTTGCCAAGTACATGCGCGACGCCTTGCCCAATGCGTCCTTCATCGGTTTTACGGGGACGCCGATCGCCCTGGATGACAAGAACACCATCAATATTTTCGGCGAATACGTGAGCATTTACGATATTCAGGACGCGGTAGACGACGGCGCGACGGTAAGTATCTATTACGAAAGCCGCCTGGCTAAATTGGACGTGAACCGCGAAGAGATCGATAAGCTCAACAAAGATGTGGAAGAGGTGATCGAGGACGAAGAGGACGTTACCTCGCGAGAAAAAACCAAGATGCATTGGGCGGAATTAAGCAAATTGGTCGGCGCCCAACCGCGCCTGGCCGAAGTGGCGGCCGATCTGGTGCAGCATTTCGAGGGACGTAACGAATCGCTGCTGATGGGCGGCAAAGCAGAGGGCAAGGCCATGATCGTGTGCATGAGCCGGGATATTTGCGTCGGTCTCTTCAACGAGTTGATTGCCCTGCGGCCGGACTGGGAAGGCTCCCTCCGTGAAAAGATTCGGCTTAAGCCCAAACAGGCGAACGGCGGGAACAAGGACGAAGCGGCAGAGGCCGCCGGAGAAACCTCGGAGCAAGAAGCCGGGAAGGAAAACCGGGAAAAGGAAATCGTCAACAGTTACAGTCCCGAGGACGGCGCCGTCCGCATTGTCATGACGGGTACGGCAAGTGACCGGCCGGAGCTGCAACGCCATATGTTCAGCAGGGCCGAAAAGAAGCGGCTGGAGCGACGTTTCAAAGACCCGAACGACCCGCTGAAACTGGTGATTGTGCGGGACATGTGGTTAACCGGCTTCGATGCGCCCGTGTGCCACACCCTCTATGTGGACAAGCCCATGAAGGGGCACAACCTGGCCCAGGCCGTTGCCCGTGTGAACCGGGTGTTCAAAGGCAAGCCGGGCGGTCTGGTTGTCGATTACCTGGGCATTGCCGCCGAGTTGAAACGGGCCGTGAAAACTTATACCGATGCAAAGGGCAAGGGCGAAGCCACCATCAAGGTGGAGGAGGCGCTGCTCAAGCTGAAAGAGAAACTGGGCGTTGTCAGAGACATGTTCCACGGCTTCGATTATTCGGCTTATGAAACCGAGGCTTTGCCCCTGCTTCCCGGCGCGGCCAATCACATTCTGGGCCTGGAGAACGGCAAACAACGCTTCAACGACGTCATGGCGGCCGTGTCGAAGGCTTACGCCCTGTGCGCCACGCTCGATGAAGCGGCCGACCTACGCAAAGAAATTGCCTTCTTCAACGCCGTCAGATCCGCGATCATCAAGGACGCTACCACGCGGACCAAACCTTCTCGAATCAACAGAAACAGGGTCCTGAAACAAATTTTGGACAACGCGGTGGTGTCCGACGGCGTACTGGACGTGTTCCAAATGGCCGGCGTAGACAAACCCGACATTGCCCTGCTTTCCGAGGAGTTCCTGGAAGACGTGCGTCATATGCCGCATAAGAACCTGGCCGTGGAACTGTTGGAACGCCTGTTGCGCGATGAGATTCGCGGACGCCTGCGCACCAACGTGGTCCAGGAGAAGAAATACAGTGAGCGCTTGCTGGCGGCCCTGCGCAGGTACCATAACCGGGCGGTGGAGACCTCCATGGTCATCGAAGAGTTGATCGGCATGGCGAAGGAGTTTCAAGCATCCGTCAAACGTCACGAGGACCTGGGACTGAACCCCGATGAAATCGCGTTCTACGACGCCCTGGCCGAGCGGCCGGAAGTACTGAAAGACATGGGGGACGAAAGTCTCAAGAAGCTGGCCGTGGAACTGACCGAGAAGCTGCGCGCCTCCACCACCGTGGACTGGCAGGTGCGCGAGAGCGTGCGGGCAAAGATGCGGCTGTTGGTGAAACGGCTGTTGCGGAAGTACAAATACCCGCCGGAAGGTCAGAAGGAGGCCGTCCAACGGGTGATTGAGCAAGCGGAGGCGCTGGCGGACCTGTGGAGCGGCGGAACGGCCGCGCAAGGAGGAAGCCTTTGAGCCCGAAAGGGAGTGAGGGCCACCGCAAGCGATTGTGGACCAGGTTCGACAAGGGCGGTCTGCGCCGGGCTTTTGTGCACGATTACGAGAAGCTGGAGTTCCTGCTGAGCTTCGTAATTGCCCGCAAGGAT
>JASJCB010000193.1 GCA_030066195.1 Acidobacteriota bacterium
GGTCGAGGAGCCACAACTGATTTCTTTCACATTACTTTTCGGTGCGCAAAGAAATAGTTCTCATTCTTTGCTCCTGACTTTTCCGGGTCGAGGAATGAGGACTGATTCTTTGCTCCTGACTTTTCCACCTCGAGGAATGAGAACGAATTCTTTGATCCTGAGTTTGTGGGAACAACCAATGACAACCCGAAAAAAGCGCCGCGAGCTTCCGGCCGACAATCGAAGATCAACTCATAGAGCATGATACGAATGCCATGAACCATGGGAAAAGCAGCCCGGCAAATAAGGGCGCAAGGGGTCGTCAGTTCGTTAAAGGGAAGGAAAAAGATGGACCGACGCATTTACGGGACGGTCGAATTCGAAAAAAATTTGGTCCGTTCCCCAAGTCGTTTTCATTTTTATATACCGGATGACAGATCATCATCCAAACCCGCCGCGCGCCGGCGGTGTCTTTTTCAAAATATTCGTCCATCCGTATTCCAACTGCCGCTCCGCATTGAAAACGCTCGCGGGTCTAACCAACGCATCCGCCGGCGTTGTGTCAAAACCGCCGTCCTTCGACCCATCCCCTTCCGGTCGACGTGGCGTCGCTTTCCCAGAAATATCGAGGAGGCTTCTATGATGACCGTTCGTTGGTCATTGATCGCTTGGTTCTTTATCTGCGTGTCGCTGCCGGCGACCCCGCAAACATTACCGGACCGTTTACAAAATCCAAAAAACCATGTCGCACCGGCTTCCAAATCGGATCCGGGTCCCGTGGTAACCACCATTCCGCGCTTAGATGATTCCGATGACGCGGTTCTGCCGGGCCTGGTCAGCTTCAGCGTCGATTTCAACGAGGCCTTGGATGCCGCGAGCATCAAGACAATGTACCCGCATACCCTTGCCGACGAGCGTACTTTTGTGCTGCTGCAGGGAACATCGGCCGGCGCCGCCATGTATGCCGCGCTCGACGTGGGCGGTTTTATGGCCCTGCCGCGAAATGCCGAGGAGAACAGGTATCTCCACGCCTTCTTCGGCGAGCAGGACCTGTGGCTGGGCATCAGCGATATCGAGGGAACCGGCAATTGGGTCGATCACCTGGGAGAACCGATTTCCTTTAGCAACTGGAACGGACCCACACCCGCCGATCCCGCCAAAACCGTTGCCTACCTGGATGCCGAAACCGGCTATTGGGTTGCTTCAGCGGACGATATGCCTCGCAATGCGGTCCTGGTGGTTCCCCACGACACCATCACAGCGGCCGAAGATCCCGACGGCGACAAACTGCTGAACGCGAGCCTGGTCACCCTGGACCCCTATCCCAATGACCGTCTCAACGCCTTCGATTTGCGGCAACCCGGCGCGGACGGTCTCTACGACACGGCGGACGACCTGCAATACAGCCTGATCGCCGCCTACACGCCGGGCGAGACGAGTGTCAACTTGATCATTTTCGGCGGTCCGCTGCAATTGGGCGCACATCGCCTGACCGTGACCGCCTCGGTTTTGAATACCGCTCAAATTGCCCTCGACGGCAACGGCGACGGAATACCGGGAGACCATTTCGAACATTACTTCACCGTCACCATCCCCGACAGCGGCGTTGCCGAGGCGCCCGGGAACCACCATGCCGTCCTGGCCCAGGAGCTTACCCTCGTGGCCGACAGCAGCCTTCCCGACTACCACATGACGCAACAACACGGCTTCGGCGGCTTCGATCCCGTACAAGATGTGGACTGGTGGACCTTCAGCGGCACCGCCGGTGATCGGGTTTCCATTTTTTGCGTGCCGGTGACGGGCGCCAACAGCATCGAGATGTACCTGTTCGACCCCGACGGCGTTTTGCTGGGTTCCAGTTTCGGCAGCGGTCCTAACGGCGGCGCCGTCTTGGATGACAGCATGGCCCCCGGCGATTTCGCCCTGCCCAAAACCGGCGTCTATACGGTTCAGGTAAGCGGCGATGAATTGGTCGGTCCCTACCGCATCCACATGGTGCGCACCGGTTCGAGCACCTTTATGGAAGGCGATGCCTATTACAACAACAGTTTCGCGGAAGGGTCCAAGCCCATTGCCATGACCGACGACTTCGCGAGCGCCGCCGGCACCATGATGTCGGCCGACTCCGGGGATGAAGACATCTATATGGACGAGGACATCTTCGACCTGAACTACGACGGCTATATCGGACAAACCCTGGCCGTTACCGCGCACACGCCGGAAGGTTCCACGCTGAAACCCTTCGTGGAGGTCTTCACCCTGTGCGTGGGCGGCGGCAAGAACTGCTCCGGCGGGGGCGGCGGCGGAGGAGGCGGCGGCGGTAAAACCGGCGCCTATCCCAACCAGTTCGAGAACGAATGCCGCCCGTTCGAAATCTGCCTGGCCGATGCGGACCCGGCCGATGAACGCGTGGTCTTTACCGTTCCCAGTAACGCCAACGGTATCTTCATTCGCGTCAAATCGGCCTTTACCTGGTATGACGACGTTCGCTATATCATCACGCCGCAACGCATGAACCGCGATGACGCCATAAGTTACGCCACGGAGAACGGCGGCCACCTGGCCTCGATTCATTCCCAAGATGCCAACGATGTCCTGACGCGCGCCATGGGTCAGGATCTCCAGCTCGGCCTGGTCGGTTTCGACAGTGAGGGCAGCAGTTCCTGGGGTTGGCTGGACGGTTCTCCCGTGGATTATCTGCCGCCGGGTTTCCCTGCCGAACCGACCGGCAACTCCTACGGTTACATCGGTGATAACCGGATGTGGCAGACAACCGGTTCGGGCGCCGGAAACAGATGGGGTTTGATCGGTAAGAGCGATGCGAACGCCTTTCCCGGCTACCGCGGACCCGGGCCGCGTGGTCAGTACCTGGTTACCGTTCACCCCGATGAAGGACCGTTTGCCGATCTTTCCGTGGAAAACCTGACCGCCTTCGATCAGTTGGTGGGCAGCGATGCCAAAACCGTCAGTTGGACCGTGCAGAACCGGGGCGAGGCATCGACCACCGGGCATGACGGCGAACCCATTGGCACCTGGGTGGATCGCGTGTACCTGGTCAACGACGAAGGCTCGGAAATCTTACTGGCGGAAGTGCCCTACAATCACGGGGCCCTGACTCCCGACGCCTTTTACGAAGCCGAGATCGACGTCACCGCACCGGAAATGATCGACGAATCGTTTTTCATTCGGGTGATCACGGATTACAAGGACGATGTGAAAGAAACTTTCTTCGGTCTAACCAATCAACGAACCGCCGAAACGCTCACCGAGGTCGTTTCCCCAGCCTGGGCCGACCTGTCTCCGCTTTCCCTGGCTCCAAGCGGCGTTGTTCAGGTGGATGCCGCCGTGACCTTGAACTGGACCGTGGCAAACACCACGGACGCCTATGGGGACACGGTGAAAACCGCGTGGGTGGATCGCCTGGTGCTAAGCGTGGACGACATCCTGGACCACGACGATATCGAGTTGACCCTGAAAACCCATACAGAAGACGAGCCGTTGCCACGGGGCCTGTCCTATGACGAATCATTCGTCTGGACACCCGACGAAACCATGGAAGGAACGCGTTACCTTTTCCTGATCACCGACTTCACCGGCGAGGTTCACGAGCGCAACCTGGAAGGCAACAACACCTTGGGTCCCGTGTCCGTGGAAGTGCTTCCCGCGCCGATGGCCGACCTGGCCCTTACCTCGGTGGTCGCACCCAATCAATCCCTACCGGAACAGTCCTTCGAGGTGTCCTATACAGTCGTCAATAACAGCGATCATCCGTTTAACGGTACAGCGCGCACGACAGTCTCTCTATCGGCAGACAATTCGATCGGCGAGGACCGTTTGTTGGCTGAATTCGATGATGTCTACGCCCTGGCTGCCGGTGAGAGCGTCACCTTTACGCCTCTGGTGACCCTGCCGGCTGACGTGATCGAGGGCAATGTCTACCTGGTCGTCGCCGTGGACAGCGATAACCAGATCGAGGAAGACAACGAAACTGACAATGCGGCTGTTTCCCAGTCCGCCATGCTGATCCCGGGCACCTTGACCGTGACCATGTCTGCCTCGGCGATCGACGAAAACGCCGATCCGCCGGTGCTTACCGGGTACATCTCCCGTTCCGGGTCCATCCTATCGCCCTTGACCGTGGACCTGGTCAGCAGCGATACCGGCGAGTTGACCGTGCCCGCCCAGGTCACCATTCCCGCCGGCCAATCCGGTGTGGGCTTTGAGGCCCAGGTGGTGCCCGACAATATTGTGGACGGACCCGAAATCGTTACCATCACCGCTTCCAACGCGCTCTTCCTGGACGGTCAGGACTTCGTAACGGTGCTCAATGTGGATACGCCGCAACTGACCGTAGTCAGTGATATCACCGCCTTGGACGAGGGCGATCTGTACTCATTCAGGGTGCAACACAACGGCGATCCCGCTGAACCGATTACCCTCTTCTTGGAGAGTGATCCCTTCGGTCTATTCGTGCTTCCCGACGAGCCGCCGGTGATGCCCGGCAATACCCCGGAATTCCTTGTCGAACTGCCCACGGTGGATAACCTGGCGATCCGGCAAGATGTGACGGCTTTTCTTACGGTATCCTCACCGGGATTCGGCAACGCCACCCTGCAAGTGATCATCCGGGACAACGACGCGCCCGTACTCTCGGCATCGCCGTCCCTGACCGAAGTCAGCGAAGCCGGCGGCGCCGACAGTTTGACGCTGCATCTGGCCAGGGATCAGGCAACTGCCGTACCGCTGAAACTGGGTCTGGTCAGTAGTCTGCCCGGCTCACTGACCGTCCCCGAACAGGTGGAGATTCCCGAGGGAGAGACCGACCTGGTCGTGAACACTGCCCTGATGGACAATGGGGACGTTGACGGCGACCGTGCGGTGACCATCACCATTTATGTATTGGACACGCTCAGCGGCAACCCGCTGTACGAGGCCGGTCAGGTCAATGTGACCGTGATCGACGATGAACAGCCGTCGCTGATCCTGACCTTGAACCGCGATGTAGTTGCCGAGGGCGTTACCGGGGCCGTGGAAGCAACGGTGACTCGCAATGCCGATACTTCCGGATCATTGAATGTCACCCTGACAGGCAGCGACGGCGGTGTGGAAATCGACACGCCCGTTTCCTTCGATATCCCCGACGGTGAAACCTCGACAACCGTCAGCCTGGACAGCCTTCAAGACGGCGTGACCGACGGCGACACCACCGTGACGCTGACCGCCCAAGCAGCCGGCCATGCTTCCGGCTCCGTCAACCTGGTGGTCACCGATACCGACCTGCCTGACCTGACCGGCGGCGAGATGGTTTTTGAGGCCAATACCGAAACAGGCGCCGTGGTGGACCTGACCTACACCGTGGCCAACCAGGGCCTTGCCGAGGCCGGCAGCGGTTTCTTCGAACAGGTCTATCTCTCGCGTGACCCGCTGCTTTCCGGCAACGATCAACTGGTAGCCTTCAACCTGGCCGACAACGCCCTGCCCGCGAACGGTTCCTATCAGCGCGATGTCCAGTTGACCATGCCCAACCGGACCGGGGAGTTTTGGATCTTGTTGGTTCTGGATCAACCCAACCTGGTAAACGAAATCGTTGAAAGCAATAACCGAGCGGTCTCTCAGATCCCGTTGCAGATCGACGCCGCCTACACGGCCGTGGTCAGTACCGATCTGGAACTTGCAGCCAACAACACCCCTGTACCCTTGTACGGTAACGCGGTTCGCACCGACCTGACGCCGGCGGCCAACAAGGAAATCAAGATCGATGTGATCGTACGCGAAGCGCGGCGAACCCTGACCGCCTACACCGACGAGAACGGCGATTTTACCGCAACCTTCTACCCGCTGCGCTACGAGGGCGGCTACTACACCGTCAGCGCACGACACCCGGCGGCGCCCGTGGAAGCCGCCCAGGATGCCTTCGACCTGCAAGGCGTTCGACCCACGCCCAAAACCCGTCGCCATCGCGTGAAGGAAGATGTGGTTTCCAGGTCCGGTTCCTTCAGCCTGAAGAACCTGGCCGATCAGCCCCTGGAAAACCTGGAAGTCACCCTGGTCAAAGCGGCGGGCAATGCCCAGATCACCTGGGATTTGGCAAGCCCGACCATTCCGGCGGACGGCACGGTGAGCTTGTCTTATACCCTCACTAATTTCAACACCGACTTCGTGGCGGATCGCGCTGAATTCAAGATCACCCAAGCTGCCCTGGGCCTGGAGGAACGGGTCTACGTGGAAGTGGAAGTGGTCCCCCTGGCCGCCAAGCTGAAGGTAACCTCGTCACAAATGAATTGCCCCGTGGTCCGCAAGGGCCAGAAGGCGGTGACCATCGAGGTCGAGAACATCGGCGGCGCTCCTACCGGGGACGTCCGCACCTTCCTGCCGCCCATCCCCTGGCTGCAATTGGCCTCGCCCGAGGTTTTTTCGCTGGACGTGGACGAAAGCGCCACGGTCACCCTGGTTCTCACCCCGCCCGAGGAGGTGGAGCTGGGCGAATACACGGGCAATATTGCCTTTGACGGCCCCAATGTACCTGGTAAATCCATCGGCTTCAACTTCCGCGTGGTGGGTTCCGCCAAGGGTGATCTCAACGTGTCGGTGGTCGATGAAGCCTTTTATTTCGACCCGCTGGGTCCCAAGATCGAAGGAGCCCGGGTCACGGTGCGCGACGCCTTCACCCTTCAAGATGTCGCCCATGCAACCACCGGACCCGAGGGCGAGGTAACCTTCCCCGACCTGGTGGAGGGCTACTATAAGGTGGAAGTTCACGCCGACCGCCACGAAACCTTCCGCCGTACGGTGTTGGTGGAAGCCGAACAAACTACCGATGTCATCGCCTTCCTGTCCTATCAGGCGGTGCGCTTCGTCTGGTCGGTGGTGGAAGACGTGATTCGGGAAACCTACGAGATCCAGGTGGAATCTACCTTTGAAACCGTGGTTCCCAAACCGGTGCTCACCGTCACCCCGGCCTTTATCGACCTGAAGAGCCTGGCCTTCGACGGCCAGATTAAACAGGTGGACATGAAGATCAAGAACCGGGGTCTGATCGCGGCCCAAAACGTCACCCTGGAGTTCGGCGACCACCCGGACATCGAGGTCATCGCCCTGGCCGGTGAACTGGGCGAAGTGGCCGCCGGCGCGGAACTGGTAGTGCCGGTGATCTTCCGCCGCATCTCGGGCGGAGAATCCGCTTCAACGGACGGCGCGATCAACGCCAAGACCGGCGCGGGCAAGGTCAGCGTGGGTCCCTGCGACTTCTCGGCCGGCCTGTCCTGGGGTTTCACCTGCGGCCCCAACGAAGTGGTGAACGGTATTCCCATCCCCATCGTCAACGCCTCGTTGGACTGCGGTCCCAACTTCATTCCCCAGCCGCCGCCCGACCGGCCCGACCAGGAGCCGCGCCGTTACCGACCCAGACCACGTACCACACCGTGCACCGGCTGCAATACCGATATCGGCAAAGGGGTAGATTGGTCCTACAACGGCGTTGCCGATAACCTGGGCGCGCCTCCCAGTTGCGCCTGCGAGCAATTCAGCGTCTTCAGCCGCGACTTCTCCAACTTCTTCAAACCGCCGGCCAAGATCATCGAGACCGCGCTCAAGGCCAAAAGCGGCGGTATGTTCGACATCGAGGTCGAGCCCTCCGCCACGGCCACTTTGAAAAAGTGCTGCGACGAACTGGGCAACCCGGGCGTGGAAATCAGGGGCGACGGCAAGCTCACCATTTCCGCTTCTCCCAACACCAACTTCAAGGTGGAAGTCGACAATAGCTTCGATATCGGCGACGGCGCCTCCATCGAGGTGAAAGGGACCTTCTTCGCGGGCTTGGATATCACGCCCTATATCTCGGCCGGGGGATTTGTTTCCAGCGGTTGTAATACCGAGTGGGATTTCGGCCTGAATGCTTCTATCGGCGGCAACATTCAGGCCGGTGTCCAAGCTACATTGACCGGAACCATCACCGCGGCGGACGGCACCGTGGGCGAACCTTTCGAGGTCGGCATCACCGGCTTGATCAAGGGCGGCGCAAGCGCCACCATCGAGTGGAGCAAAAACAACGACCTGAAACTGTGCGCCAAATCCGACGGCTTGTATCCCGAAATCAGTGTCAACTGGGGTACGGGCGGGACCAATCTCTTCCCGCCGGACGAAAACGGCAACAAGTTCTACTTCCTGGACCCGGCGCAGACCGACGGCTGCAACGCCAAGACAAGCGCGCTCAGCCAACTTCTTGCCGAGGCCATGCAGTTGGAACTGGAGCGGATCTATATCCGTTTCAAAGAAGCGCAAACCGTCGATGCAAGCCGGTTGGAACTCCTCCAACAGCTCTATCTGCAAGAAGTTCTCCAATCGTCCAACCTGCCCGTGGACATGGAAGAAAACCTGGATGAAAACATTTCGGTGGATGATCTATTGGCCGATGTGTTCCACGATGCCGAAACTCGTCGTCAAGCGGAAGCAGTCGCAACGGACCATGATCACGACGATCATGTCAACGAAGACCAGTACCTGGTCAGCGGTAAAGCGGACGGCGACGATGTCTGTGCTCGGGTGAAGATGAATCTCAGCCAGGAGCTGGCGCTAACCAGAACCATCTTTCGGGCCAACCTGGATATGTTCAACGACGATCCCGATCTGGCTGTCTCCAATATCGACCTGGCCGTTGAAATTACCACGCCCTCGGGCGATCCCGCCAACGACCTGTTCGAGATCCGTGAACCCGAACTCATCAACATCACTGCCGCCGACGGCACAGGCACCTTGCCCGCCGATGCACAGGGCTCCGCTTCCTGGGTGATCATTCCCAGGGAAGAGGCCGCGCCCGAACAACCGCTGGAGTACCTGGTGGGCGGCGTCATGCTCTACAGCCAGGGCGGTGCAACCTACGTGACACCGATGGAACCCAGACTGATTACAGTCAATCCCACGGCGCAATTGCACGTGCGCTACTTCCACGAGCGCGACGTCTTCAGCGATGATCCGTTCACCACGGAAATAGAACCGTCCCTGCCCTATTCCTTGGGCGTAATCGTAGAAAACCGGGGGGCGGGCATTGCGGGCGACCTGACCATTACCTCCGGTCAGCCTAACATCGTGGACAACGACAAGGGCCTTGCCGTTGCCTTCGAGATCATCGGCTCCGAGATCGACGGGCAGTCCGCTTCACCCTCCCTGAAGGCTGAGTTCGGCGACCTGGGGCCGGACGAAACCGCGGTGGGCCGTTGGTTGATGACCTCTACGCTTCACGGCCTCTTCCTGGACTACAGCGCCACCTTCACCCACACCCACGAGTTGGGCGAGGATCTCAGCCAACTCAAGTCGGTAGAGATCCACGAAACCAACCGGGTGGTGCAAGCCGCCGGCGTGTTCCAGGACGGCCTGCCGGACTTCCTGGTCAACGACATCGACGACCAGAATGATCGGCCGGATACGCTCTACTTGTCCAACGGCGATATCGAACCGGTAAGTGTTGTAGAAGACGCGGCGTTTGTGGACAGCGATCCCGGCGACCTGATGATCGAACTGCAACTCACCAATCCGCCCTTAGGTTGGACCTACCTCCGCGTGCCTGATCCCGGTCAGCCCGGTTGGGTGCTTTCAGAGGTACGGCGCGATGACGGTACGCCCATCCCCCTGGGCGTGAATGCCTGGACTACGGACCGGACGTTCATCGGCCAGGGCACGCGACCGCTGTATGAAAACATCATTCATATCCTAGACCACGATGTTGCGGATCGGTATATCTTCATCTTTGTTCAACCCGGTGCGGATGTAGATCCGCCGGTGACTCAGGTGGACGCCTTGCCGCCGTCCTCATCCGAGAACTTCACCGTTTCCTGGTCCGGCGTCGACGAGAGTCTGCCGATTACCTACGACATCTTCGTATCGGTAGACGGCGGACCCTTCGAGGCTTGGATCACGGGCACCGAAAGCACCGGTGCGCTGTACGCGGGCCAACCGGGCAGCAGCTACAGCTTCTACAGCGTGGGCACGGACGCCGAGGGCAACCGCGAAGCGGACCCCGCGACGGCCGATGCCGCCACCACCGTGGATCAGGTCAACCAACCGCCGTTCCTCAACGACCCCGGCACCTATGTGCTGGACGAGGGTGGGTTGGTAGAACTGACCCTGTCCGCTACGGACCCGGACGGCGACCCTGTCGATCTACGCTTCACCCTGGACAACGCCCCTAACGGCTTGATCCTGGATTCCGCCGGCGGTTTCATCTCCTGGCCGACAGCGGAAACCCACGGCGGCAGTAACTATAGCGTCACCGTAACCGTCACCGATGCAGGCGATCCGCCGTTGTCCGATACGATAACCTTTATCATCCAGGTCAACGAACAGAACCAGGCTCCTGTCCTGACACCTGTTCCCGGTCAGTCGGGTATCAGCGACTCGCCGCTTTCCTTCCAGGTGATTGCGCTGGATGAGGACGTGCCTCTGCAAACCCTCACCTATTCCTTGGATGCGCCGACACCTGCCGGGCTGACCATCGATGCCGTCAGCGGTGTCGTCTCCTGGCCGGAGCCCGTCGCGGGCGACCACCTGGTAACGGTACGGGTTGTGGACAACGGTGCTCCGGCGCTCGAAGATGTCGCCGTGGTGTTCATCAGCATCGAACAAGCCAACCGCCCCCCGACGGCGAGCAATCCGGTGCCGGCGCAAACCGCAAACGTGGCAACCCCGTTCAACCTGAACGTGGATACGGTCTTCACTGATGCGGACGGGGATCTGCTCACCCTGACCGCGACGCAAACCGGCGGCGCGGCCTTACCGTCCTGGCTCAGCTTCCAGGGCAACGCCTTCAGCGGTACGCCCGAGACCACGGGCATGCTGGACATCACGCTCACGGCAACCGATCCCGACGGCGCCTCGGCGTCAACCCAATTCACCCTGACCATCGGCGAACCCCTGGGCGGTTCGGTGGCCTTTACTCAATCCTCGGTTACGGCGCGTGAGGGCGACTCCTTGAACCTCGATGTAGCCCGCACCGGGACCACCATCGGCGCCGTCACGGCAACCTGGCGCGCCAACCCGGGCACGGCGCCGACCGATGCCTACCAACTCACCGAACCCTTCACGCTCACCTGGGCGGATGGTGACGGCGCAAACAAAACCATTCCCATCAACCTGCCGGACGGCAGCTTGACCGCCCCGGTCGGTTTCCAACTGGAATTAATCTCGATCGATAACGGCGCGGTGCTGGGTGCCCAAACCACCATCGATATCACCATCACGCCGCGTTACAACCTGAGCTTGACGGCGGTTCCAATTGAAGGCGGAACCCTTACCGGCGACGGCGGGTACGATCCCGATGCATCAGCAACCATCCAGGCGACGGCCGCGGTCGGCTACCGCTTCGACCGCTGGGAAGGCGAGGACATCACCGATGTCAACGCCGCTCAAACCACGGTGCTGATGACCGGCGATAAAACCGTGACCGCGCACTTCATCAAAACCTGGAACCTGACCGTAAGCGCCGATCCCACCGAGGGCGGTACGGTGAGCGGCGGCGGAACCTTCGATGACAGTGTTTCAACATCGGTTACAGCTGAGGCATCCGCGGGTTATCGTTTCAGTCATTGGAGCGGCGAAGGTATCGCCGATACACAGGCCTCCTCAACCACGGTGACGGTGAACGCGGACAAAACGATCACCGCACACTTCATCAAACAGTGGAACCTCACTATCACCGCTGTTCCGGTCGAGGGCGGCACCGTCACCGGTGCGGGTACCTACGATGACGGTCAAACCGTCAACATCTCGGCCGAACCCGATCCCGACTACAATTTCGTCAACTGGTCCGGTGCGACTGTTGCCGATCCCAACGCAAGCCAAGCCACCCTGGTCATCGGCAGCAATGTCAGCCTGACGGCCAACTTCGAGTTGAGAAATCAGGCGCCGGTCGTCGTCACGCCCCTGACCGATGTGACCATCGAGACCCGCGAAAGCTCGTCATGGAACGTCACTGCCGGATTCGGCGATCCTGACGGGGACATGTTGAGCTTCGATGTGAGTTTCGCCGATGACAGTCCTCTACCGCTCTGGTTGGTGTTCGACGGTACCTCCCTCCATGCAACGCCCGAGCACCATCATGTGGGTGTCTACGATATCCGCGTGGACGCAACCGATCCCGGCGGCCTCAGCGTCAGTGACAGTTTCCGGCTGACCGTGATCTACGGGCCCTTCGGCGATATCTCCGTTCTGGTCTTCAAAGACCTGAATGCCAATACTATCCAGGATCTTCCCGATGTAGGCCTGGCGGACTGGAACGTCTTCCTGGACACCAATCACAACGGCGTATGGGATACCGGCGAACCGACCGCAACCACCAATGCGAACGGTGCGGTATCTTTCACCGACCTGCCCGTGGGCCGGTACACGATATTGCCCGAGCAACAAACGGGATACCTGCAAACCTACCAGCCGGCGGACATGTTCGGCACGCAACAAAACCTGACGGCAGGCCTCAGCGACCATGAATTGACCGTTGCCGATCTCGACTCGGACGGTTTCGTCGATATCGCTTCTGCCGACAAGGTCGGCAACCAGGTCAATGTCCACCTCAACAACGGCGACGGAACCTTTGCCGAACCCGTTTCCTATCCCGCCGATTTCAACGCTCGGGAAATCACTTCAGGGGAAGTGGACGACGGCGACGGCATCGACCTGATCACCGCCAACCGCGCCGCGGGTACAGTGTCCATATTGTCCAACTTCGGCGACGGGACATTCCGCCCCGCGGCCCACTACGCGGCCGGCGTGAATCCCTTCAGTCCGGTGCTGCACGATATGGACGGGGACGGCTTCCCCGAACTCGTGGTCGCCAACTCTGACGGCAAAGTACAACGTTTCTCAAATCAGGGCCATATGCTTGCGCCCTTGACCGAACTCTTCACAGGTGCGGCTGTTTCCTCGATTGCCGTCGGCAATTTGCTGGACGACCCGGCGGGCGATCTGGTGGTGGCCCATCAGTTGGCAAAACGCCTTCGCATCTACAAGGACGGCAACCCCGACTTCAGCGGCTTCTTGGACCTGGCCCTGCCGGAACAAGTCTTCCATGTCCTCATCGTGGACCTTGACGGCGACGGCATGGCCCGAGACCTGCTGGCCGCGGGTGAAACCGGGGTCATGGTGCTGCGCCACCACGGCGACGGCTATGATGCCCCCATCCTCTACAACACCAACACTGCTATAGGCAGCATGACCTATGCGGACTTCGACATGGACGGCCGCGGTGACATCATGGCGCGGTTGACCAACACCAATCGTTTGAAATGGCTTCAGGGCAAAGCCCACGGCAGTTTCGAACTGCTCAAGAACATCGATACCGGCGATACGCTGATCGGTGTTCATGCCGCCGATGCTGACCGGGACGGCGATCAAGACATTGTGATTGCCACGGCATCAGGCCCTGCCTGGTTGGAGAGTGAGCGAACGGTTTCAGTGACCCTGACCCCGGGCGATCTGAAAGCGTTCAGCTTCGGCTATCGCGAAAACTACTTCAAGATAACCCCAACCAATGACCTGGCCGATATCAATCCGGGCGACGGTATCGTGGATGCGGGAGGCGGCGTGCAATCCCTGCGCGCGGCCGTGATGGAGGCCAACGCCTTGCCCGGTCCCGATGTCATTGACCTGGGCTCCGGCAACTTCGACCTGGAACTCCCGCCCTTCTACGGCTCACCCGACGAAAACGACGGTGACCTGGACATTCTGGACGACCTGACCATTATCGGCAACAACGGTTCGATCACGGCACGCCACTCGGCGCGACTGATCGATGTGAGCCGAGGCGCCGCCTTCTCCCTGATCGGGGTGGACCTGTTCGACGGCGACGCACAAACGGACGGCGGCGCAGTACTCAACGAGGGTGAAACCCATATCGCGGACGCCGATATTCGCAACAGCAACGCACCGGGAACCGGCGGGGCGATTCACAATACCCAAGACCTGACCTTGGACCGGGTCTCCATCATCGGCGCAACGGCAACCAGGGACGGCGGCGGTCTGTATACCACCGGTCGCGCCGACCTTACCAACGTCACGCTGGGTGAGAACACGACGGCGGAAGACGGCGGCGGCATCTACAACAGCGGTCGCCTGAACGGGGCTAACAACACCATTGTCTACAACCAGGCCTCGCAAGGCGGCGGCCTGTACAACAACGGTGTAGCCCGGTTCCGATTCTCGGCATTGGCGGCCAACGGGGCGCTTACCGGAACCGACGTGTACGGCAAATTCCACTCCCAGGGCCACAACCTGGTCGGCGACGGCAACAAGGTCGAGGAACTGCTGAGCACCGACCTGACCGGCGAAACCGGAAAGCCGATCGACCCCGAGCTCTACACCGAGGCTGACAACGGCGGCGGTATCCACACCTACCTACCGCAATTCATCAGCCCGCTCATCGATGCCGGCGAAGACCAGGGCTTGCCCTCTGTCGATGCACGCGGCTTCCCCCGCCCCGTCGACGGCGATGCGGACGGCTCAATACTGTTCGACATAGGCGCCGTGGAACGCGGTCCCGCGGGCAACGGCGTGCTTTGGCCCAACGGCGGCGAAATCCTGAACTCGGGAGAAACCGTCACCATCCGGTGGTTGCTGCCGGACGCCGGCGATCAGGTCACCATCCTGATGTCGCCGGATAACGGCGCAACCTGGAAGCTATTGGGTATCCGCGTGAAGAACGACGGGTCTTTCGGCTGGACTATCAGCGGTCCCGCAACGGACCAGGCGCTCATCCGCATCGTCATCCCAAGGGGCGCGGATCTGGACGTCTCAGACGCGGTCTTCACCATCACCGGTTCGGGCTTGTCAACCGGCAACTGAATCCCTCATTCATCGAAACCAAACTCAAGCGGGCCGGTCGTAAAGACCGGCCCTTTTCTTTCCGGCAACGGAGCGATTCGGTTGCTGAGTACCAATACCTAGCAATTTGGGAATTCCTCTCCATTGAGCTATCCGGCAATGGAATTTATATTTCTCCTCATGAAGATGTTGATTGTAGCGCGTAGCGCCGGCCTAAAGAAGATGGTACTCAAAACCCTCGATCGGGAGGGCATTGCGGTGCAAATTACCGCCTGTACCCAGGCCGATCGAGCCCTTGACCTCTACGGTGAGCACAAGCCCGATTGGGTTTTGATGGATCTTGACCTGACCGGCGGCAACGGTCTTCAAGCGGCTGATCGGTTGATCACGGCCTGGCCTTGTGCCCGCGTGGTTTTTCTTACCGATTACGACGACAGCGAATACCTGGCCGGCATGAGAGCCAGCGGCGGCAAGGCCTATCTTTTGAAAGAGCACATCCATCGCCTGCCCGAAACCTTGCGTCGCATGGACGCTACGGCTTTGGCCGGTTAGTCCCGCCTTAGCTCAAGTATTCGCCCGTGCAGACGGGGCAGGGCTTCGCCGCATCGTGCCGGCAATCGTGCCGCACGCAAAAAACCGTTTCGCCGATCGTCGGGCCGAAGCCCTCCTGGTAGAGATGCAGCTCCCTGGCCCAGGGCGGTCGGTTGTTGCTCAGCGTTACCCAATAGCGCAGTTTCTTCCCCCTGGCTATCAGCATGGCTGTACTCGCATTGATATGCGCGTTCAGCTCTTCCGTCACCTGAGACTTGGACAGGTCACGGCGGTTGCCCGCGATGTAACGGCGCGCTTGTTGACGGTAGTCCGGATGCACCAGACACCAAACATCGAAAGCGGTTTTTTTCTTCAACATCATCCTCCCGATTTCGGCCGGAGATTGTAGCACATCATGCCGGCGGATCGATTTCTGGTATGGGAATGCGAATGTCCAGGGTGGTGCCCTCGTTGGGCGCCGATCGAATTCGCAGGGCGCCGCCGATCAGTTTGACGCGCTCGTTCATGCCGGTCAGGCCGATGCCCGTATTGCCGCTGCTCAGGATCTTCGTGTCGAAGCCCTTGCCGTCGTCCTCGATGCGGATGGTCACGTAACGCTCGCTCTTTCTCAATTCCACCAATACCTCGTTGGCCCCCGCATGTTTGATCACATTATTCACCGCTTCTTGAATGATGCGGTAGATATTGATCTCCACATCTTTGCTGAACACGCCGTCGATATCCGCGTTGCGCAGCACGAAATCGATATCCATGATCTCTTCGATCTTGTTGATCACCGACTCCACGGCGCGTTTCAAGCCGAGTCGTTCCAACTGGTGCGGGTGCAGGTGGTAGGCAATATGGCGAACCTCATTGATGGAATCCAGGATCATGTCCGACAGGCCGTCCAGGTGATGATCTCTTGCTTCACGATCCGCAACCTGGATCTGGTGCTGGATTTCGTTGTTGATCACCAATAGATTCTGGCTCAATGAATCGTGCAATTCGGTAGCAATGCGGCGCCGCTCGTGTTCCTGTGATTGAATCAGCCGCTTGGCAAATTCCTCTTGCAAGCGTTTCTCGCGCCGCAACTGGTTCACGCGCAGGCGGTAAATCAACAGGACCAAACCAACCAGGGCCGCCACTACCGAAACAATGAACCAGACGCGGTAGTAGAACGGCGGCGTGATGACCAACTGGATGGAAACCACATCCTCGTTCCACACCTCATCGCTGCCTGCTGCCTTGACCTGAAACGTGTAGTCGCCCGGGTCCAGGTCGGGGTAGGAGGCAAAACGCCGCGTGCCGCTCTCCACCCAATCCGGGTCCAGGTTCACCAGGCGGTAGGCGTAGATGGTGGCCTCCGGGTTGGTGTAGTCCAAAGCCAGGAACTCGAAAGACACATAGTTCTCGCCGTAGGGCAGTTCTACCTTGGTGACCTCGTCCAGGGGGCGATCGAAGACCAGTTGTTCGTTGAACTTCTTGACGGCGGTCAGCACCACCTTGGGCGGACCGGCCTCGCGCAGGGTATTCCCCGGGTCGAACAGGTTAAAGCCCTCCGCGCCGCCGAAAGCCAGGTAGCCGTCACGCAGACGCAACGCGGCGCCGGTCGAGAACTCGCGGCTTTGCAAGCCGTCCGACTCGCCGAACCGCCGAATGGTGCCCGTAGTTTTATCCAAGCGAGCCAGGCCGTTGCCGGAACTGGTCCACAACCCGCCGCCGCCGTCGTCCAACATGGCCAGCACCGTGTTGTCCGGCAGGCCGTCGCGTTCGCTGAACCTGCTGAACCCGAAGTCCCGGCCGTTGAATCGATTCAAACCGCCCCCGTTGGTGCCCACCCACAGCCGGCCGTCGTCATCTGTCAACAGGCAGGTCACCGCGTTGACGCTCAGGCTTTGCGGTTGATCGACCTGATTACGGAAATGTTCGAAGCGCATGGTTGCCTGATCATAGCGATCGACGCCGCCCGTGGCCGTGCCCACCCACAATCCGCCGCCCCGGTCCTCGGCCAGGGCGGTGATCTGGCTATCGCCCAAACTTCCGGGATTTTGGCGCTCGGGCAGGTAACGGGCGAAGCCGCCTTCCTCCAGGTCCGGGTCGTATTCGAACTGGTGCAGGCCGAAGGTAGTGCCGATCCAAACCCGACCGCTTTGGTCCTCCAGGATCGCCGTGATGTGGTTACTGGCCAGGGCCCATGAATCATCCAAACGCATGGTGTACCGTTCCAAAAGCGTGGGTTGACCGTTCTGCTGAGGATCGTTGTTGAACAGAACCGTATCTACCGGAACCGGTTGCCGCGCCATGGTTCGAAACAGCCCCCGGGTCTCGGTACCCACCCACAGGTAGCCGTCGCGGTCTTCCAGCATGACCGTGATCAGGCTTTCCTGCAACCGGCGAAACAGTTCCTGGTGATAGCTTACCGACATGAACCGATCACCCGTGCGGTCCAATACCGTCATGCCCTCACCGGTACCGATATAGAGACGGCCCGCCGCATCCTCGTAAAAGCTGGTCACCGGCACTTGTAATAAGGTATTGGCGGCGGGTTGCGATGCCGGTTCCGAATCCAGCTGCAAACTGTAGGCGGAAGCCAGCAACGGGTTGCGGACATACTTGGGGAAGCGGTTGTTGAGCGGGTGATAGCGATTGACGCCGCCGGTATTGGTGCCGATCCACAGCATGCCGGAGCGGTCGGTGATCAGGCTGGTGATGTGATCCGCGCTCAGGCTTTCGGGTTCCACGGCGCTTGCCCGGTAGTTCTCCACGGCCAGGTTCCTGGGGTCCAGGCGCGATAGACCGTCCTGGGTCCCGATCCACAGGAAGCCGTCACTGTCCTGGCTGACGGCGGTTACCTGGTTGGTGGCCAGTTCCCGCGGACGTTCCAACCGGGTCAGCGTTTCCCCGAAAACCTCCGCCTCGCTTTCCGACAGGGCTAACAGCTGAATGCCCCACCATTCCGGTCGCGGCGGCGGATTGCCGCCCCACCGTCCGGTACCGTAAAGCGCATCCGACCGCCAATGCAGCCGATAGGTTCCGGGAAGCAGGGTGAACAGGGCGACCTGCAAGCGATTCTCGCGGAATCCGCCCGCGTGGGTGGTCAACTCGGGCAACGGTTGCCATACCGGCTTCCCGTCGCGACTCAGCCAACCCACATCCACCAGTAAGTTGCCGCGTTGCTCGCCCTGGTAAACGACCAAAGCCGTGAAACTGTCATCCACCAACAACTCCCGACTCTCGTCCGCGTTATCCTCGGCCTCGGTGATGGCGGCAAGGGGCTCGCGACCGCGAACCAGGGTATCCAACTGGGCCAATAACGCGGGGGCATAAACCACGCCGCCGGTTCCCTCCTCGCGGTCCAGGTTCAGGAAGCGTTCCCGCGAGGCATCCAGGCTGGACACGCCGCGTCCCTCGGTTCCAATCCACAACCGCTCCTGGCTGTCTTCATAGATGGAGGACACGAAGTTCCCCGCAATCTGCGAGGGAATCACATAATCGTCCACGGCACTCAGTACATCTTCCATGGTCTCCGCATCCAACTCGAACACGCCCAGTCCCCACAACTCGGCGCGATCCGGGGCCTGGCCCGACCAGTTACCGGGGCCGTGGGTTTGGTTGGCGCGCCAGGTCAGTTGGTAATCGCCGGCGGGGAAATCGACCACATCCACCTGGATACGGTTTTTGATATGACCGCCCGCGTGCCGCGCACCGGCCTGATCCATCTGCCAGAAGGTGCGACCCGATCGCGTGATCTCACCGTAATCGCTGAAGCTGCCGCGGCCCTCACCGGTCGCCGTCACCAGTAAACGGCGCGGCGCATCCAAGCTGAGCGTGGTTGTATCGGGCATGGACCCGCCGCCGCCAACGGCAGCCAGGGGCCCGTATTTACCCGGGAGGTCCGGTAACAAGGTCTCCACGGCCTCGGGATAACGCAAAGCCTCGCGCCGATCCCAGTTCAGGAAGGTGCGTACCTCCGTGCGTGCGCCGTTGAGGAAATTGAGACCGCCGCCGGTGGTGCCGATCCACAGCCGCCCGCGCCTGTCCTCGCAAAGAGCCGAGATATTATCATGACTCAAACCCAGCTCCGCGTTGTCGTTGCGGAAGAAGTGTTCGTAGGTATTCTTTTGAGGGTCCAGACGACTTAAACCCTCGGTAGTGCCGACCCAGATGTATCCGGACCGATCCCGCAACAAGGCGCGCACATGGTTGCCGATCGGCGTGTCGGGATTGGTTTCGGAATGGCGATAGGTGATGAAGATGCGCGTGCGGCTGTCTTTATAAGTCAGCCTGGCCAGTCCGTCGCGCGTGCCGATCCACAGGTCGCCCCCAAAATCCTCGGCAACGGCGGTCACGCGGTTATCGGGCAGGGAGAACTTGTCCTCCAGGTCGTGGCGGAAGTGCCGGAACCGGTCGCCGTCGTAGAGATCCAAGCCGTTGCGGGTGCCGAACCACATATAGCCGCGACTGTCCTGAAACACGCAGGTCACGGTGCTCTGCGACAGGCCCTCTTCCAGCGACAACCGCGTAAAACGCAAACGACCGGGCTGCGCCGAGGCAAGCGTGGTCGTCAACAGAAGCAGCGGAAGCAGGAAACGTCGGGGAGACAGCATGTCGATGGGCGGACCCTCCTGGGCAAAAACGCCGGTAACATCCACATTATAAAGCTGAGCGCCGCCCCTGACCCCGAAAAACGAAAGGGGCGCGGTCGAACCGCGCCCCTCCCTTTCGATCCTTGGACCGACGGATTAGTAACAAGCGGAGTAGTAGCGAGCGGTACCGCGGTTGGAGAAATCACTACAGCCGCTGCTGTTGCAAGCCTTCACCCAGACATAACGCTGAGCGGGCACGTTGACAAATTGGAATGTACCGGTGGTGGTCCCGTACTTGTAGGCATAGGCGGGATTGGAACTGCTGGACATCCAAATCTCGTAGGAAGTGGCGCCGGAAACGGCAGTCCAACTGAGCGAGTTATAGCCCAGGCACCATTCCGGTTGCACCGTCAACGTGGGCGCGGCAAGACCGGTGCTTTGCAAGCAGGAGGCGTTGGAAACGTTATTACGGATCAGGTTTCCGGGCTGCGTGCCGAAACCGGAGGTCAGGTCGATGCCGTAGGAGGTCAGGTGGCAGTAGCTCATCACCGTGCCGCCGGAAGAGGGAGGCGCGGGGCCGGGGGAACAGCTGCCCTCCGTGGAGTAGCAGTTGTCCAACGCACCGCCTACCCAGGAACAGCTTTGCGTGTGGGGCGAACCCAGGTTGTGACCCATTTCGTGCGTCACCACGTACACCGTCCAGGAGTAGTTGGGCAGGTTGCTGTAGCTGTTGTAGATGTTGCTGTAAGCATAGCCGTAGCTGTTGCACAGACCGTTTAAATAGGCCCTGCCGCCCAGGTTGTTGCCGCCGATGGAGAACAGGTGGGCCAGGTCGGCGGAATGGCTGCGGCCGCGGAACTGGGTCAGGGCCGTGAGGGAGCTGGTGTTGGAGTAGCTGTCGGGTGTGGTCCAGACCATGGTCTGGCTGACCGAGGTTTCGATGCCCTCGTCTTCGTAAATCGCGGCGACCACGTTGAAGATGCCGGTGGCTTTGTTCAGCGTGGAGGTGGTGCTGGAACCGTTGGCGGTGTACATTTCATAGTCGCACTCGATGTAGACGCGAACCTGTTTGGAAACCATGGCCGCCTTGCCGCTGCTTTGATCCAGGAGTTGCTGGATTTCCTTATGGTAGTCCTCGGGTTCCTCGGCGCCGCAGGAGAACGGCATGGGTTCCGACATGTCGGCGGTATTGTAGAAGACGTGCAGGTTCCCGGCGTGACCTTTGACACGACCAAGAACCATGTCGGCGCCTTCCTCCGTCTTCACCACGCCCATCACCTGGTCGGGGAAGATGCTGACGGCCGCCATGGTGTCCTCGCGGCCGCTGATGATGCCGCGATAGTGAGCGCCGCCCTTGTAGTCGATTTCCTTGCCGTCGTTGGTCTCGGCAAAGAAGTCGGCGGTGGTCACATCCACGCGAACCAGGTCCAGGTTCAGGCCTTCACCGGCCAGGGGTAGTGCGAAACGCAGGGTTGCGGGAGCTTCATCGGCCAGCACGGACAGTTGGTGCAGGTCTGCTTGCAGCCATTGGGCATTGGCCACCGGCAGTTTCTTGCCGAAGCGCGGAGCCTCGCTGTTGTCTACCAGCAGGGGCATGACGGTTTGAAAGGCGGCATCGGATTCATAGGCACGGATCACACGTTTAGCAACGGCGTCGCGTTCACCGGCAAAGACGCCGGAAAGCGAGGCCAGAAGCAGGAGAGAGAGCAAAGAGTACAAATTTCTCATGATCAATATCCTTCAATGTAATGAAATCTTGCGAGCTGTTCGAGAGGAGCCGATCGACAGAAGAACTGAACCAGGGCACACATATTCCATGGCTAGAATTAACCAGAATGATAAATTCTTTCGTTCTTCTTTTAGGGATTCACCCTCGTGACGAGCAAATACTACCTAATTTTATCGGCGGGGAAAACAGTTAATTTTTGTTTTTTGATAAGAAAAGGCGCTAATAGTTTATCGGTCGAAAGTCAAGTGTTCTGTATCAAGAAAACAAGGATCGCACTCGCAACCAAAAAGGCCGGGGCAACCTCCCGTCAGGGAAGACGCCCCGGCCGTAACTCGCCGATCATCCTTGTTCCGAATGACCTTATGTCGTTGTTCCTACTGACCGTCGCCGTAGATGCCCACGTAGGGCTTACCGCCCGCTTTCAGGTAACCGCGGTACATGCCGGGCGTGTTGAAGGAAAAGGCCGGATTGCCGTCCGCATCCATGGCGACCACGCCGCCCAGCGCTTTCATGTCGGTAATGGTGCCGTGAATCACCTGGTCGCAGGCTTTCTGCACGCTGAGTCCCTTGTATTCCATCAATGCCGAAATGCGATGCGCTACCGCCGCCCGGATGAAATACTCGCCCTGGCCGGTAGCCGACACGCCGCAGGTTTTGTTGTCGGCATAGGTGCCCGCGCCGATGATGGGCGAATCGCCCACGCGGCCGAAACGTTTGTTGGTCAAGCCGCCCGTCGAGGTGCCGGCGGCGATGTTCCCGTTTTTGTCCAGCGCTACCACGCCGACGGTGCCGTGCTTCCCGGTCTTGAAATCGGCGGAACCGGCGGATTCCTTTTCCTTCTTCTTGATTTCCTGCAAGCGATCCCAACGTCTCTGCGTAAAGAAGTACTTGTTATCCACAATCTCCAGATTCTGGTCCTTGGCGAAGACCTCGGCGCCCGCCCCGGACAACAGAACGTGCTTGGAGTTCTCCATCACCTTACGGGCCAAAATAATCGGGTTCTTGACGATGGTCACGCCGGCTACCGCGCCGGCATTCAGGTCGGCGCCGTTCATGATGGAGGCGTCCAACTCATTGCGACCCTGATTGGTGAAAACCGCGCCCTTGCCCGCGTTGAACAGGGGAGAATCTTCCATGATGATGATGGCGGCCACCACGGCATCCAAACTGGAGCCGCCCTCGGCCAGAATCTTCTCACCGGCGCGCAAGGCGGACGTGATGATCTCCTGAAAAGCTTTTTCCTTCTCGGGCGTCATGTTCTTTTTGAGAATAGTCCCGGCGCCGCCGTGTAAGGCAATGGCATATTCAGGCTTGTCGCCGCTGAGGGCGAGCGGAGCGATCAAAAAAAATAAAAAGAGCAGCGGCATCTTCTTCATGGGAATCCTCCAAATCGATGGTCGTCACCTGCCCATCATAGATGGACATCGCCTGTTTGAGCAACCTGAAGTAGCGTGAAGATGTCGCCCCGAGGAACGATCAGGAGCCGGAACACTGACTCTTGTAGTAAAAATGACCGTGCTGCCGGCATGGGGGCGATATGTTCGCGCGGAAGGAACCCAGACAAAACGGAGACCTCAACCCGGTCGACCGAAGGCAAATAAAAACGGTCCCGAGGCCAAAAAAGAACCAGGCCGGAGATCATCGGCCCAACAATCTTCCCAAAAACCTCAACACTACCAACGACTGGTGGAAGCAGGCGCCAAAGCCGCTACTTCCGGCGCCAATCGACGACCACCGCCGCCGTGACGCGGAGCATACGGGCAATGTAGGCACCCGGAACCGCAACAACTGCCGCGCTTGATATGCGCCCGTTCGGTCATCACGAACAGTCCCTTTTCATCGAAATAATGGTCAACCTTCAAACGCTCGGCCAATTCTTCCACACACCCTCCACGCACGGATCGGACAAGTATACTGGACCCGAGCTCCGATTGCCGGCAAAACCGAAATAGTGGTTGAGTTGTAAAGCCAAAGAAGGCGGAAAAAAACCGGGCTGTAACGACCGACAAGTCGCCCAACCGGGAAATTGGCCGCATCGAATGCCGCAGCAATGCGCCCAAATCCGCCGGAGAACACGTCATGGGCCCGTCGTCACGCTCAAACAACAGTAAATCGAAGTTCAACCCAATAACACCACATCCAAAATCAAGACCACAACCAAAAAAGCCGGCATTGAGAGAGCCGACAAGAAAAGCCGAGGAGAAATGTAAAAATTGACCTCCAATCGAAAAAAAAAACGGACGTTTTGGAAGTCGTCTGGAGATATATATAGTAGAGACCGTTTTCCAAGAACAAAATCCAACCGCTGATCGGCACATGGGATAAGTGCAAAAAGCAAGTACCTGGACCGTTCGAGCCACAGAGAACATCGGTTGATCCTGAGCAAACGCAAAGCATTGTCCCAATTAATCTTAATCGGTAGAAAAAAAAGGAGTATGAAATGAGCACCGCACCCATTCGCAACGACTTCCAACGCGAGAAAGTGATGGAGACCATCCTCCAAACCCTGGAATCCAAGAGGGATATCAACGCCCTCATCCGTGGTTCCACCCGGAGAAAACTGAGGAAACTGCACCCCGATTTTCGTCGGACCTGGCGCGTGGTGACCGCGGCGACGGCCGCCCGACAGAA
>JASJCB010000051.1 GCA_030066195.1 Acidobacteriota bacterium
AATATCGATTCATGACGTTTTCATTTGTTCTCCGAGAAATCCCCGTCTTGCTCGCAGGCAAGGCGGGTCTTTTTCAGATTCATGAATTGGAGTCGTAGGGAATGACGCAACCAACAAATCACCCGATGGAATGGGAATCAATAATGAACGCTTTGCCCGAAGGGCATCTGTTTACGCCGTCCGGTATTGTCATGTTTGCGGCAGATGGGGGGCTTTTGCCTGCAATCGATCAGATCAGGCTTAAATCAATGAAGTTTCGAATGAGATTGATGCTCGATCGGTTATCGAGAAAGAACGATTTTCCAAGTGAGGGTGATGGCATGGTCGACATGGGGAACATTCCAGCACCTGGTTGGTTCACCTGGCGCTGGGTTGAGGCATTGAAGGGGAATGCCAAGAACCGGGGAGATTCAAAGAAAAAGGACTGATCCAAGCGGCTTGACCGCAATATAACCAACTGGCACGGACGTCCAAAATTTCCCGTGGGGCAATCAACGAAAAGCGAAGCGGGTTGGTTGCCATGCGGGGTAAAAATTTTGGGCGTCCGTGCCACTCTTCGGGGCCAAGTAGCCCGACCGATGCCTTCGCTAGTGGATTACCCTCGGGGACCAGGCTAGCAACGCCTTCCGGGGTTTCTCCATCCGGGATTTTCCAACTTTGCCTCCATCTTCACCCCCAACTTTGCCAAAATAGTTATCGGCTGTTCATCCCGCGTTCACTTGCACGAAATTTTTCATTTGGCTTTGTTGCACTTGCCGCAATAAGCGCTGAGCCTCTTCGGCTTGCTTTTTGTAGAATGCCAATTCAAAAGCCGTTTGATGCAGGTCGTTTTTTGCTTTTGTGAGCTCGGCTTTCAAATGGTCGATCACGCTTTGTTTTTCTTTCATCTTGAGGATTTCGGCATACAAAGCGGCAGTTGCTTGGTCTTTCGGCTTCGGCAAAATGTCGCTCACCAGTTCCGGCACGTCTTCACCGCGTCGGTGTCTGTCACGTAATTCGAGGAATGCTTTTTCAATTCGGGCCAAGTAGGGACCGTCTTGTTTCGGATTGAAATCTTCCACGCAATAACCGTCCGTCACATCACCCGAGATATGATTGACCAATGCTTTCAATACGGTTCGCGGTGTGTTGATGCCGTCGGCAAGACTGATGAAGGTTCGGCGCGTTGCGTGCGGTGTGAATTCGAATTCTTCCCCCATCCGATCGATAACGATCTGTTGCACTTCCCGATAAGCGCTGATGTGTTTTCCTTTATTGGTGAATGCCGTCGATGGTGTGGGGAAAACGTATTCGTTTTTGCGAACGGCCAACATTTCTTGAAGGATACCGAGCGCGTATTGGCAAATGGGCTTGATGTGCGTCTTTTTGTTTTTGACGATCTGACCGGGCAGTTTGAAGAAGCCAGCTTTCATATCTATGTATTTCCATTTCAACATGCGCGCTTCGCCGTTGCGCATCCCCAGGAACAGACTCAACAAATACACCTTGATGGTCCATTGCATGCCGATGGTCAGGGTGGAATCATTTTTCAATTGCTCCAAGATGTCGATGAATTGGCCCAACCGTTGGAACGGGATCACAATTTTGTTAGGGTCCGTTTGGTAGATTTGATTTACCTTCATCAGGTTCAGCGGATTGCCTGGACAATCCAGTCCCTTGCTTTGGCAAAACTTCACGGCCGAATTCCAAGCAGCGCGGAAATGATGCATCACGGTTCGGGCCGTATTAGCTGAAACGGTCTCTTCGATGTGGTTGCCTTTCATGGTGACCATGGAAATGTCGATCTCATGAAGCGGCGTGTCGATCCAATCCGCCAAGTGGACTTTCATACTCGATGCGTAACCGTAAATGGTCCTCGGCAGCAATTTGGCGTACTCAAAATGAAGCTCAAAGGCTTTGCGTACGGTCACCGCTTCAAGTGCCGATTTCTTCAGCGCGTAGGTGGTGCCGTTCTCGCTCTTTTCGATGACAACCTTCGTCGGGTCCTGGCCATCACGGCAAAGCAGCGACCAACGTTCGGCAATATCACGGGCTTCCTCGGGATTGAGGGCAGGATACTGCCCGATGGTAAACTTCCGCTGTGATTTGGTGACTCCCTTGATGCGCTTCTCCAGGATGTAGGTCTTTGTTTTCTCGCCGATCACCATCTGGAAACCCGGCAACTCGGTATCGACCACGATCAACCGGTATCCTTTCCGCCGGTCAATCGACTGAATCAACTTCTTGGTAATCTTCGCCCTGCGCCTGCTCTTTTCCATCGCTCACTCCTTTGCCGTGTGCGTCGTATGCGCGTCTCAAGACGTGCAAATACTGAGTAAGGGCGAGTAAGGTTCTTACTCGCGGCTTGCTTCGTATACGGGCAAAGTGCTCAAAGGAAACCGGTTGTGTGAACGATGAGTAAAGCAACGCAACCTTGAGTAATGCGGTCACACGTTATATATTTGGTGGAAGAAACCGCTTCCAAATCCAAGCTTGAATTAAGTACTCTGAAGCGTCTCGAAAAAAGGTTGAAAATGGGTGACCCTTTTTGACAGAGTATAACGATAGTTTGACTGGAAGGAGCGGCCGACAGCTGTTCCCACCCTATCGGCCGGAAATGTGGTCTTTGTATTAATCGCCGACCCTGCTCAACCGGCCCCCGTGTCTCCTAAACCTCTGGCAAATAAACCGAAGGGGCAAGACAGGTCCCCGTTCGGATGCGGTTGTGTAAAACCGCCGTTTATCAAGGAGTTTACCCATGCGGATTACCGCCATGCTTCTTTTTGTTTTGACTACCTCGGCCGTTTGGGCCGGAACCGAAGACCTTCAATTTGTTTCTCCCGAGAGCGTCGGCATGTCCGGCGAACGCCTGGATCGCATCGACGACGTGATCGAACGCGCGATCGAAAACGGCGAGATTCCCATGGGCGCCGCCCTGGTTGCCCGTCACGGCAAGATCGTCTACCACCGTTTCTTCGGTGAGGCCGATGTGGCTTCCGGCAAGGAACTGGAAGAGGACGCCATTTTCCGTATTGCTTCCATGACCAAGGCCGTGACCTCCGTGGCCGCGATGATTTGTTTTGAAAAAGGCTACTTTCTGGCAGCCGACCCGCTTTCCAAGTACATCCCTGCTTTCGAGGGCAGTAAGGTGGCCGATATCGTAGACGGTCAAATCGTGGAACGCGACCCCGTTCGCCCCATCAACGTGGGCGATGTCCTGACGCACCAGGCCGGTATGATCTACCAGCCCTTCTTCACCGGCCCGCTTGCCGACTTGTACCTGGAGCAGGGCGTTGCCGAAATCTTTCCATTCCGTCGTGATGAGACCCTGGAAGCCTATGTCAACCGCTACGCCTCCCTGCCCATGTACACCGATCCGGGCGAAGAGGTGACCTACGGCGTGGCCACCGACGTATTGGGCCGCCTGGTAGAGGTCTGGTCCGGCATGCGCTTCGGCGATTTCTGCCAAAAGTACATCTTCGATCCGCTGGGCATGGAAGACACGTCTTACTTCCTGCCCGACGGCAGCGACAAGGTCGACCGCATTCCCACCATGTACACCCAAACCGCGGAGGGCGGCTACGAACTTCGTCAAGAACCCGAGGTCGGCACGGAAATCGACGGTCCGCGCCTGCTGGACTGCGGCGCCGCGGGTTTGTTGTCCACCCCGAGCGATTACTTCCGCTTCTGTCAGATGATTCTGAATGAGGGCGTCTTCAACGGCAAGCGCATCCTCAGCCGCCGGGCCGTCGCCATGATGACGCAGAACCAGGTGGGCGATGTGCAACTACCCGACTTCCTGCGCATTTTGGGCGACAAGACCGGCTTCGGCATGGCCCTGCGCACCGAGCGCGGTAACTGGGACGGTATGGAATCCCTCGGCACACTCAGCTTCGCGGGCATCTACTGGACGCGTTACTGGATCGATCCCAAGGAAGACCTGATCGTCATCGCCATGACCCAGGCGTACACCCTGGACCAGTCCGGTTTCACCCACCGCGTGAAAAACGCGGCCTACAGCGCCCTGGATACCTACGGCAAACCCACCAAGGACCGCTTCAAGAAGTAAACCGAACAGGCGCACCCGGAAGGGTGCGCCCCCAACGCATCTGAGGGTTCATTTCATTCAAAGACGGGGCGCCTTTCGCGGCTTGAGCCGACCCATGTAAAAATAACCCTATCCCGTGGCTTCACTGTATAATGAGCCTTGGAAGCTCCTTACAAGGACGGTTGCCATGCTGGACCAAACCATTTCGTATCCCATCGATCAGATCGATTTGATCCCCCGCGCTTGCGATCCCGCTGAACCACTGGGGCCCGGCGATTCGCGCTATGCGGACTGGGATGAATTACGACAGGGTATCGGCAGCGGCGACTTGATCCAGGACATGATGCGCACTAACGGGGCGTTCCATCAGGGTTGTCTGTGCGGCCATCGCGGATGCGGAAAGTCCACCGAACTGCTGCGTCTCAAGGATTGGGCCGATAAGAACGGGTTTTTAGCGGTACGAGCCGAGGTAGACGTCCATTTCGGCTTGATAGATCTACAATTTTCGGACCTTTTTCTTCTGGCAGGCACGGCAGTGGAAGAAGCCATGGCCGCATTCGACAAGCCGCTGCCTCAAAAACTGCTGGGCGATGTCGTTTCCTGGTTTGCCGATATCATCCGCGAGGATAAGGACGTGACCGGATCTGAACTGAAGACCGAAGCCACGGCTCAGTTAGGCGGCAATCTTTTTGGTTTGGCAAAACTTCTCGCCAAGTTTACCGCCGGTGTCAAGGCAGGCTCGGAACATGTCCTTAAGGTAAGGTCTCGCATCCAAAATTATCCCGACAGCTTGATCCACCTAACCAACAATCTGCTGGATGCTGCCAATAAAGCACTGGAGGAATCCGGCCGAGAGCGCGGCTTATTATTGATTTTCGACAATTTAGACCGCTTCAATCCGGACTGCATCGACAAAGTACTCTTTCGCTCAGCCGAGTTGATACGCAAGTTGCGCTCTCATGCCGTTTTTTCCATCCCGATCGGTTTGGAACTAGACCCTCTCTCCGGGCCGATCCAAGATCATTATGGGTTTTCCGTGGTGCTGCCCATGCTGGCTTTACGCCAGGCGCACCACCCTTGGGATGAAAACGTGGCGGCTTCACGATATCGGGACGATGCGGTGGAACTTGTCCGCAAGGGATTGGCCAAACGCATAGACCTGGGCGCTTTATTCGAATCAATAGAGGATGTGGACCTGTTGATCAAATACAGCGGGGGCTGCATCCGTGACCTGATGCATCTTTTGAAAATGTCCTATCGCTATAATACGGGTCCCAAAATCGATCATCGGGCGGTGACCCGCGCGGTTCAATCCATGCAAGCCGCCTATGTGCGTCGCTTACAAAAAAGAGATTATGAGGGGCTGGCCAGGGTTGCGGTAGAAAAGACGAAATTACATGACGATGTCGATCGGTTTCTCTATCATCGCTATGCTCTGGAGTACCAGGGTACTGACGGGATTCCATGGCTCGATGTTCATCCGTTGATTGTGGAAATCAAGGAGTTCCGCAATGCTCTCGACACGGAATAGAACAGAACGGCCCCATGTCCCGGAACACTTTCAGGAAGAATACCTTGCATTGGAGAAAGTGGTCCTGGCCGGCATGGACCGCTTTACCTTCCTGCCCGTGGCTTGTGACCAGGATTTCCTGGTGACTTACGGTATCGTATATACCTTGAAAACTGAGCTGGCCAAAATGGGGCGTCGTTTATATGTTCTGTATCTGAGCGACGGTGATGCTGACCTGGTTTATCGATTGTTACAAGAGGCATCGAATTACGATGTGTTCCTTGTTCGTGGTTTCGGGTCCGTTTTCGGAAGTATGGAACCCCAAAAGGTTCTGAAGGGCAAGCGTCATCCCTTCTGGGATATGTTGAATCAGGAAAGATCGTTGATCCTGAGGAAGATTGCCAAACCCTTGATCTTCCTGGCTGATCCTTGGACCATTCAGATGATGCAGGAAGAGGCTCCCGATTTTTACGATATTTATACAGCTGAATTTCGTTTTGTGGGTTCCCCGGGAGAAACGGAGGAACAATTCCTGTTTCGCCGTGATCTGGGCGTGAAATTGGCCGAATATTTTCAACCGACTGATTGGATGGGGCTGATGGGCCGCGATCTACAGGAAACACCGCCGGCGATTGCCGATATCTATGTGCCCTTGAAGTTCGAGGACGGCGGTCCTGATTTTGAAACCATTCTACGAACGAGTCTGACCGAACAGTCGAACAGCTTGACTATCACCGGGCCGCCCGGCTCGGGCAAATCGACGCTGATCCGGTATCTGATTCATGCAATGGGTGGAAAATCGGAAAACCCGATTACCGAAATCGTCGGCCGCCCTATTCCCATCCCCCTCATTCTTAGAGAAATATCGAGGGATTTCGAAATAACCGTCGATTCATGCCTCTCCTGGTGGTGTGATCATATGACCGGTCTCTTGGGAATGGAAGTGGATCTCGATCTAATGCGGACGTTGGTCAACCGTCGTACCTGTTTTTGGCTTGTGGACGGTTTCGATGAAGTTCATCATCGCACCAGAGAAAACCTCTATAAGCAACTTTTTTTACCCATTTACAATGCCGGCCAATGGGTTCTGGTTACTGGAAGACCCGCAGAAACCAATCTCGAGTTTGTCAACACGACCAGGACCTTGTTAGGGAAACCCGCATCCGTCCCAAGGCTTACGATCAGACCTTTCGATAGAGAGGCGGTAAGGTTGTTTAGTCGGAAGTGGTTTTTTTTGAGAGCAAAAACCCCCGAATCGGCGGAACAAAAGGCCGACCGTTTCCTTCAAGCACTTGCCAGGAACCATGCTCTTTTCAGCCTGGGTAGTCGCCCGGTGTTTTTGACCATGTCGGCGATCGTCCATGAGACGATCGACAAGCCCCCAACCACGCGCGCGGAGGCCTATGGGGCAATCGTAACGGCTTACCTCGATACATTGGATACGGTTCGCAAGCTTCACGAACGCTTGGGAGAAGATGTATTGCCTAATTGGCCCCTCATCGAGAAAATGAGGGTATTGGAGGAGTTGGCGCATGCTTACCACAAAGGCGGTCCCTCCTTTTCGCGATCTTACACGGGGATGGTTCGTGTTCAGGAGAACAATCTCTTGCGGATACTTCGAGGGATAATCAGCGGCTTGGGTGAAGAAAGACCCGATTTCTCATTCGCCAGGGCCCTTGCGGAAGATCCCGAGGATTTGGCAAAGCGTGTTTTGAGCTACTTTTTATCGCGAACCGGATTGATCATAGAAACTGCATACAAGTCTTACCAATTCAGCCACCTGACTATCCAGGAATACCTGACTGCTCGCTCGCTTTTTCGCGGACAGATCAAACACCGCTCCGATGCTGTCAGTTATTTTAAAAAGGAACTGATTGTTCATCTGAATGAAGACACCTGGCGGGAAGTCGCCCATCTGTTTTTTGCAATCGATGCAATAGAAGGCGCCGGCGCTAAAGATAATTTGCTCGAGGCTTTGGTTCCAGAACCGGATACACCATACTATGACGGCTTCGTCATCTTCTGGTTCCATTTACTCAATAACGGTGAAGCTACATTGAGTCAGAATTATCGGGAGAACGCTCTGGCCCGATTGATCCAATTACTCCTCCCTGTCGGTGAACAGTTTCTTATGGGTTTGGAAAAAGAGAGCTGGCGACTATTTCGGAAAAAACCGATCTCCTTCAGGGATCTACCCACGCCGCTTCAAGAAGCTCAATTCAAAAGAGCAGCCCGTAGGTTGCTATATCTACTTGGAGAGAAAGCCTATCTAAAACATTTCGATTGGCCGGGAATCAAAGCAGGACTACCCTTTTTATTCGAACCTTTATCGCCCTAGATTTTTCGAGATTTTCAGACCCCGGCCGATGCTCATTCCAACAGGTAGATCAGCGTATCGTCCAGATGAGCGCGCCAGTTGCCCCAACTGTGGCCGTCGTTGACCTCGAGCAACTTGTGCGTGTAACCCTTTTCCTTCAGAATACCGCCTAATTCACGCGCGGATTCCAGCACATCGCCGATGGTGCCGGTGAGGATGAAATGCCGGGTATCGGTGGCCTTGCGACTGCGATAGAGTTCCACCACGGGTTTGCCCAACCACATGGCCGGACTGTGCGTTGCAATCAGGGCAAACGTGTCCGCGTGTGCGATTCCCATATAAGACGTAAAGATGCCGCCCAGGGAAGTCCCCATGATCATCCGTCCCTTGGGTGTCTCGATGGTGCGGTAGGCGCCGTCGATCGAAGGCACCAACTCCTCGGCGATAAAGCGGGCGTAGCTAACATAGTCTTTGGCATATTCGGTCTCGCGCCGGTTGTCCTTGCTTTTGACATTGCGCGGATCGATAAACACCGCGATCACGGGCGGGATCTTCTTTTCAGCGATCAAGTTGTCCAGCACGATCACCATGCTGCCCATGGCGTTATGGGCATAATCCTGGCCGTCGGTTACATAGATGACATGCAATCCGTCGTCGCCCTTGTCGGTGTACCCGGCGGGCGTGTAAACCTTGCAGGCCACGTCGTAGCCCATGATTTTACTGCTCGCGGTCAATGATGTCATGCTGCCCCGAGGCACCCCGTCCTTGCGCACGACCCAGGGCGAAGGCCGCCAATCGGGCATGGCCAGTACGGAATTGGGACCGTAGCCGCCGACTTGTTGACGCGGATTGGCCTCGTCGATCATCCACTTACCGCCGTTGATGACCACCTTGTAATCCAGGCGGGCGTTCTTGGGAAAGCTTGCGGTCGCCCGCCAAACGCCGCTTTTGCCCAACTGTACGCCCTTGTACGGATCAGTCTTGCGCCAACGGTTGAAATCGCCGACCCAGTGCACCGAGTTAACCGGTCGATCCTCCTCGGTTTCGCGATACAGAAACACCACGCGCTCACCGGCCACAAAGGGGATTTTGCCCTTGTCCTTCAAGGCATCGAACAGAGCGTGCAATTGAGCCTGGTGTTCCGGTGCGGATAACGCTTCCAGGCGGGTCATCAGTTGATCATAGGTGCCGGGTAGTTCCATAAGCACCAAAAGGAGCAGGGTCGGTATCATGATTATCCCCTTACAGCGGGTTGGGTCGAAAAGATAAACCCATTATAACGGTTTCACCGGCAACATGCACACACCGAAAAAAGGTTGTGGCTGAGAATGGAAACTTGATTGCGGACGCGGGTCATGGCCACGTAAAGTAAGCCGCGCTCTTCGGTTTCGGCTATTTCCCGTTCTACCTCGTCCGAGTTCTCGTACATGCAAGCTCAAAAAAAGGCGCAGGGCCGGAGGACAGACAACAACCCCGCGCCGGCATCTAATAAGGAAAGTAAAGACGCGAAAAGCATCGCTTCCGCGTCTTCTGACTAAAAAATGGAGCAATGCTCCAAGCGAGCAAGAATCGTAATGGTCTGGAATTCTGCTCAAGGGTGGGCCACCATCTAACAACATGGTGAAATGAAGTTGGTCTTCCGGCCAAAAGCCGAAAACCGGATACGTCTCACGACGTGTTCACAGGTTACGCGTTGGAAGGTGGGCAGGTAAACAGTGTTTTGCCGTAACGCTTAATTCCTGTTACATCAGCTAGTTGTGTAATGTGTAACCAATCCGTGTAACGTTACGGGAAACGGGACACCCCATGTTACACTGAACACGGTTTTTACCGGCGTGGTATCCCATGGCATACTAATCAATTGTCCAAAGGACGTGTGCAAATGAAGATTAAGACCGGAGTAGCTGCAGGTAATGACCCGTTTGGCCCGATTATTATCCTCCCTCCGCCACCTCCCCTTTCTTCTCCGAACGGCCTGGCATCAGGTGGCTACTAAAATAACTCCCATGAGCCATTGGAAGAAACGGCATCACATCCTCATGATCGTGGTTCTTTCTCTGGCTCTCGCCCCATTGGTCCGGTACGCGCCAAATTTCCGCCCGGACGTTTACGCGACAGGCTTTGAGATTCTGGAGAAACAAGGTCCTGAAGCCGCGCTTGAATACTGGACCGGAGAAGCCGCGAAAGGAAACCTGGACGGATTTGTCGGCGAAGCTACCATACGATCGATCCTTGGAGAACGAGTAGAGCCCGAAAGACTGGCTCGGTATGTTGTCGTGGAGGCCGAAGGGCTCACCAAGGCACGGGGCATGTTCTTACTTGGCAGTCTTCTCCGGGCCGGTGATTGCCATGAAGTCATCATTAACTTCGGCGGCGCACTGCGCCTATTCAAGGAACACGGCTATGCATACCGGATCTTCCGTTCGCGAAGCGGGCCCGGTCTTCCGGTCGCTAAGCAGACCCAAGCTGGTCGTCGTGTCGCTGACGCGGCACAATGACAAGCGGCACATGGCGCTTTAGGACACCCACTTTGAAACAGCCGGGGTCAGCCCTTCATCAACCAGTCGGCGCTGACCAGTTTGCCGGAGGTAGTGTAGGCATGAATGGCTTCCAAGAAGGTGACAAAGTCGGGATTCTCGGCCGCAATGCGGTTGGCGCTCTCCCAATCCACCGCTTGACGTTCCCTGGCCGGTAACAGCACCAGGCTCTCTTCCGGGCTCGCCACATCTAATTGCAATACGCCGATGCCGTGTAAAGACGACAGCATAGACAATTCCTTGCCCACCTTGTCCATATCTACCTCGGCGGCCACCAGATAACCCTCGTGCGCCCAGGACGAGTTAGACACCGCCTGAAAAAACGACTCGCGTACATTACCGCCGGTTAAGGCCTTCTTCACCTCGAACGAGTAAATCTTGCTCTGATGCCCCGTTCCGGCATGAACACATTGGCGCACAACGGTTTCCCATTCTTTGTCCAACATGGCCAGGCCCACCACATCGGCATGCAACCAGTGATTACCGCCCGCGCCCTTGCTGTTCCTGCTGCGCTTTTCATCAATGCGCAAGGTATGCACATGCCATTCTGAAAAGACGAACTGAGCCAATAGGGGGTAGAGGTCGTGTTCAGAATAATGCTTGGTTTTCATGGGTTCCGGGGCAACCTCAGGCGTCGCCGTGCCGGGTGTCTCCGACGCCGCTTGCGGTTTCTCCCTGCGTGCTTCATCCACGTACATATAAACCCTGGGACGCGGCGAACTTCTTATTTGGACCGCCGGGTCTTTCAGAATCCGTTCTTTCTGAGCGCTTATCTCGGCGATGATTTGCACGAGAAAAGCGGTGTCGTCCTCGAAACGTGGATTCGCTCTTTTCTCTTGGAAATCTTCGGGCCAGGCGGCAAGAACCCCCATGGCAATCTGCCGTGTCTTGAAATGCTGATTGGGGTGTTCCTTCAGCCAGGCCAGTACCTTTTTTGCGAGTTCAATTGCCATGATGATTCATCCTCGATGCATCTTGTTTCCGTGCCCATTCTAGCAGCCGAATGATGGTTCAGGCGATAGACTTTGGTCGCACGATGACTGGGACAAAGAGGTACAGATCCTCAAATACGTGTGGCGATAGCTCCCGTTTTCATTGAGTGCGAAGGGAATTCTACGGGAAGCCTTCATTGGGCGCGCGGCAGGAAACAATAGATTACAACTGAAACTACTGACCGTCGTCAATAGGGAAAGTGGTGTCCCGGCCATGGAGTCGACACGCCGACATGCGCTCCATCCATTTTCTGATGTCGGTTGCGAAGGTGTGCAATCGACCTAAGACACCGGATTGACTCGATTGCGCAGGTGTGCAATCGAGTCAAGACACCGGCTGAAGTCAATTGCGCAGGTGTGCAATCGACTCAAGACATCGGATTGACTCGATTGCGCAGGTGTGCAATCGACCCAAGACAGTGGATTGACTCAATTGCGCAGGTGTGCAATCGAGTCAAGACGCCGGCTGAAGTCGATTGCGCAGGTGTGCAATCGAGTCAAGACGCCGGCTGAAGTCGATTGCGCAGGTGTGCAATCGAGTCAAGACGCCGGCTGAAGTCGATTGCGCAGGTGTGCAATTTTGTCAAGAAATTGATATATCAGTTTGCGCATGTCCCCAGGTTGTCTCGGCGTTGTTAAGTAGGTGCGCGCGAAATAAAGTCGTGACCAGGTCTCCTCATGACATCGATGCGGCTTATCCGTGCCTCCGGTGCCGGCATATGCAAAAGATGGCTTCACTGCATAATAAGTTTCGGATGCTTCTCCAGACGGGTCATCAGTTGATCATAGGTGGCGGGTAGTTCCATAAGCACCAAAAGGTGCAGGGTCGGTATCATGATTATCCCCTTATAGCGGGTTGGGTCGAAAAGATAAACCTAATTATAACGGTTTCACCGACAACACGTACACGCGGAAAAAAATAAGTAGGATTCCGGCCTCTATCCGTGAATACGCTATATGGGGCTTCGGTCAGGGAAAAAAGGGGTTCTTCTGGTTGCAGTTGAGAATGGAAACTTGATTGCGGGCGCGGGTCATGGCCACATAAAGTAAGCCGTTCCCTGGTGAGAGAACGGCCTTTATCAGATTAGCTCTGGTTTAGGGGCAGGCCTGGTTGCAAATACCTTGATCGACACGGCACTCGTACCAACACTCGCCACGCTGGGCCGGATTGAAGTGTTGCCGGCAAGACTGGATACAGGCTGCCGCTTCCTGTTGGCAGCTCATGTGGCATTCATCCATAGCAAAAGCGAGCTGGGCAAAACCCGCCAGCAATAGAGTGGACAACGAAAGGGTTAGAAATACTTTTTTCAACATGGTCAATCTCCTAAAGTACTTGATGTAAAGATATGTTTTCAGTTTTTTGGCACCCTCGGAAATCTAGTTAGTATCTACGTAGCAAGGCTTAAAAAAGTTTTTGAAAAACGATAGCCGGTTGTTCCTTTTTTATGAATGTATTGACATGAAAATTATTTCAAACCGACCTTGAACGTCCGGGCCTTTTGCTACATGATTCCGCTTAAGTCGGTGGATTGACTCGATTGCAAACGCCTATAATTTTGTCAGGAAATTGATATATCAGTTCGCACATGTCTTCAGATTGTTCCGGCGTCGTTAAATGGGTGTGCGCGGAACAAAGCCGTGACCCCGTCACCTCATGACATCGATGCGGCTTATCCGTGACTCCGGTGCACAATCCTCTTTACTTAAGCGGCGAAATCAACTAATTTTGACCCTTTATCCGCTCCGCTCCCCGAGCGGTCATCCGGGCGATGAAAAAATGGAGGCCCCATGTTCGAAGAGGTATCACCCAAGGTCAACCTACCCGAGTTGGAAAAGAAGATCCTGGCTTTTTGGGAAGAAAACGGGATTTTCAAGCAGTCTATCGAACAACGCGCCGAGGCAGACGAATACGTATTCTACGACGGTCCCCCGTTTGCCACCGGCCTGCCCCATTACGGGCACCTTCTGGCCGGCACCATTAAAGACATCGTTCCCCGCTACTGGACCATGCAGGGCAAGCGCGTCGAGCGCCGCTTCGGTTGGGACACCCACGGCCTGCCCGTGGAAAACGAGGCCGCCAAGGGTCTGCGCGAAAGCGAGGGGCTGGATCTTTCGGGTAAGTACGAAATCGAGGAATACGGTATCGGCAGGTTCAACGAGTACTGCCGCTCCATCGTGCTCAAGTACACGGCCGAATGGGAAACCGTGGTCAAGCGCATGGGTCGCTGGGTCGACTTCGAAAACGACTACAAAACCATGGACCCCAATTTCATGGAGTCCATCTGGTACGTGTTCAAGCAACTGTGGGAAAAAGACCTGGTCTATCGCGGTCACCGCGTCATGCCCTTTTCCTGGAAACTGTCCACGCCCCTGTCCAACTTCGAGGCCAACAGCAACTATAAGGAAGTACAGGACCCCGCCATCACCATCAAGTTCGCCCTGAAGGACGAGCCGGACACTTACATCCTGGCTTGGACCACCACGCCCTGGACCCTGCCCTCCAACCAGGCGTTGGCCGTGGGCGTGGATATCGACTATGTCAAGGTGAAGCACCCGGAATCCGGCGAATACTACATCCTGGCCGAGGCCCGGCGCGAGCATTACGAGCAACGCCTGAAGCTGAAGTTTGAAACCGTGAGCACCTTCAAGGGCAGCGAACTGGTGGGCAAAAACTACCAACCGCTGTTTCCCTATTTCGCGGACCTGGAGGGCTGCTTCCGGGTGATCGCTTCTATCCATGTCACTACCGGGGACGGCGCCGGCGTGGTCCACATGGCGCCCGCGTTCGGCGAGGACGACTACGCGGCCTGCAAGGAAGCCGGCATGCCCATGGTTTGCCCGGTCGATATGGAGGGCCGTTTCACCGATGAGGTCACCGACTTCGCCGGCCAAAACGTAAAAGATGCCGACAAGAATATCATCCGCCAATTGAAGGAAACCGGAAAGCTGCTGCTGCACGAGACGCTGACGCACTCCTACCCCTTCTGCTGGCGCTCCGACACCCCGCTCATCTATCGCGCCATCAGCACCTGGTTCTGCCGGGTGGAAAGCTTCAAGGATCGCCTGGTGGCCAACAACAAGCAGGTGCGCTGGGTGCCCGAGGCCGTCGGCACCAACCGTTTCGGCAACTGGCTGGAAGACGCCCGCGACTGGAACATCTCGCGAAACCGTTACTGGGGAACGCCTATCCCGCTCTGGGAATGTGAAGAAACGGGCGATATCATCGCCGTGGGTTCCATCGCCGATTTGGAAGAACTGACCGGACAAAAAGTCACCGACCTGCACAGCCACAATATCGATGAGTTGACCTTCGAAAAAGACGGCAAGCTATACAAGCGCATCCCCGAGGTCTTCGATTGCTGGTTCGAATCGGGCGCCATGCCCTATGCCCAGAACCACTATCCCTTCGAGAACAAGGAGCAGTTCGAGGCCAACTTCCCGGCCGACTTCATCGCCGAGGGCCTGGATCAGACGCGCGGGTGGTTCTATACCTTGATGGTGCTGTCCACCGCGCTCTTCGACAAACCCGCCTTCAAAAACGTGGTCGTCAACGGGCTCATGCTGGCCGAAGACGGCAAGAAGATGTCCAAGAGCCTGAAGAACTACCCCGATCCCATGCAGATCATCGATCAGTACGGCGCCGACTGCCTGCGCGCTTACATGATCGACTCGCCGGTGGTGCGCGCCGAACCGTTGAAGTTCTCCGAGGATCACGGCGTCAAGATCACCTACCGCCAGGTGCTGTTGCCGCTTTGGAACGCGTATAGTTTCTTCGTGACCTACGCCCGGTTGGACGGTTATAAGCCTGAGGGCGACCTGACCGGCTCCAAGAACGAGTTGGACGTTTGGATCATCTCGCACCTGCAATCGCTGATCGCGGATGTAACCACGCATATGGAGAACAACCACCTCTACAGCGTGATCCCGGAACTGGTGGGCTTCATCGACCAGTTGACCAACTGGTACATCCGCCGTTCCCGCCGTCGGTTCTGGCGCGCCGAGAGCGACGCCGACAAACTGGACGCCTACAACACCCTCTACACGGTGCTGGTTGAGTTCGCCAAGGTGATGGCGCCCTTTTTGCCGTTTATCTGCGAGGCGATTTACAAGAACCTGGTGCGCGACGAGGAAGCGCATGATTCGGTACACCTGTGCGATTATCCCAAGCCGAACCAGGCTCTCATCCACAAGCAGGTCGAAGAGGAAATGGACCGCGTTCGCCTGGCCGTTGAACGCGGTCGGTCCCTGCGCGCCGCCCATAACTTGAAGGTGCGCCAACCCCTGGCAAGCCTGTCGATCGTAGTGGACGATCATCAGCGCGAGATTTTCGAGCGGCTGGGCGGCATCGTCCGTGAAGAACTGAACGTGAAGGAACTGATCTACCTGCACGACGAAACCGAACTGGTGCACTATGCCGCGCGCCCCAATATGAAGGTGCTGGGCCCGCGCCTGGGCAAAGCATTGAAAGTGTTGAACCCGGCCATTCGAGGTCTGGCCCATGCCGACATCCACAAGCTGTTGGAAGAGGGCAAGCTGGACGTGGAAGGTTACGAACTGACCACGGAAGATTTCCTCATCGACCGCAATGAAAAGGAAGGCATGGTGGTCAGCTCGGAAGGCGGCATCACCATCGCCCTGGATACCCAGTTGACGGATGCGCTGAAGGTAGAGGGCGACGCCCGGGAGTTGGTGAACCGCATCCAGACCCAGCGCAAGGAAGCCGACTTCAATGTGGAGGACCGCATTCACCTGGCCATCGACGCCGACGACTGGTTGACCGGCTGCCTGGCCGAGTACGGCGACTATGTTTCCGGCGAGACCCTGGCCGCCTCGCTCAACGGCGACGCCTTCGAGCCGGAATCCACCAAGGAGTGGGATGTCAACGGCAAAAAGGTAACGGTACGCCTCCGCCGCGCCTGAAAATGGCCTGAATAACATTCCATACCGATGGAGAAGATCTGAGAGACGCACTCCAATGGGTTTCCGGTTTATGACTGGTGACTCGGAAATCAGAAAAAGAAGAAAAAAGGAAGAGAGGTCACAGAGGACACAGAGAGAAGAATAGAAGAACGAAAAACACGCTCTTTTCCCCTCTGTGCCCTCCGTGCCCTCTCTTCCTAAAAACCGAGCCGTCAAATCGGCCCGAGTAACATTCCACACCGATGGATTCTGAGAGACGCCCTCCAATGGGTTTCCGGTTTATGAAAACTGACTCGGAATCGGATTCTTCCCTTTTCAGCTTGGAAATGTTTAAAAATCCAGATGTCGTGCAGAATCTCATGGATAATTATGCGATTGCCCTGCTTGTGACCACGCTTCGAGATATTTACACTCGAACGCACGGCAAAGAAAGCCTTCGATAACCCATGTGGTGTTATGATGGAGCCATCGAAGCAAGGGGACGGCATGCGGGCAAAACTTCCTATCGGCATTTCCGATTTCAGCAAGTTGATTCGCGGTGGTTATGCCTATGTGGACAAAACGCGGTTCATCAGCCGGGTCCTGGCTTATGAATCCGGGGTTTTGCTTCTTCCTCGGCCCAGGCGTTTCGGCAAAACCCTGAATCTGTCCATGCTTCGTTACTTTTTCGAGCAAGATCACGAGGATCTTTTCAAGGGTCTGGCCGTGACAGGGGATCAAGAGGCCATGTCCTATCAGGGTTCGGCCCCCGTTGTTTTTCTCACGTTCAAAGATATCAAGGGCCGAACTTTTGAAAAGTGCCGCGGGGACCTGTCGCTGTTGGTGTCGGAGGAATACCAACGGCACGCGGACGCCCTCCGGCGCGCCGAACTAACCGATGCCGAACGGGAACAGGTGGACGCCCTGCTGGGAAGCCGGGCCGACGCTTCCGTTCTGGGCCGTTCCCTCCTACTGCTGACCAGATTACTCCATCGCGCTTACGGACGCGAGGCCGTGGTGCTGATCGATGAATACGATACGCCCATCCACGCCGGGTACCGCCATGATTACTACGATGAAATTATCGACCTGATGCGGGGTTTCCTGGGCGCCGGCTTGAAGGACAATCCATTCCTGGCAATCGGTGTCGTGACCGGTATCCTGCGGATTGCCCCGGAATCGATCTTCTCCGACCTGAATAATCTCAACGTGTTCTCCATTCTTTATCAACCCTTTGCCGATTGCTTCGGTTTCACCGAGGACGAGGTTGCGGGTCTGCTCCGCGAGACCGGTCATGAGGATCTCGACCTGGTCCGCATGTGGTACAACGGCTATCTCTTTGGCGAGGAGACCGTCTATAATCCCTGGTCCATTCTGCAATACGCGCAGTTCGGCCAGGCCGATCCGTACTGGGTCAATACCAGCGGCAACGAGTTGATTCGGGACTTGATTATGAAAAAGGACGCGCTCAGTCCGCGGGATCTGGAAACCCTTTTATCCGGCGGTTCCGTGGAGGCTTCGATCACCGATCACATCATGCTGCGCGACATCCGAGGCTCGGCCGTTTGGAGCCTGCTTGCCATGAGCGGTTACCTTCACCTGGGACCTTTCAGAAGAGCGGGCGCTCAACGCATCCACCGGCTTCGCATACCCAACATGGAGGTAACCTGGTTCTACGAGCATGCCGTGACCTCCTGGCTGGATAAGCGAATTGAACCGTCGTTGCTACAGGGTCTCGGAAAAGCGTTGGCTGACGTCGATATGGACCGGTTGGAGCAATTACTGTCCGGTTTGGTACTGACGGTGCTCAGCTACCACGACCTTGGCAACGACGAGTCCGAACGGGTTTATCAGGCTTTCATTTTGGGCCTCCTGGTCCATTTGAACCATACCTACCGCATTCGTTCCGATCGCGAGTCCGGCAAAGGCCGCTACGATGCGGCTCTCTTTCCAAGAGAACCGTCGGGGATTGCCTTTTTGTTGGAGTTCAAGAAGGCCGAAGATGACTTGGATGCCGCGGTCGCCGAAGCCCTGAACCAGATTCGCGACCGGGACTACGCGGCCGAGGCCCGTGATGCCGGAGCATCCCGTATTATGGCAGTGGGAATCGGTATCCGAGGAAAAACGCTGCGGCTGAAGGGCGAGGAACTGTAATTCGTCGACCGTGGTCGGCTGATAAAGAGGCGGCGCGTTGCCGCCTCCTCGCTCTACTTATTCGCGGCAGCAAAGAACGGTGTTGGGCGTTTCGTATGCTTCCAGTTCCGCACGGCCGGCTTTGATGGCGCGACCGTCCAGGGTAATAAAGCTTTTGACCTGCAAGGAATCCAATTTCAATTTCTTTGTCATCGATATAACTCCTGTGGATGAATCGGGATGCGCCCCGGGGCTCATCCCGTGTTGCGGCGCCGCATGGGCGGCGGCTCGGGTCGATTATAACGGTATTCAGCCGGAAAAACACAACGGCCTGGCGTGAACGCAACGGACGGGCCGGCGTCGACGCGGCTCCTCCACTTGTGTTAAGCTAGCTTTAAACATCATCACCCGGGAGGTTCCGCATGTTCATGCCCCGTGAGCCTATTGTCAATCACCTGGCCGCCAACCCCTTGGATCGCACCGCGGTTCAGCGTCGCAATGTCGATTGGGTCAACGGCGTCCTGGCCGATCCTCACACCCGGTATGTTGCGGTGGCCAACGGGCAAAACCTCGTGACCATGGATAAACCCGCGCAAGCCGTTTTCCTCTGCGGTCAGGAAGCCGTTCATCTGGGGAAACGCGCGGGCAGTCGGACCGTGTTGGGCGCCTATGACGGCGTTTATTATGTGGCTATCAATATGGATGAACCCAAACAGGCCGGTGAAGCGGTTGCCTTGTCGGGCGGTCGCTATATGGACCTGAAGAAGGTCGGGCCCGCCATGGACCCGGCCCACGCCGCCACGCTCGCCTATGCCAACGCCATGACCTTCTGGCATCGTCGCCACCGGTTCTGCGGGGCCTGCGGCACCAAAACCGCGGTATCCCAGGCCGGCCATGTCCGTCGTTGCCCCGGTTGCAATGTCAGCCATTTCCCGCGAACCGACGGCGCCATCATCGTACTGATTATCCATGGAGACCGCTGTTTACTGGCGCGACAGGCCGAATGGCCGAAGGGAGTTTACGCCACGGTCGCGGGTTTCCTGGAGCCGGGAGAGAGTCTGGAGGGTTGTGTTCAGCGCGAGGTCAAGGAAGAGACCGGCTTGACCATCGACAAGATGATCTATCATTCTTCTCAGCCCTGGCCTTTTCCCGGATCCATCATGGTGGGTTTCCACGCACATTCCGCCGATACCGAACTACATTTGAGTGACGAGGAATTGGAAGACGCTCGCTGGTTTACCCGCGAGGAACTGGAGCGGGAGGTAGCGGAAGGCAGTGTTTTGTTGCCGCACAAGATATCGATTTCCTACCGATTGATCGAAGACTGGCTGAATCGATCATTCGCGGAAAGTTCATAGATGACATGAGGGCGCCCCGGGTTTCCCCGGGGCTTTTAGTTTAAGGTGCGGTGTAGACCAGGATGGTTTGCGGTGGGACGCTGATGGTGCCGCCGCCCGAGTTGTGGTCGGAGAACGCTGTAGCGCGAGCGCTGCCCGTGCAACAGGCGTCCAGCCGGTTCTTCAGGTAGGTGTTTTGCGTGTTTTGCAAGACGCTGTGCAGCGCGAAGCCGCTTCGTTTCACATCGTTGTCGTAGAAGTTCAGCCAGGTGTTCCAGGACACGTTGACCAGCACCCAGATGACCTCGTTAGCGGGGTCAAGATCGGCGCCGCTGAAGTCGGTGATCTTCATGACGACCAGACGGCCGTCAAAGTTACCCGTGGCCGGATCCCAGATGTTGCCCGGGAAACTGACCCGCGACTGGATCTCCGCCATGGTGCGCAGGCGGAAGAGTTGCGAGCTCTTGCGGATGGTCAGCATGTCTTTGAAGTGGGCCAGCACCGCGTCGATCTGGGAACTGCCCGCGTTGGGGATGACACCCAGGCGCGTGGACCATTGCGGCCAGGCGTCCAGGTTCTCGCTCTGCCAGGCCGGCGGTAAACCGTTGTTCCAGTTTTGCGAGGTGCGGCTGTAATCCAGGCGGTTGAACCAATCGCCGGAATCGTAGCTGTTCTCATCGCCCGATTTCGAGCGCAGGATCTCCACGCCCGCATGGAAGAACGGCACGCCCTGGCTCAGGGCCACGATGCCGTTGCCCAGGTTCTGCATTTGCGCCATCTGGTCCAGCGTGGCGAAGGGGCCCACCTTGGCCAGCAGGTGATCCCACAGCGTGGCTTTATCGTGCGCGGTCAGGTAGTTGATGCTTTCCTGCGGATCGGCCGTGTAACCCCACCAGTCGGACAGCGTGCCGCGCATGCCGCCCAGCACCTGGTCCCGGTTGGTGGTTTTATCGGTGATGAAGGCGTCGTCAACGAACAGGTCCGTCGGGTTTTGACCCTTGCCTTTCACCGAATCGCGAATGCGGTCATTGAAGGTGCCGATGCCCATGCCGTAGACGCCCAGCTGGTAGGCGGACTCCTGCGGCAGCAGCCAGCGCAGGGAACCGAAGTCCCAACCCTCACCGTACAGGTAGACCTTGGAGCCGTCGACACCGTCATTGGCAACGGTCAAGCTGTCCAGGGCAGAACGGACCCTGGCCAGCGTTGCTTTGGTCAGGTGACCCATCAGGTCGAAACGGATGCCGTCGATACGGTAGTGCTTGACCCACTTCTTGAGGGCGTCCGCTACCAGAATCTCGAACATCTCGTTTTCCGAGGCGGTATCCGGGCAGCAGGAACTGTTTTCGATATTGCCCTGGTGGTTCAGGCGATAGTAGTAGTCCGGCACTGTCAGGTCCAGCGTGTCGCTGTCGTAGGTGTGGTTGAAGACCACGTCCACCACCACGCGCAGGCCGGTTTCGTGGAGGGCCTTAACCGCCTCACGGAACTCTACCACACGGGTGGAGCCGTTGGGATCAGTAGCGTAGCTGCCCTCCGGCGCCATATAGTGGAAGGGATCGTAACCCCAGTTGAAGCCGTCGATACCGCGCATGTCGGTCGCAATATCCTGCTGTTCGTCGCTGTCGGCGCCCAATCCTTCCATGACGGAAAGAATGGTGCTGCCGGTATCGGGATCACCCGGGTACAGGTCGCCGATGTCATCGGTCAGGTCGATCCGGGCGGATGTGTCCTCATTGACCGACTTGATGTCGTTGACGGGCAACAGGTGCACGTGGGTCAGGCCCGCATTGGCCAAATCGCTCAGGTGGGTCATGCCGTTGGATGTGCTTTCGGTGAAGGCTTTGAACTTGCCGCGATTGGCCGCGTTGACCGTGGTGTCCAGAATACTGAAGTCGCGCACGTGCAGTTCGTAGAGAACGATGTCCTCGGGTTCATCGACCGTGTTGACGGGCGCAATCACGTGACTGTCCCAGCCGGTCGGTTTGAGCGCGCTGTCGTCCAGGTCCACGATCTGGCTGCGCTCACTGTTGGTGGACAGGCTCAACGAATAGGGATCGGTGACCAGGTTGGTGACCACGGTGCCCTTGCGGCGGTGGAAGGTGGTAATCTCGTAGAGATAGTATTTGTTTTTCCATGTGGATGACAGGGTTGCCGACCAGACGCCGTAGCTGTCCTCGGTCATGGCAACGGTTTGGGTTGCGGCGGAGGTCGCGTCGGGGTAGAGATGCAGGGTCACGGATTGAGCGGAGGGCGCCCACAGTTTCAGCGTGGGCGTATTGCCGGCGAAGGTCACGCCCAGGTCGCCGCCCTCGTAGGTGAAGTTATCGTCCAGCACACCGGCCCGTTGCACCGCCGTCGCCGCCACGATGCTGCCGCCGCTGCGGGCGACCACCACCAGTTGGCCCTTTACAGCATCAGTGATCTGTTGCGTGGTGAGCGCGGGTACGGAAATCTTGCTGAAGCCGTGGTTCTTCAGGTAGGCCCATTTGGCGTAGAAGGCGGAGGCGGTATCCATGGTGCTGAAATCACCGCCGTAGCTACAGGTATAGGCCGCCCCGCCGGGTCCGGTGAGCACGGTGTCGCCGTCAATTTGTACGTTGCCGTTGGGATCGGTATACAGGGTGTAGTCGTAGCCGCTCGCCCCGCTCAAGATCCAGCCGATGGTATCGTTGACCGCCCAACGCGCACCCGCTTCATAAACCTTGAAGCCGGCTTCCAGGCCCTCGCCCTCGGTGGTGTAGACGGCGGCGCTGCCGCTCGCCAGCCAGACCTCGTAACCGTCGGTATTCGGGGTGAAGGAGGTGGCGCCCACATCCTGGTTGCCGTTGTTGTGTACCAGAAGGCCGATGGACTGACTGCCGTCGCTGACGGCGATATCCACATAAGCGCCGTAGCCGTCGCTGCCGGTGAAGGCCTTGGTGCTGGGCCAGGAGGTGGCTTCACCCGCGCCCAAACCGGAACCCCAGAGATGGAGCCCCCAACCGGTATAGGTTGCATCGGGTCGGCGATAGTGAACGCGCGCGTAACCCGAGGCGGGTCCGTACGGATTACTGGTGTAAACGGTGCTGTCCCCTTGAATGAGCCAGATTTCGCTGTTGGTTGCCGGGGTGAAGGAGCGATCGTTGGGCGTATCCTTGGTATTGCCCTGGTGCACGATGAACCATAGCGCGTTATTGGGGTTGGAGAGGGCGATGGTGGTGACCTTGCCGAAACTGTCCTCACCGTTGAACATCTTGGGATTGCTCCAGGTGGTTGCCTCTGAGGGTGCAATGGCGCTGCCCCAAAGGTGCAGGCCCCAGCCGGAATAATCGCCGCCCGGCCGATGATAGTGGATCTTGGCCATGCCGCCCGCGAAGGGATTGCTGGTGTAGACGGTACTGTCGCCCTCGATCAACCAGACTTCACTGTTGACGGACGGGGTGAAGGAACGGTCGTTGGGGGTATCCTTGGTATTGCCGCGGTGAATGATGAACCACAGCGTTTGGGTTGCGTCCTGAAGTTGAATTTCGGCCGTGCGCCCAAAGGCATCGCTGCCCTCGAACAAGCGAGCGCCGGTCCAGGTGGTCGTTTGCGAGGGGTCGACGGCGCCGCCCCACAGATGCAGGCCCCAACCGGCATAATCGCCGCCGGGCCTGTGGTAATGAATCGTGGCGGTAGATTGCGCAATGGCCGCGCCGCCTACACTCCAGAGCAAAAGCAAGGCAGGCAACCAGCGTCGGCGCCTGGCAAGATTCATGTACATACAGTACCTCCGTGTCCTGTCGGCCGCACCGGGTGGTCCTCCGCGAAAAATGGGCCGAAGCCCGAGAAGCACCCGGATGTAAGCGTCACCGGTGCGAACAGGGTCGATGAATAGTCGCAAAGGGGGAACTCGACTTCCCGATCGAAATCCCACGATGCAAAGGCAACTCCTATTTTACGTGAAACGATGTGAAATGGGAAAGGAATTAGCCGGCAGTGCCGGCAATCACAACGCTTTGTCGTCCTGAAACAATGGGGCCTTGGGCGTCGACTTGGGTTTCTGCTATCATCGTGAGGTATATCGATGTCGGGAGTTCGGCCATGGACAGGCGTGTGTTTTTGAGAAATGGGGTTGCGTTGGTGTCCGCCGTCGCGTTAAGCAGATTGCCCTCGTTCGGCGGGGAGAAAGCCGGGTCAGTCTGGCCGGTTAAACCCTATGAGGGGGTCGGTCCGATTTTATTCGGTATGAAGCGGCGTAAAGCGCGTCGAGCCGTTCCCGGAAAGCCGGACAAAAAAGACGAATTCGATATCGATACCGATGACGCCTGGAGCGAACTCGGCGTGAAATTGATTTACCTGCCGCCCAAGGATACCTGCCGGGCGGTTTTGTTTACCGGGTCCAAGATTCAACCCGTCTATCGTGAACAATCTCTGTTGACCCTGCCGGCGCGTGACGCCCTGGAGTTCATGCGCGCTGCCGATCCCGATCTGTCCATAAACGGTCGAGGTTGGACCTGTATGCGCCAGGGCATTACCGTCACCGCGCCGCAATGGCAGACGCGTCCCAAACAGCCCGCCTCTTCCGTGCTGGTTTTTGCCGAGGGTTATTACACCTCCTTTTTCGAATAAGCCCCTATAAAACAACACTTTTCCATGACACCCCAGCTCTGGAGAAAAGCTTGGTGCGCCCAAATTTCCTAATTTGTTGTGTTGAAAGTGGAAGTTTCTGCTAAAAGACAGACACTTTTTGTCGATCAGTAAAAGTGGAATGATTTGTAAAAGTTGTTTTTCCTGTATTTCATTTGGGGGTGTTTATGTCTGGCGAGTACCTTAAAAAGATACTCAATGCACGTGTCTATGAAGTGGCCAGGGTCACTCCCATGGAAATAGCGCCCGATCTTTCGGAGCAACTGGGTTGCCGAATCAGGTTGAAGCGAGAGGACTTGCAGCCCGTCTTCAGTTTCAAGTTAAGGGGCGCCTACAATAAAATCGCCCATTTGGATCAAACGGAACGGAATCGCGGTGTGATTGCCGCGTCTGCCGGAAATCATGCGCAGGGCGTCGCATTGGCCGCCGCTCGCGAAAAAATACGCGCGGTCATCGTCATGCCCGCCACGACACCGGAGATCAAGGTCTCCTCCGTCCAATCGCGGGGCGCGGAGGTCATTCTCCACGGGGATGATTTCGACACCGCCTGTCGCTATGCCTTGAAGTTGGGGAAGCGGGAGGGACTGACCTTCGTGCACCCCTACGACGATCCCCTGATCATTGCGGGCCAGGGCACCGTGGGCATGGAGATTCTGCAACAACATCCCGGAACACCGACGGCGATTTTCGTCCCGGTGGGCGGAGGCGGTTTGATTGCGGGGATTGCGGCCTTCGTCAAAGAGTTACAGCCCCAGGTCAAGATCATCGGCGTGGAGGCGGACGATTCGGCCTGTTTGTACAAGGCCCTGGCGGCCGGAAAACGCGTGACCCTGCCCAAGGTCGGTATTTTTGCCGACGGCGCCGCGGTATCGCAAATCGGCGAAGAACCCTTTCGCCTGGCCCGTAACCTGGTGGATGAGGTGATTACGGTCAACACGGATGAAATCTGCGCGGCCATTAAAGATATCTTCAACGAAACCCGCTCCATTGCCGAACCCGCCGGCGCCATGGCCCTCGCCGGGTTGAAGCGTTATGTGGTGCGACAATCCGCGGTCGATGAAGATCTGGTGGCCATTTTAAGCGGGGCCAATATCAATTTCAATCGGCTGCGCTATATCTCCGAGCGCACCGAGGTGGGTGCGGGCGGCGAGGCCCTTCTGGCCGTGAAGGTCTCCGATTATCCGGGCAGTATCCGCGATTTTTGCACCTCCTTGGAGGGGTACCCCGTCACCGAGTTGAACTATCGTTATTCCAACCTGGTGCACGCCAATTTTTATGTGGGCGTCGGCCTGGGCGGCGTGCGCACGCGGGAGCGGTTGCTGAATCAACTGGAACTGCGCGAGTACCCGGTGTTGGATCTTACCGATAACGAATCGGCCAAGGTGTTCCTGCGGTACATGGTCGGCGGCCATCCCCCCGAACTGGAACACGAAAAGGTTTTCGGTTTCACCTTCCCGGAACGGCCCGGCGCCCTTCTGGACTTCCTGCGGGCGGTCAGCGGGCGTTGGTTTCTGACCCTGTTCCATTATCGCAACCACGGCGCCGCCTACGGTCAGGTGTTGGTGGGGATGAGCGTCCCGGAGAAGGAGCGAGACGACCTTTATGGGTTCTTGGACCAGACGGGTTACGACTACACGGAGGAGACCGATAACCCCGCCTGTCAAATCTTTCTGGGCGTTCATTGATGCAAATCATGATAGATTCTCCCTGCCGAAGGGGAGGACGTCATTCATTACGAAAGCATCGATTGGGACCATTGGCAACCGGACGACCACGCCACGCTGTTGTTCGTGATTCACGACGGTAAAATCTTGTTGATTCACAAGAAACGCGGCTTGGGCGCCGGTAAGGTTACCGGACCCGGGGGCAAATTGGAGCCGGGCGAGGGAGCGGCTGCCTGCGCCTTGCGTGAGATTCACGAGGAACTCGGCGTCACCGCTTTCAATCCCGAGGAAGTGGGCGAATTGCTGTTCCAGTTCACTGACGGCTACAAATTGCACGTGACCGTTTTCCGCACCGATCAATTCCAGGGAGAGGCAGTAGAGACCGATGAGGCGATTCCGCTTTGGACGCCGCTGGACGCCGTTCCCTACGATCGTATGTGGGATGACGACTATCTTTGGGTTCCCTTATTGCCGGCAGGAAAAAGATTTGTGGGTCGCTTTGTCTTCGAAGGCGAAACCATGTTGGGCGGAGAACTCGTCTAGACCGCCTTGCCTCCGCTCCGAAAAGCGATGAAACCCCAAAGCGCAAAGGCGGCTTCCATGGCCAGGGCGATCCAATGCACGGTTTGCGGCGCGCCGTCGAAAGCAAGGGAAATAAGACGTCCCAATACCAACCCGCCCATGGATAAGGCCAGAAACAACCAAACGGCATGACGGTAAGCGGCTTTGACGGCGCCGATGATCATAAACAGGCCCATGCCTGCCATCAGACCTCCGTAAATCGCCCGCGCCTCGCTGAGCCCGCCGGTCTCCAGCGGCTCGAGCCCCATGAGCGCGGTCCATTTTTGGGGGTCGAAAAGACCGTAGACACCCCAGCCCAGGAAGATGAGACCGAAGACGATCAAGGGGATGGACAGTTTTGCTTGCATAGAATGGTCCTTTTATTCAGGGATTTGGCCGGGCAACGGTACTATTGTAACAGACCACCGCGGCCTCACCGGATTTCAGCTTGTTCTAAAGCGACGCTCTCTTTGGTCGCGCAATCTCTCGGGAGGGCGATTTCAAAGACGGCCCCCTCATCGCTCTCTAAAACACGTAACGTACCGCCGTGTTCCTTAACCACCACGTCGTAAGCTACCGTTAAGCCCAGTCCCACATTCCCGGAACCGGCCGGGCGGGTGGTGAAGAAAGGCGTGAATATGTGGTCCGCAATGTCTCCGGCGATACCCGGGCCGTTGTCGCTTACCCGAATGCAATAATGCTCCGGGCGCCGGTAGGTTTCTACTTTGATTTGCGGTCGGAAATCCAGGCCCTTATGCATGCAGTCGATATAGGCTGATTCCAGTCCGTTCCTAACCAGATTGATGATGGCCCGGCCGAGATTTTGGGGCGACACGTGAAGAGCACCGATCCTTTCGTCGAAATGCTTCAATAAGTCGATGCTGCAACAGTCCTGTTCCTCTATGAAAGCGCCCACGGCAATATCCACGTACTCGCTGACCAGAGGATTGATAGACGTCTCGCTGCGTTGACCCGAACCGGAGGCGGATAGTTCCAACATGAGGCTGACGATTTGGTCGGCCGCGTGGCCCTGCCTGGCGATGACCCGGGTATTGTTTTCCAAATCCAGAAGCACTTCCACCATGTTGCGGCGGTCAAAATCTTCCTGGTTGCGAACCTGGTCGGCAACCGCTTTGAGGTCGTCGGCCAATTCCATATTGATTTGCGAAAGGTTATTGATGAAGTTCAGGGGATTACGCAGTTCGTGGGCGACTCCTCGGGCCAGGATGCCTACTGAAGCCATTTTTTGGGATAAGATCAACTGTTCCTGCTTGTTGAGGATGTCTTCGTTCTTTTCCTTCAATTCGTTGAGAGTTCCGGCCAGGGTCGCGTTGTTGACCTTCAACTCACGGGTTCGGTCTTCTACTGTTTTTTCCAATTCTCGGGCTCGGGCCTCCAGGAGCCGGTTCCTCCATTTGCCGAAGCCGTAACCCGAGGCCGCGATCGAGAGCACCAGGATGATCAGGAACCACCAGCGCAGCCAAAGGGGCGGATAGACCACAAATGCGTGTGTAAGCGGTTCGCTCCAACGGACGCCGTCCACGCCGGTCATCACTTGGAATCGGTGTTTCTTGGGTAGGAAAAAAGCCGGCAGGTTGGTGTAGCGCAGCGTCGTTTGCGTGCCGATTTCCGACCATTCTTCCTCGAAACCATGGAGGCGGGTTTTGTATCGCACCGCCTCCTCATCGAAAAAACCAATTCCGTGAAAGCTCACCGCTAATTCGTTCTTGCCCCAAAGGTTCCGGCTCCAGGTCAGATTGCGGAAATGCAGGCGCGGCAGTGAAATTTTACCCATGTCCTTGCTCGGATCGTAAATGGAGATACCCTTGTGATTGCCGAAATAGACCCGGCCTTGAGTATCCAAAGCAACCGCGGAAAAATACCAGACCTCGTTATCAAGCAGGCCGTCTCTTCGATCGATGGTACGCACTACCTTCCGGCCCACCGGGTCGATTTGCGTGAGGCCCCCGTTGGTGCCGACCCACAAGCTGCCGTCAAGGGGAGACAGGGCCATGGAAGTCATGTTATCCGCACCGATACCGTCGTCCCGGCTCATCAGTTTGCGCATTTCCAGGGATTCAGGGTCCAGGGCGGCAAGGCCGCGGGCCGTGCCGGTCCAAAGCATATCCCGGTGGAAGATCAACGAACGAATATGGTTGGTTGGGGCGCCCTGTTCCTTGCCCCAAACTTTATCGAGAAAAGGCGTCATAACCGTTCTGACAAAACCCGGCTCAAGAGCACCGCTTTCGGCATGACTCAGTAATGCCTCCGAGCGCGCCGGCTCGCGGCTTCGGTATAGGCCATGGTCCTGGCTGCCGATCCACAAATGCCCGTCCGGGTCGACGGCGCCGGCGTAGAGATCGCCCTCCGGCATACCCGCCTCGTTGCCCAGAAAAAACCAGGCTTCGTCCATGTAGAGAAAAACACCGCCTCGGCCCGGAAAACAAATCAGTTCCTTGTCGGCAAAATGCAAGATCCTGATGCTATTGATCTCGATCGTGGGAAAGCCCCGGTGGTAAATAGTCTCTCCGAACAACGAGAGCCGGTTCGACTCCATTCCGGGAAAAACATCTCCCAAAGGCTCTTTGGACAGGCAATCGATACCCAAATCGGAGCCGATCCAGATGCGTCCCTTTACGTCACGGGCGGCGGAATGGATCTGATCGCTTTGTATTCCGTCTCGCATATCGATACTTTGGGAAGTCATTCGCTCGTCGACAATCCCAAGGCCCCCGCCATCCGTTGCCGCAAACAAATAGGGCAGGGGCGCCGTTGCATCGAAGGGAACCACCCCTTGAACCCCCGCTCCCGGTAACAGGGCGTTTCCCCGTTTTTCGGAAGCTCCGACAAGGTGGGTATGGGCCTGGTAATTAGCTCGTAGTTTCGAAAGACCCAGATTTTGTGAGATCCAGAGATTGTCTTCCCGGTCCCGAAAAATATGGCTCACCTGGTTGCTGAGCAGGCCGTTCTCCCGGGTGTAGGTCCTTGCAGTGCTTGGATCGTCAGGGTTCAATCGAACCATGCCCCCGCCGTAACTTGCAATCCATAATTGATCACCGTCTTCAAGGAACGAGGAAACGGAGCCCCCGGCCCGAATACCGATCGGTTCCAGGGAAACCCCCGCGGGCAACGTCAAAACCCGCCACACGGTCCCCTGGTTCCCTCCGGCCCATAGATCGCCGTGCCGGTCTTCAAACAAGCTGTCGATCTCTTCGCCGCCCGTCTCCAGGGGAAAAAAGAGCAAACCGGATCGATCGGATTCATAACGAACCAACCCGCCGGAAACACCCGCCCAGAGACGCCCGTCGCGGCGCACGGTCAAGCAATGGATATCGTGGCCGTCGGCACCGGCGGGCATCGGAAACAGTGTTCGCCGCAACCGCCCTGAATCGATACGATACCGGATCAGCCCCTCATCCGGAACACCTAACCAGACGTTGCCCAGGCGGTCCTCGGTCAGACGCCGTTCCTTAACCGCAATCCGGCTGAGCATTTCGTCGCCCACAGTTTTCTGAAACCGCACCCGCTCATTCGGGCCGAATTGGTCGAGTGGTTTGATGGAAACGGCCAGGCCGCCGGCGCAACCCACCCACAATCGCCCCCCGGCGTCTTCGACCATAGCGTATACGTAAAGGTCGGGAAGGCCGTCCGCGGCCGTGAACTGATCGTAGGAGAGACCGTCATAGCGAACGGCCCCGGAAGAATACAGAAGAATCCAAAGGTATCCCATACGATCTTGATGCGTACTCAGGATATGGGAAGACGGAAGTCGAATCCGGCCGGTCTCCGCAAGATAATGAACCAGGGGAAGACCTTGCGAAAAACCCTCGCCCCAGGCGAAGACAAGGAACAGCCATCTGCACCAAATATGTTTCATAACGAATGCCTATCAGGGTAATTCGTCGGCCGACCTGTTACTGAGCCAAACAGGGCCGGTGGCAAACTCTATTCCCTTTGATCGGAATTTGCTGAATTTTCTTCACTGGGAAACTTTTACTTTTAGTAGTGAATTTCTACGGCCATATTATGGCTTACTCTTTCCCTTCCTCTACAACAGGAAATAGCATAAACCGGAAGCATGGGCCCGGCATTCGAAGTGCAGAATAGCTGATGCCCGGACGATCAGCCGATCCGCAAAGAGGCCGCCGGCAACCCATTTATAGAGCGTCTCTGTCGCTTACAGCCTTTGCTCTCCTTTTGACGATCAGCAACTCATCAGCCCGAATGGTAATCCAACCAGGAAGTCCTGTTACGCGAATTGACAAGCCGAGATGCCGAACGCACCTGTCTACACGGAGCCGAGGTTTCGTTAAATCGACACAATGAACCATTTGCGTTTTTTGCTTGACAAAGGCAATTTCGAGGTTTATCTTCGTTAAAGATGTTTACTTGACCCGTTAGTCAACTATTGCCGACTACATGAAATGTATCTTGCCGGCCCCTGGACATCATGCCGCAATAAACCCCCGCATATGACCTGCATTTTTGCTTTGTTCACGTGAGGTCCATTTATGAAAGGCATTCATTTTCTTCTGCGCGCCATCAAGAAGTTCAAGTGGTTCCTGGCCGGCTTGTTCGTTATCTACCTCGGCGCAATGTTCTTTAGCCTTGCCATGCCCCGCATTCAGGGCAAGCTCATCGATTCACTTACCAACCGCAGCATGGATGACCTCTCTACCTACACCCTTTGGATGGTCGTCATCCTGGCCTGTTCCGTTGTCTTCTCCTTTACCGGCGAAGTCCTGGCCTGGTTGTACACGATCCGAGTGAAAGAAGAGTTATTGGGTAATGTCCTCAAAAACGTCCTGCGCAAGCAGATGCGGTTTTATGGAAAGTACGATACCGGCTATATGGTAGCCCGCGTCTATGAAGTCTTCCGTCTGGAGCCCCTCTTCGGCGCGTCAATCATTTCCATCCTGATGACCAGTCTTTCCTGTGTAGGCGCCGCGGTGTTGATGCTGCGTATCGACCTGACCCTGGGCCTGATTTGTATCGTCATGATACCGCTGTATTTCATCTCTTCCTACATCTACACCAAACCCATCAAAAAAGCCGAGTTCGATCAGCAGGAGAGTATGAACAGCCTTACCTCCCTGTTCATCTCGCTTTACAACGCCGTGCTGTCTTTTCGGATGCTCAACGCAACCGGTTTCTTCGAGAAAAAGTTTCGCAAAAAGGGACGCCGTTATTTCTCCGCCGGCATCAGGACCAAGTTCCTGCGCACCCAACACAGTACCTTGTCCACCCTGGCCAGTCGCGTGGCGCCCATTGTGGTGCTGATCATCGCGGGGATTCGGGTGATCGAGCAGAACATGACAGTCGGCGTGTTGTTCGAATTCCTGGGTTATCTGCCCTTTCTTTACCGTCCTTTCGACCAGTTAGCCAGGTTCTATTCCGAATTCCTGGGCGCCAAGGTATCGTTGGATCGTATCGATACGATTCTCAACGAATTGCCCGAGGACGATGAGGTACGGCCCAAAAAGTGCAACGGTATCGAAACCATTGCTCTTCGCAATGTCGATTTCTCGTACGAGCCCGGTCGCCCGCTGATCCAAGAGCTCAATTTCGACCTGAAGCGCGGGGATATCGCGGCGCTTACCGGCGAGTCCGGCAAGGGGAAAACCACCATCTTGCGCCTGCTTTCCGAAAGCCTGGTTCCTGACAAGGGTAAGGTGTTGATCAACGGTGAGGATTACCTGGAATACAGCCAGAGCAGTAAACGGAATTACATGTTGTACCTGCCGGCGAATGTAGAGTTGTTCAACGGTACCGTTTACGAGAACATCACCATGGGCGCCCCGTTCGAGCCCGAACAGGTCGAAGCCGCGTTGCGCGCGGTCAACCTGTGGAACAAGGTTCAATCACTGCCGCAAGGCTGGGACACGCTTTACGGTGAAACCAGCGAGTTGAACTTCTCCGAGGGTGAGAAGCAACGCCTTGCGCTGGCGCGGATCATGTTGCGCGACGGCGACCTGGTGATCTTTGACGAAACTACCAACAACCTGGATCAGGACAACGAGAAAGCGATTATGGAACTGATTCGGGAACTCTTCGCGGGCAAAATCGTGATTGTGGTTTCGCACAACCTGAAAGACTACTTCGGCATCAACAAGGAAATCAGTCTCAACCCCGAACCCGTGGCAGTATGAGGCTTCTACCGGCTTGATTTTCGGAGGTCATTTATGGACCGCTTTGTATGGCAAGAGGTTGCTAAGACCGCCGCGGACATCCGCCTGCTGTGTCAATTAAAAGACTGCGGCGTGGTTAAGCTCGATCGCGACGGTCGATGGACACCGCATTTCTTTGTTTCGAACAAACCGCTGCTGCCCGACGCCGATGCCGAGGGCGGGGTGATGCGCGACCCGCGCGCCACGGGATGGTTCTACCGCCTGATTCCGGTCACTTTCGAGGATGAGGTGCGGGCCTGGGTGATCGGCCATGGGACCGCATCCGCGCTACATCGTGAAACAACCAGGGCGCGTATGCAAAAGCTGGCACTGCAAGCGTGGTTCCTCACCCTGCTGGACGAGTTGAAGGTTTCGGCAGCAGCCAAGTGGAACGAACCCCTGTCACTGATGGCCTGCGACCAACCCGTCATCGACACGCTGAAACAGTTGAAGCGCTTCGCGCACTCACGCCTGCCCATCTTCCTGACTGGAGAGAGCGGCGTGGGTAAGGAAGTCTTTTCCAAAACCTGCTTTCTTTTGGGTATGGACCTCGAGGCCCCGTTCTACTCTTTCAACTGCGCCCAGTTTTTTGACGACACGCTGACCATCAGCGAGTTGTTCGGTCACAAGAAAGGCAGTTTTACCGGCGCCGCCGAGGATCGCAAGGGGATCTTCGACATTGCCGACGGCGGGATGGTGTTCCTGGACGAGATCGGTGAGTTGTCCATGCAGGTCCAAAAGATGCTGCTGCGCTTCATCGACCAGCACGAGATCAAACCGCTGGGCAGCAGTCACCCCCACAAGATCGATGTCCGCATCGTCAGCGCCACTAATCGCAACATGGAGGAAATGGTGGAAGCGGGCAAGTTCCGTGAGGATTTGTTCTACCGCCTTAATTCCCTCCATATCAAGATTCCGCCCTTGCGTGATCGGGGGCGGGATATCAACCTGCTGCTGCGTTTCTACCTGGACCAGTTGAACCACAAGTATGACTTCTCGAAACGGTTCTCCAGGGAAGCCCTGACCGCTCTGAACGGCTATACATTTCCCGGCAATGTCCGTGAACTGAAGAACATTGTGGAAACCGGGTTTTGGAGCAGCGGCCCGACTACCATCGAGTGGGACCACATCCGCGGCAAACTGCGCAAGGAGACGGCCGCTAAATCGGAGATCGGCAAACTCCGGGGAGTGGCCCGTTTGATGGGTAACATGTTCGAAGAGGGTTTGAGCTACTGGTCGGTAGTCAAAGAACCTTTTATGAACCGCGATATCAAGCGTAGCGAGGTCAAGGCCATTATCAGAAGGGGCCTGGAGCGCTCCGGCGGTTCCTATAAAAAAATGTTGCCCTTGTTCAATATTCCCGACCGCGACTACAAGAAGTTCGTCGACCATCTTCGCCTTTACGATTTGAGACCCTGAAGACTCGGAGGTTCGTTCATGTTGTTGAGTACCGGCCTTATCTTTTCCCTATTTTTTGTCAATAGCGATAACCTGTTGGATCTGTACCGAAACGGTCAGGGTGATTTTACCGTCCGTCAGACCTACGGCCTGGAAGGGGCCGGCCAGGTGTTGGAACCTGTTGCGGTTAAGGTGGACGCCGAGGGTAGGGTTCTGGTTCTCGATATAGCGGAGCACAATGTCAAGGTTTTCGACATGGCCGGAAACCACCTGATGAATGTGGGCAAAGCGGGCCAGGGCCCCGGCGAGTTCGCCATGGCGACCGGTCTGGCTGTCGGCCCGGACGGCAGCATCGTGATTTACGATATGATCAAGCGCCGTTTCGGCATTTTCGATAATCAAGGGCACTTCCAAAAGTTCCTGACCTACCCGAAAACGGTTTGGGCTTTCCGTCTTGCTCCCGGCGGTGTCTGGTACCTGGAGACGCGGGACCTGGATATGAGCGGCAAGAAGGGAGGTTCTCTGACGAATGTTGTCCGCTGGGTTCCCGGCGAGTCCTCGGAAACCGTGATCGACAGTGAACGCATCAAGGACGTTACCTTGATCTCCAAACCGGTCAAAACATCCATACCTCGGCCCTTCCATAAGCGCTTTTTATGGGATTGTCTCTCCGACGGACGTCTTGTTGTCGTTCGCTCCGAACCATTTCAGGTCAGCATCTACGGCACGGACGGCAAGCTGTTGCAACAACGCACCCAAAGAGGGAAATCCGCGCCCGTTACCGAAGCTGATCGCGAAACCTTTTACGCGGGCATTTCGGTCACCAACAACGACGGCACCCTTTCCCAGGGCGCACCCGCTTACGTACGCGCCGCCGTTGTTTGGCCTGAATTCAAACCCCCTTGCCAAAATTTGTACATCGATCAGGATGATCGCATTCTGATTCAAACCCATGTGAAACAGGATACAAGGTTTCTTTATTACGTGCTGGGCACTGACGCCAAACGCCTTTATGAGGTTCGTCTACCCGCACTGGATCATCCCTGCTTCCGGCCGGACGGTATCTTCCATATTCAATCCGCCGGTGAGGATGAATCCGCCGCCGCTGTGCGGCTTTCACCGGGAACCCGATCCTAACCCCTTCCATTCATGCACGACTCATCGAGGAGGAATCATGCTCGGCGCCAAGATTCAATTAGAAGACAAGACCTATTGGTACGACACCCCCACCAACAACATTGTTTGTCTGCCCCCTGAAGGTTTGAAGGACACTGAATTCAAGACCTATATGCAGGAAAACCACTACATCTTCTCCGATCACGAGTTCAAGGGCTTCCGCTTTCCCGACTTTACGGAAGAAGACCGCACCAAGGTCCACCATATCGTGATCAACATGACGGATAAATGTAATTTTCGCTGCACCTACTGTAAATACAGCGGTGATTACGAGGGCGTGCCGGAGCATCACGACGAAAGTATTTCCGTAGAGCTGCTGGACCAATTGGCCGCATACATCAAAACCTTGGAAATCACCGGTGAATTTATCGTCGGCTTCTACGGCGGCGAACCTTTGATGCAGTTCCCGCGCATTCGGCATTTTGTCCGGAAGTTGCGGCGCGACCTGCCCGATGTGGCGTTCTTCTTTTCCATGACCACCAACGGTTCCCTGCTGGGGCGCCAAGAGATCCGGGAGTTCCTGGTAGAAAACGAAATCTATGTGAACATCAGTCTGGACGGCCCCCAGGAGTCCAGCAAATACCGCATCTTCGCCGGCGGCCAACCCGCGTTCGACATCATCTGCAAGAACATCGCGGGCTTCCGCGCTATGGCGCCCGAGTATTACAACTCGCATGTGGGCTATTCCGTGGTCCTGGCGCCACCCGTCGACTTCGACAAGATCTTCGAATTCTTTGCAAGCGAAGAAATCGCGACCGAAGGGCCGCTCTTCTTCTCGGGAGTGGACGGCGGCAGTAACTTCGTTCGGGACCACCAAACCGATGAAAATAAGAAGATGTACATGCAACAAATCGACGGTTACCGGGACCGATATGTGGAATTGTTACAGGAAGGCAAGACCAAAACCCGCATGTTCCACGTTCTGGACGGTTTCTTCAATCGACTCAAGCGCATCCACAATCGCACCACCTATTTGCAGCCGGGCAACTGGCTGCCGCCGGTGGGCAACTGTAAACCGGGTTTGCACAAGCTGTTCGTCAGCTCTGCCGGAAATTTCCACGTGTGCGAGAAGATGACCTGGACTAATGAAATCGGCAACCTTAAAGACGGTCTGGATCTGGATAAAATCAACAAAATCCAGGATGAGTTCCTGGAAGCCATTACCGAGCACGGCTGTAATGACTGTCCTTTCTCTCGTTTGTGCAGCATATGCATGGCTGTTTCAATGGATACGGAAGGTTTTTCGGTCAAAGCGATCCATGACTCCTGTCCGTCACGGAAAGTCAACCAAATCAGGGACTTGAAACACTACTTGCGCTGCATCCAAGCCAACCCTGAATATTTCAACAGCGATTACAATCCCTACAGTTGAACTTTACTCCAAAAAAACTGTTCAATGCCCCGTCTTCTGCATCGAAGGCGGGGATTTTTTGTGTCAGGGGAAGAGGATCGGCATGATTGACAACTGTTTTCAGGGACTAAAAGTCGCATCGAGACAGGGATTCAGGACCGGCTGCAAAAGAGTCGTGGTTTTCTCGACTCTGTCGAGCTATAGCTCGACTTATAGAGGATTGATGAATCATCTTATCCTCCTTCTATTAATAGACTTAGCCAGGACTCCAAAACGAAGTGATTTCCTACCGGACCTTTCACACGATTCCAGTCGATCTATTTTGCCTTGAAACCATAAATCACTTAAAATTAGATACATAGACCGGAAGCAAAGTTGGCACAGGGGTTGCTACCTAAAGAGTAGCCGAACCGGCTAAACCATCATGGAGGAATTTGACATGAAAAATGCTATCGTTCAAACCAACCTGTACGCCCTCGTTAACCAGATTGCCATCGATGACGTTGCTGTCGGCTGCACCTGCTCCTGCGCAACTAAGGTATACGGTGCCGGCTACTTAGCAGGCGCTTTGGACCACACCGAATAATTGATCATCGACTGACATTTTCATATAACGGGAGCAACTCCCAAAGAATTTGAGAAAGCGAGCCATTTGGCTCGCTTTTTCATTGACCGGTCGGCATAAAACGCTGAAAACGCGGCCGGTTTCCATTTGGAAGGGATGGTGAGTGGTGACCGGCAACAAATTTTGTGTTTTGGAAAGGAATCGGGTAGACTTCGGACCATGCCGCACCGGAGCTTTTAAGAGTCCGGCCCCGAAATCTGAAGATCGATTATCGGATTCAGGCCGGTTTGGAGTCACGATCATGTTGTTTTCCCCGCCCTGCGAACACGCATTGAGAGCACTCATCTTTTTGGCCGGCCTGCCGGAAAAGAAACCGGTTTCAGCCGATTTGATTTCCGAGGAAACGGGTGTCCCCCGGCAATTCCTATCCAAAATCATGTTGGAAATGAAACATCACGGACTGGTCAAAACCATCAAGGGACCCGGGGGCGGTTATTTTCTGGCCAAATCACCCGGCGAGATAGTGGTCAGCGACGTCACCGATGTCATGAATCGTCGTCTCAAAACAACGACTTCCTGCATCCTGGGTTTGGAAATTTGCATGGATGAACACCCCTGTCCCCTGCATACCCAATGGAAGAAGTTCAAGCAAGATGTGGAGTTGGAACTCAATTCGCTGACCCTTTTCGAACTGTCGGAAAAAGTGCGCGATAAAAAAGCGCATCTTCAATCACCGTCCGAGTGATGACCGTCGGCTTCATGCCCGACAGTGAAATCGTGGCGCCGAATCTCAGGTGACCGCGTTGTGAGAATCCCGGGCGGTCGGAATATTGGGACCTGCCCGCGTGGAACCGCGTTATCCTTCCTTTTTCTCATACCTTACAAGCGATCGCCGCTAACTTGTTGTATGATGTGCCCATCATGCCTTCTCAGGGAGGAAATCCCGCATGCCGCGGTTGCTGTTCTCCTATAATGCCGTGCTTGCCACGATTACCGTGATCTTGGGCCTGGTACTCAGCCTGCTCCTCTATCGCATTCGTCATAAGCGGCAACACACCTGGTGGTTGTTCATGACCTTTCTCTGCATGACGGTCATGATGCTTCTGTTCACCATTGCTCTCGCCGTCGATCATCCCATTGCGACCTACGGCATCAGCGGCATCGTGCTGATCGACCTCTCTATTTTGTGCCTTTTGCAGTTCGGCTATACCTTTCCCACTAATACCAGGCCCCGTGAGGCCCAGATCGTTATGTGGATCAACCTCTTGGTTGCCATGGCTGTCACCGTGGGGCTGGTTTACGTGATGCGGTTCGACGCCGACGGTTGGACCCTGGTCCCGGAATCCTGGTTTACTTTTGCCGTTCTCTTCCAGTTCATACGTATTTTAGAGCTATCCTGGCTGGGTTTTGTCTGGACCCGCAAAATTCTTTTTTTGGAGAACGATCCCTCGCGATCCTCTCTCGCCAAAATCCTTCTGCCCCGCCGGGCTACTTCCAAGACCCTGCGCGCCTTCCTATTCAGCTTCTCCATCGGTTTGTTGCTTCCTCTGGCGATTGTCGTGGAATACATCGGTTTGACCGATCAGGACACCTCCTCGCAGATATTCGTGATGGCCGTCATGTTGTTGTTCGCGACCTTTTTTATCGCCTACATCAATCACCAGCCGGAAGAGTCCAGCTTTATGATGAAGCTGGTCGGCGTCTCCCTGGTCATTGTGTTACTCACCCTGGCCGTGGCCGCCAATATCGCCGCGGGAGAGGCGCGGGAGGCCTTCCATCGCGAGCGGCTGCGCGATGTGGAAATCTGTCGGCGCCTGGTGATGGAAGATCGCAAAGACCGTGTCCCGCCCATGGTTCGCTATGTGATTCGACGTCCGCTGACGGGAACCAAATACACCACCTGGTATCAGGCCGACCCGCATTTTCACGTCAGCACCATCGAAAATACCGACAAACATCTTCGTGAGCGAACGCGTCAGATGAAAGACCTGGCCAACCGTCTCCTGCCCCTATCCGCGGGGAAAAACAATGCGGTCGAGCCCGACCCGTTGATGGCGCCCCTGGTCCGTGCGACCGATGCACAGGCCCTACTCTTTCACGAACGCGATATTCATTACGACTTCATCCACGACGGACTGTTGTATCAGGTGGGGTTCAACTATCTGGATCTGCGCATTCACATGCACGAGACCAACGGCAAGATGGTTATGGTGATGTTGGTGGTCAGCCTGGGCATTTTGCTGTTCTTCCCCAGTTTTATGGAGCGTGGCGTTACGCGACCCGTCACGGCGCTGATGGAAGGCGTCCACGAGGTGAATAACGGTAATCTGGAGGCTCGCGTCCAGGTGCACGCCCGCGACGAGATCGGTTTCGTCGCCGAGGCATTCAATAAAATGGTCGCCAATATCGCCGAGGCCAGAAGCAAGGAGGTCGAGCAGGAGCGGGAACGCGTCCGCCTGGCCGCTGAAAACGAACGCAAAACCCGCGAGTTGGAAGAGGCGCGTCGATTGCAGCTTTCCATGCTGCCCGAACGCCTGCCCGAGATTCCGGGCCTTACCATGGCGGCCTTCACCAATCCGGCCACGGAGGTCGGCGGGGACTATTATGATTGTTATCTCGACGATAACGCTTTGACCGTCGTCGTGGGTGACGCCACCGGCCACGGTCTTCAGGCCGGCACCATGGTTGCCGCCACCAAGGGCTTGTTCAACGCCCTGGCTCCCGACCACGAGCCGGTACCGCTTTTGGAACACATTTCGCGCGCGCTCAGTCGAATGGGCTTTCAGAGCATGTTCATGGCCCTGCTCATCGCCAGATGGCGCGGAGACTGTCTGCATTTGACCTCCGCGGGCATGCCTTACGCCCTGCACTTTCGCGCCGCCGAGAACCGGGTCGAGCAAATCGTTCTCAAGGGCCTGCCGCTGGGCAGCGGTTTGGATTTCCCCTACTGCCAGGAAGATGTTCGCTTCGATCCTGGAGATACGTTGCTATTGGGCAGTGACGGCTTGGAAGAACGCTTCAATCCAGGCGACCAGATGTTGGGCGGCGAACGCGTCAAACAGCGCTTTGCAGAAATCGCCGGGGGTGATCCGTCCCATATCATCGGTCAATTGGTGGCCATGGGTGAAGACTGGGCGGCCGGCCGCTCTCAAGACGACGATGTCACCCTGTTGGTGATCAAACGATCGGCGGTGCGTATGCCCGCCCGGGTTTAAAGCGGTCAGTCGGCCGATTCGCTTTCCAGGACCTCTACCGCGTCGCCGATGCGAATGACGCCCTGATTCAAAGGAACGAAGGTCATGCCGAAATTTACCTTGCCCTTTTCCGTCTTGCGATAAGCGGTCAGCGTTTTCAGGGGCTCGCCGTCGAGATCCTTTTCTGCCGTTTGTTGGTTGACCGTGGTGACGACACAACGGTTGCAGGGAATTTCGCCGCGAAAGGAAACATCCCCGATGCGAATCAAGCGCCAACGATCCTCTTCGTGAGCGGCGCAATCCCTAACCACAATATTGGGCCGAAAGCGGCGCATGGTTACCGGTTCGGCCAGACGGTCGTTGAGACCGACCAGAGATGCTTCGGAAAGAATGAGGAGGGGCAGGGCGTCGGCAAAACCCAAATGCTCACCGGGCTTGCCGGGCACAAAGACCAACGGTCGCTTGCAAATCTCGTCCATGTAAACCAGGCGACAGGGGGTTTCCATGAATTCGGAAAACCAGCCGGCAGCTTCATCACCCAAATCGGCGACCCGGCGGATGGTTTCCTTGTGAAGTTGAACCGTATGACGGGCATGGACCGTTTTATTGACGAACAGATCGCCCATACCGGGCGCGCTGACCTTCAAACCGTCGGCGATGATCTGTGATTTCAGCACGGCCATTTTCGGGGTCTTGCGTTGGCCCATGTACACCATATCCTCCCCCACCAACATCCAACGCCGGTCACCGGCAAGGCCCAGACTATCGACGCGAGATTTCGTCAGGTCCACGGCCGTACCGGCCTTCAAGGGGTAGATGTGTAGGCCCGAAATGGTAACGCTCATCAATGACTCCCGCTTCTCGTGCTTGTTGCATCATACATTCTGATTGCCGTTCGTCAAGACAATAACAGGGGTGGACAACCTCCCGTCGATTTTTCGAGACCCCCGCGCTTCGCCGCTTTGCCGTTACTTCTTGACAGTCGACGCCTGACGCCCGATACTTGGTCGTCCGCGGACGGGGGAGCCGATCCGCTCTCTTTTTCGAGCATACAGGGAACGATATGGCCGTCAGTTACTTTCTTTACTTCGCTTTTTTCGGGGTCATCGTCCCGTTTCTCAGTCCCGCCTTGCTGGAGTTGGGCTACACGAAACAGGAGACCGGGATGATCGTTGCCGGTCTCTATTTCATCAATACCATCATGCCGATTGTCGGCGGCCGTGTTTCGGATAAGTTCCTGACCATCGATCAAACCATTCGCATCGGCGCGTTGGGAATGGCCGTCTTTTCCACCCTGATCTGGTGGCAATCGTCGACTGCATCGGTTCGCTTCCTGCTGTTGCTCTTTCTCATGGGCATTTGTCGCGGGGTCATGATTCCCATGTTGGACGCCCTGGCCATGCATGTAGGCGGTAACGATGCAAAGCGTTTCTCGCGGGTGCGCATGGCGGGCTCCATCGGTTTCGTGGTCATGGTGGCCGCCATGGGTTACCTGATCGAGGCTTTCGGCATCCGCGTCTTCTTCCCCACCATGGTGGGCGTTTGCCTCGTCTACCTCCTGGGAACCCTGACCATATTACCCAAGGAGGGAGAACACCAGGAAGCATCGCGTCACCCGCATTTCTGGCGGACATTGAATGGGTCGTGGTGGGTCTGGCTGTTTGCATTGGTCTGTCATTGGGTCGCTTTTTCCCCCTATCACTACGGTTTTACTTTGTTTCAGGAAGAGATCGGCATTCAGCCGCAATGGTGGGGTTGGTTGTGGAACATCGGCGTAGCGGCCGAAATATTCGTTTTTCTATGCGCCGGATGGTTCTTTGCTCGCATGAGCTTTAAAACGGTGCTGCTGGTAGCCTTTGTTTCCAGCCTTGTGCGTTGGACCCTCATGGCGGTCTACCCCGTTCCCTGGGTCCTGGCCGTTACGCAATTACTTCACGGTCCCGGTTTTGCCCTGTTCTACGCGGCCGCCCTGCAAGGCATCACCCACTATTGCGGCGGCGTCAATCGCGCCAGCTACCAGGGCCTGTTTTCCACCGCGGTAGGCGGCTTTGCGGCGGTTGCCGGGTCGGCTGCCGCGGGCTGGCTGCACCAACGAATGCCTTTTCACCAGGTACTTTTTTGGTTCGTACCCGTACAAATTCTTGGTATTCTTGTACTCCTCATAAATCGGTTGCAACCGATAGGGGTCAAGGAAACGACTACATAGACTGCCTTGGACACGATAACCGTATCCACCGGGGTGCGGCGCCTTAAAAACTAACTCATGCCGACCTGACCCTACAAAGGAGTAAGACTTATGGCAGCTTTTGAAGGACAGTGCCTTGCTATTGAACCCGACGTAGACCTTGACGATATCGAGAGCACCGGTCCCAAAGCACCCGAACGCCCATCTAAAGACGAAGTTAGACAGGCCGTACGCACCATCCTCAGCTATATCGGCGAAAACCCCAATCGCGAGGGCCTGCAGGAAACCCCCGATCGACTAGTCCGCAGTTACGGCGAGTTGTACCGCGGCTACCAAACCGAGATCAAAAGCATCATGAAAACCTTTACGGACGGCGCGGAACAAGCGGACGAGATGGTCATTCAACGAAACATCCCCTTTTTCTCCATGTGCGAACACCACATGCTGCCGTTCGTGGGCGTTGCCCACATTGCCTACCTGCCCGACAAAAAAATCGTAGGGCTGTCCAAGATGGCGCGGTTGGTAGAGGTATTTGCCCGTCGGTTACAAGTCCAAGAGCGAATGACCGCGCAAATCAGCGAGGCGCTGATGACCTACCTGCAACCCAAGGGCGCGGCTTGTGTCATCGAGGCCACGCATCTTTGCATGGCGCAACGCGGTGTGTCCAAAAGCCACAGCGATACCGTGACCAGTTCCCTGCGCGGTGTTTTCAAAGAAGCCAAAACCCGCTCGGAATTCCTGAACTTCATCACCAGCGATACGCGTCGCCATTTGATTTAAAAAAGAGAATACCAACTTGAAGTACCGAAGCCTGCCGAACGGCGGGCTTTTTTGTGCCCGGCTCAAACCTTGCCGGGCTTCTCGGCATTCATGAGAACTTTCTCATCTTAGTTTCAAGAACCCCGTTACGACGGCTGCCATGATCAGTAGCGTAAAGGGGGTTTCTATGATCTTACTCCTACTCCTGGCTTTTCAAGCGGACGCCTCGCCGATTTCCATCAGCCGGGATAATCTGCTCCAAGTTGCGACCGATGCCTATGACCGTGGGCCCGGACGCGCTTACAAGGCTCAGATTCATGGCCTGGAACAAGCCGGGGATCTGGTGGGGGGTCGTTTCGATCAGGTCGGGGTCAGCCTGCTTCCGGAAATCAACCGGCAAAACGGGCAGCGCGGCGAACACAACTTCCAGGTGGAAGCCTCCATGTCCCTGGCCGATCTCCCCGAACTGAAAAGGGACCTGCTGCAAAACGAAATCTCGGTTGCGGACCGGGCTTCCTTGAATGAACGCCTGAAGTTTATGTCAGCGGTGCAACAAGCCTTTGCGGAGGCGGCTTTGGCCGAGGTTCTGGTGCATCACGTTCGCGAGTTGTACAACCAGGCCGATCGACAGCGGCAGGACCTGGCGGTGCAGGTGGAACGTCAATTGGCGCTTAGATCGGATCTGCTCGCCTGGTCGGCGCTGGCCGGCCGGTACGCCGGTGAAATCAGGGAAATGGAACATCGTCGTCAAACGGCCCGGGACCAATTGAGCCGACTACTGGGGGCGCGGGTCGAGTTGAATTTGCCCCGAGAATTACCGGAAGCGCTGGCGGAAAACCCCTTTACGGCTTTATCTCAAAAACCCGAGCTGTTTCCGCAGGTCCTGCTGGCCGCCGATCAGGCGCGGTCGGCGCAAAGCGAAGCTAGCCTGGCCGCGGGCATGAACGCCCTGGAACTGGCGCCTAATATCAATGTAAGGGACGAACCCAACGGTAGTTGGCTCGGATTGGGTGTCAAGCTTTCGTTCTCGTTGCGGCCGAAGAAAGACGCGACCTGGCGCAAGCATAAAGCCAGGGCTGAGTCTTTTGAGGCGCGCTCCCGGTGGGAGGCCGCTTCCCAGGCCGCCGAATTAAAAGCCAGGGCGGCTGCATATGAACGTAATGCGGCCCATGCCGCCTCCTTCAAGAAGGAGGTTCTGACTCCCCTCATCCAACAAGCGGAACTCTATGAACGCGCACTGGAAGGCGGGCATGTCGAGCGCCGCTTCCAGCTTCAGGTCCAGGCGGACCTGCATGAGGCCGAGCACGAATACCTGGAACTGATCCACCAATTGTGGACCGATCGATTGGAAGCGGAAATCTACACCTACCTGATACGGACGGAGGGCCGGCCATGAAAGCACCGATGATTTGTTTGTTGATCGTTACTCCCTTACTTTACCTGGGTTGCGCCAACCAGGCCTCGGAAGATGTCGTGCGTAATGTGCCTGACCTGGCCGAGCGATTGCGGTACGAAATGGTGGGTGCAGCGGAAGACCGGGAGTTGATCACGCTACCCGCTCAGGTCCAAGCCGCGCCCTCCTTTAGATTTGACTTATCGCCGCCGGTGGAGGCCCGATTGACCGAGGTTCTGGCCCGGGAAGGGCAATGGGTCGATGTGGATACGCCGCTGGCCCGATTGCAGATTCCATCATTGACCGCCTGGCGCGATATTGAAAAAGCCGCCGCCCAACACCTTAAAGCGGCCGAGAAACAACTGGCCATGGGACAGGAAAAGCTGGCCCTGGGCATGACCACCGGCGACGCGGTACAAGCCCTGGCCGCCGAGGTAGCCGATGCGCGTTTGGCCCTGGCCCGAATCGAGGCCGATCGCAAGGCCGTCGAGAAATCCGGTCTTCGCAGTGACAGCCGGGCCGAGTTCACTTTCACCTGGAACGCCGGCCGGAGCGGTGTCATCGGTGCGGTCAAGGCCAGGGAGGGACAATCCCTGACACCCGGTAAAACCGTGTTTTCACTTGTGGATGTAAGCCGTGTGGAGGTGGTGGTGCATCTGCCCGAACGTTTGCTAACCGAAACCGGCGAAAAACCCAAGTTATCGTGGCAACCGGCGGGTCTTCCCATGGAGACGGAACCTTTCATCCTTGAGTTCGCCCGTGCCGGGATGACGGTCGACCCCGTTACGCGCACGACCCCCTGGTACTTTGCCGGGACTCCGAGACAAAAGGGCGACCCCTATTTCCTGCCGGGTCGCAGCGGTCGAGGCGCCCTGCTTGTATCCGCTGAGTCGGACACCCGCTCATTGCCCAAGCAGGCGCTGTGCCGTTTGGAGGGCCGAGACGGCGTCTTCCTGGAAAGTGCTGACCCGTCGCGTCCGGAATGGGTTCAGGTAGAGGTTCTGGGCCGACGTGGCGAACACGTACTGGTTCGTTCCTCTCAACTAAAGACCGATTCGCGGGTTGTGGTCCGCGGGGTCTTCCTACTGAAAAGCATCATGCTGCTGAACGAGGAGTCCTAATGATCTTGATAGACCACCTGATCGGTTTCAGCGTTCGCAACCGGGGCTTCGTACTGGCGGGCACCCTGGTGTTTGCCCTGCTGGGCGTTCGCGCCTTCATCACTACCACCTTCGACGCTTTTCCCGACCTGACCGGGGTTCAAGTCCAGGTTTTGACGACCTCGCCCGGCATGTCCTCCAAGGAAATCGAGATGCTGGTCACGGTTCCCATCGAACGCGCCATGGGCGGACTGCCCGGATTGGTAACCCTGCGTAGTCGTTCCCGCACCGGTATCTCGGCCATTACTCTTGTCTTCGGCGATAACACGGACCCATGGTTGGCGCGTCAGATGGTGAAGGAGCGCCTGGACCAATCCCGCGAGGATATTCCGGAAAGCGCCGGCACGCCGGAGGTGGCCCCGCCGTCGACCGGCTTGGGCGAAGTCTATCAGTTCACGCTGAGCAGCGGTACCCTGAAACCACGCGAGCTCTACCGCATCTTCCAACGAGATATCGCCCCCCGCCTGCGCGCCCTGCAAGGCGTGGTCGAGGTCAACGCCTGGGGCGCCGGAGCGCCGCGCCTGGAATTACACCTGGATCCCTACGTCCTGGCCAATCACGGGTTGACATTGGAGCATGTCCGCGAACAACTGGGCCTTTCCATGGGCCTGGTCGCCGGCGGCACGCAAACCGAGGGAGCGGAACGCTCGCTTATTCGAGGCGAGTCCAATCCCGCGTCAGCCGAGGCTTTGGGACGCATCAGCATCGCAACGCCGAACGGTAACCTGGTTCCCCTGGCCGATCTGGGCGTTGCGCGCGACGGCGGCACCCCCACGGTTGGTTTCGGTTCGGCCGACGGCGCCGGGGAATGCCTGTTCGTCATGGTTCAGCTGCTCGCCGGGGCCGACGCCCTGTCTACCGTCAGGGCCATCGAGGCGCGTATCATCGATATCCAATCATCCCTGCCCGAGGGCGTCCAACTGATTGAAGCCTACAATCGTAAGAAACTGGTCGGCGCCAGTTTGACCACCGTGGCCAAAAACCTGATCGAGGGCGGTCTGTTGGTGATTGTGGTGTTATTCCTGCTGCTGGGTGATTGGCGCGCGGGCCTGGTGGTCGCCTCGGTGATTCCGCTGTCCATGCTGGGCGCCTTTTGCGGCCTGAATATCCTCGGCTTCTCCGGCAACCTGATGAGTCTGGGCGCCATTGATTTCGGCTTGATTGTGGACGGCACCATTGTGGTTACCGAGTCCATTGTCGCCCTTGCTCCGGCGGGACGCGGAGCCTTCGGGGAAACCGTCGCCAAACGCGCCCGCTCGGTAGCCGGGCCCGTGTTCTTTGCCGTCAGCATTCTGTTACTGGTCTATACGCCTATCCTTTTAATGTGGGGCGTCGAGGGCAAACTGTTCCGACCCATGGCCGTCACCGTGCTGCTGGCCCTGGCTGTTGCCCTGTTTCTCACCTTCACCTATGTTCCCGCCCTGGCTTCCGCCGTCATCCGACCGCGGGGCGAACACCGCTCCTGGCTGGAGAAAAGGCTGCACCGCCTCTACCAACCCGTGTTGAACTTTGCCATGAAACGACCGGCTTTCAGCGCCTCATTCGCGGTCTGCCTGATCCCGCTCAGCGTATTACTGCTTTCCGGCATGGGCGTGGAATTCGTACCCCGCCTGGAAGAAGGCGACCTGGTAGTGCAGACCGAACGCCTGCCCGGCGTCTCGCCCGAACAGGGTATTCGCGAGAATACTCGTATCGAAGCCATCCTGAAATCGTTTCCCGAGGTCATTCGGGTTGCCTCGCGCACCGGCGCACCCGCCGTGGCAACCGATCCCATGGGCCTGGAAGAAACCGATATCCTCGTACAAATGAAGCCCAAGAACCAATGGCAGACTGCCCGTGACCTGGAGGGCATGATCGAGGCCGTTTCCGCACGCCTGGAGGCCGAGGCGCCCGGAGCGGTATTCGCTTATACCCAACCCATCGAGATGCGTTTCAGCGAAATGCTGGAGGGAATCACCTCCGACGTAGGCATCAAAATTTTCGGGGACGATTTGGATACTCTTCTCGACTTGTCGCAACAGGTAGCGTCAGTCTTGGAAGGCATCCCGGGCGCGGCCGATGTCGTCACACCCGCCCCGGAAGGCGTGCCCGAATGGTCGGTTACCATTGATGAAAATCTGCGCGCCCGGTACGGTATGTCTTCCCAAGAGGTACTGGCTTATATCCAGGCGGGGAACCAGGGCATTCCGGTCGGCAAGGTCATTCGCGGCCAGTTTCGCGACGACGTGGTTCTGATTTTGGACCGCAAAAATGCCCCCCTGGCCGATCTCCCCCTGGTCCTGGCCGACGGCGCCTCGGTTCCACTGAGCGAAATGACCGAAATCATTGCACGGGAAACACCCAATGTCATTCAAAGAGAAACCGGTTCGCGCCGCATGGTGGTGGAGGCCAACGTGCGTGGCCGTGATCTGGGCGGCTTCGTAACCGAAGCCATGGCGGCCGTCGAGCGCATCGAATTGCCGCCCGGCTATTGGATCAGTTGGAGCGGCAAGTACCAACAGTTGCGTACGGCGGCCCTGCGTATGGGCATTATCATTCCCATGGTGGTGTTCCTCATCTTGGGCGTTCTCTACCAGGCCTTCAAGAACTGGCGAGTGGTGCTTCTGATCTTCTTCAACGTGCCCATTGCCGTTTCCGGCGGGCTGTTCCTGCTGTGGCTGCGCGACATGCCGCTTTCCATGAGCGCGGTAGTCGGCTTTATCGCGCTGCTGGGGATTGCGGTGATGAACGGAATCGTGCTGCTGGCCAGAGCCAGGGAACTGAATGAAACTGAAGATAGCTTCGGAGCTGCCTGGAAAAGCGCCTTGGAAAGATTTCGGCCCGTTTTGATGACGGCCGCCGTGGCCGGGATCGGCTTTCTGCCCATGGCCCTGGCCCAAGGCGTCGGCGCCGAGGTACAGAAACCGTTGGCCACCGTGGTTATCGGCGGCTTGTTGACAGCAACCCCACTCACCCTTTTGGTCTTACCCACGATCTATGCTAGGCTCTTCCGTGGAGGATGAGCCGTGAACATATTGGTCGTGGAAGACGACGAGCGCGTCGCCCGCTTCCTGGTCAGGGGACTTAAGGAAGAGGGCTTTAACGTAGAACTTTGCAGCGACGGGCACACGGCCCTGGAGACCGGCCTGACGCAAACCTACCAGGTCATTTTACTGGATTGGAGTCTTCCCGATATGGACGGTCTGACAGTCCTGGAACGCTGGCGGGAATTGGGGGTGATTTCCCCGGTCATCATGATCACCGCGCGAACCGGCATCGACAACACTGTTTTGGGGCTGGATCACGGCGCCGACGATTACATCGAAAAACCCTTCAGCTTCGAGGAATTGCTGGCGCGCATTCGGGCCAACATTCGTCGTCACCAACTCTCGGGCGGCAAATCAGGGAGCAACCGCACGTTAAAACTGGGTGACGCCCTGCTGGACATGGAGGCCCGCACCATCCAATTGTGTCGGCAGAGCTTCACGCTCAGTAACCGCGAGTATCACCTGTTGTCCTTTTTGCTGAAAAACCGCGGTGAAGTGGTCAGCCGCAGCCGCATTCTGGATCGCGTGTGGGGCATGTCGCACGACCCCACCACCAATGTCGTTGACGTCTATATTCGCTATTTGCGCGACAAACTGGACAGCTCGGAGAACAGGGCTGCCGGGCGTTCCGTCATCGAAACCGTTCGCGGCAGGGGATATCGCCTGAAATCGGAGGCATGAGCCATGAAACGCAACTCCCTCCAAACCCAATTGGGCATACGGATCGTCATGGTTGCCGTGGCCGCCCTTGCCGTTATGGTCGTCATGCTCAGTTTCCTCACCCACGGCCACATGCACCGCCAGACCGACGCCCTGTTACTGCATCTGGCTCATGCGGAAGCCACCAATATCCTGGATGAAAACAAGGACATTCACGTTCACGGAATGTCCATCCCGCTGCCCAGTTTTACAGGCGGCTTGAGAGAACGCTACGCCATGGCCTTCGACATGCAAGGCAATATATTGGACCACACCGACAACTTGAAGGTAGGCGATCGGATTCCACAATCCTGGCTGTCCTTTTTAGGCGGCGGCGATCCCTACTTCTTCAATACCGGGGATCTTCCCGGCCCCCTGTTGCGCATGGTCGTCATCCCCCTGAAGTTTCGGGAGCAGGATGCCTATATCTCGGTGGGTGTGGCCCATGCCGATTTGGATGCATCCCTGTGGTCGTTTGTTTCCATAGCGGTTCCCGTTGCGCTTCTGGCCGCCGGAATGATCGGCTTTGCCGGGGTCTGGTCTACCCGGCGAAGAATCAAGGACCTGACGCGCCTGGGCGATGCCTGTCGGCAACTGGAATTGTTCTCCGGCAAAATTTCCGGTGATCGGGACCGACAATCACTGACGCTTCCGGAAAAAGCCGCGGAGGAATTCCATGTTCTGGCGAGTACTCTGCGTGAATTGATCAACCGGGTGGAGGGCCTGCTGGAAACCCAAAATCGATTTGTGGCAGAGGCCGCACACGAATTGCGAACCCCGCTGACCAGTCTCAGGGGCGATTTGGAACTGGCCCTTCGCAGGGAACGCAAGCCCGAGGAATACCGTGAATTCATTCAAGAAGCCCTGACCGATGTGGATCGCTTGAAAAGCCTGGCTTTCGACTTATTGGAGGGCGCGCGCGGGAGAGCCGGCCATTTGGAATTGACCGGGATTCCGCTGAGAGTGCTGATTGATGAGGCCATGGAGCGACGCTCCAAGTCATTGATTCAGGCGGGGTTGGATGTGTCGATACTGGTTCCCGATCACCTGAGGGTATCGGCTAACCGAAGCGGAACCATCCGCATCTTGGAGAACCTGTTGGACAACGCGGTCCGCCACAGCGGGGCAACCAAACTGCGATTCCTGGCTGAGCAGTTGAGTGAAAAAGTGTGCCTGCTGATCAGCGATGACGGCGTGGGCATAGCGCCCGATCTGGCCGAAAGACTGTTCCACCCGTTTCAGCGGGGCAATCAGCGAGGGTTTGGTTTGGGTCTGTACATCGCCCATCAATTGATGCGCGCACAAGAAGGCGACATCACGGTCACCAACGGAACCGGAGAGTTGAAGGGAGCCTGCTGGGAGCTTACCTTTTCTGTTTGAAAACCGCGGCGGTCGGCTTATTCCGATTCAATGGGTTCCCAGTTGCCGTGTAGTTGAAAGCCCGCCCAGTAGAAGGGGTGGGAAAACTTTGAATAAATGCTGTCGTCGCGCTTACTGATCATGTCCATTTTAGCGCTTCGCAAGGCTTGCGCTTTGTTTTGGCCCTTGTCCATAAAGCCGTAGAATTGTTTCATCAGGTAGGCGGTCGATAAATCGGAGACGCGCCAAAGGGAGGCGACGACAGCTTTGGCGCCGGCGTACTGGAAGGCTCTCGTCAGGCCCAGCAGGCCGTCCGCGCCGAAATCTTTGCCCAGCCCGCTTTCACAAGATGCCAGTACGACCAGCTCCGCGTCCAGGGAATAGTTATCCATGATTTCCCAGGCATGCAGGTAGCCTTTTTCCTCTTCGGAGTCGCTGAGCGCAAGGGCTGAGTTCAATGGATATTCTTCATCGTAAAAACCGTGGCAGGAGAAGTGAATGACCGCAGTGTTTTCGTCCAGCAATTCTTCAGCCCGGCTTTCACTGGCCTGGCTGCCGGTCAATACACGCGCCTGGCTGTTATGACGGCCGATGTACTCAACCTCTTCCAGGCTGTGTACCAGGGAACCGAAGTTTTTGGAAGATGAGCGGTACATGGTGGGCGAATCGGACGTGAGGATAACCGGTGCTGATGCTTCTTCTTCCGGTTCCGTAATTGGTTTGGTTTCATAGGTGGGATCGCCGAAGGCATACCAGCTCTTGTCGACCTCAGGCTTGGGTTCCTCGCCGTCTTCTTTGTCGCGAAGATTGCGGTTGTCCAGGTAATCGTAGACACTGCCGGAGTTCAGAACCGCAATGGGTTTCTGTTCGATCAGATACTGCCGGCCATTTTGCAGGGCACTGAAGGGCAGGATACGCAGGGGACCGTCCGGTACGATGAGAATCCGGTCATATTGAGCAATCTGTGCGGCAACCGGTTCGATCAGCGCCTTGTACAGGTCGCGACTCTTGCCGGTCATCATCACTTCCGCCGTGCGGTTATCCGGTTTCATCAGGAAACGGCGGAAGTCCATGACCATTTGCCGCAGCTTTTCACCCGGCTGATTACCCAGCTTCAATCTGACGGCCCGCGGCGCTTCTTTGTTGGACAAGGTAAACAGCAAAACATGCTCGTCTTGCACCAGGTAGGACAACATCAACGACCCGGGTTTCAAGTTGCGGCGAATCTGGTCATGCGTCAACGGTTCGGGGGTTTCACAGGCCACCGGTCGATCGATGCTCTGCTTCACCTGATCGTAGAGATCCGCTCGTTCGGTACGCAGGTGACGGAGGTTGTCCAGGTAGCGTTTACGGTTCCGGTCATCATCGGCCAGGTGGTCCAACTCTTCTTGTAGGCGTTCGGTGCTTCTTTGTACTTCATCCAGCTGTTTCTGCAAATCGGCAGGAATGTCGGTATGGTGCATCAGATCGCGCTCGCCCAACATGTCCAGGAACACACGAGCATGATAATTTTCCAGGATATCGAACGCTTCTTCCGGTCGGTCCATTTCAATCAGCAGGTCGATCTGCTCGGCATAGAGCTTGCGGTACTTGCCGCTGTAATTGGCGCGTACATCCTCGGCCGCCACGAAACGAGCCAGGCGGTCTTCGATCAACTCGCGACCCTGGTCGAAATAAAGCAGGCTCTTCTCGGGTTTCTCCAACTCTCGCCAGGCCCGGCCGACGCCGAAAAGCATGTTTGCCAGCATCAGGTTATCCGGGGCTCGGTCCTGCAAGATCTCAACAGCCTTCAGGAAATATTCGCTCGCCTTGTGGGGACGGTGATTCTTCAACTGAATGTAGGCCAGGTTGCCCAAAAGTTTCGCCAGGAGCAGATTCTCCGGCTCTTTTTCCTGAAGTAGTTTGATTGCCCGTTCGATGTATTTGATCGCTGCTTTCTGATCTTGGGATTTCCAAGCAACCGCGCCCAGCCCGTTCAGCGCACCGAAATGACCCGTTCCTTCAGGAGCCAGTTTCAATCTCAGTTCCAATTCCCTGGTGAAGTAATCCTTGCTGCGGCGGTAGTTGCCCTGGAAGAAGTTGAGTCGGCCGACCTGGTTCAGGGTTTCGGCAAACAGCAGCGATTCCTTATACTCTTGCTTACCCATTTTATAGGCGCGCATCAGGTGGGTTTCGGCTGTTTCAAGATCGTTGACGGCTTGAGCCAGCGTACCTAGATTGGTCAACGAAAACACCAGGTGAGGTGACTTGCCGTTCAATTCTTCGGCGGCGGCAACAGCTTTGTGGAGATAAATCTCCGCCTTGGAGAGGTTGCCGGATAAGCGGGAATATTTGCCCATCAAAGTCAGGCGAATGGTGTGGGAGTAAGGTTGGGTACCGCCTCCTATCTCGGCGGCTTTTTCCAAAGCGGTCAGAGCGCGTCTGTACTCGTGGACATTGCCGTAGAGATGCGCTTTTTGTTCGAAAAGTCGGGCTGTAAAGGAGGGCCTGTTCAGGGAAGATACCGTGTTGAGCGCCCTTGCGAAGGACACTTCCATATCATCCCAACGCCCCTCCCGGGCTTGAGCGGTCATGGTTCTCTCGAAAAACCAACTGACCAGATTGGGGTCGGCCTCATACCGCTCCAGCTTGAGGGCGTGTTCGGACAGCAGGGCGATGCCTTCCTCCGGCGTTTCGACTTCAAAGGCCTCTTCCGCGCGCCGGTAAGCCGTCAGGTCCGCATTGGAAAGGTGAGGGCGCAAGCGTACGCCCATGCGGAACCCGTCGATTTCGATGGAATTGATACGACCGTCACGTACATAAGTCAGGCGAACCTGGCCCCTGGGCAAGACTTCCCGGGCAAAATCGATGGCGTCCTGCATGTTGCGGAATTCGCCTTTTTCTTCCGTGCCGCGAAGGTGCCACCTGTGAAGGATGTCACCCTCACGCATGCCCGCGTTTGCTGCGGGTCGTCCGGGATGGACATGGTCTAACACCGGCCCGCTGTGGGAAAGGGCGCCTACCAGCTCAAGATCCGGTGAAGGCTTCATGCCGGGTTCGGGTTCCAAGGCAAATACCCAACCCGTTAAAAGACCGGCCAGACCGATCAACAATTTTCCTGTGTATTCTGATAATTTCATAGAGTGAGCGGCTTCCCTCGAGCACTTTTGTCTTCTAACGAAAAAACCGGCTGCTTGGTTCCCATATTCATGAGCTTTTCGCCAATTTTTCCGCCTCCCTCGACTGTGTTCTGGACATTATACCGTCAAACTCTTGTCAAACCTATATCCCAGATGAAAAAAAATGAAAAAACTTTCCGATCGGCTTCCCGACGTTATAATCTTCAATACTGCCCACTCGCGGGCAAAAGCTTCTTTGGAGTAAACTTACATGGTCCTGACCAGCGCCACGCCCCCATTTGACCAACTGCCGGAAGAATACGGTGTTTGCGGCCGTTATGCGCCCAGCCCCACCGGTCCGTTGCATCTGGGGAATGCTCGCACCGCCTTGATCGCCTGGCTGCAAGCCCGTCTCCACGGCGGCCGTTTCATCATGCGTACTGAAGATCTGGACCTGCCCAGAGCCCGAAAGGAGAGCTATGGACAAATATTGGACAATCTTCACTGGTTGGGTCTGGATTGGGATGAGGGCCCCCGTTTAGGCGGCGCCCACGGCCCCTACCTTCAGTCCCAACGCCATTCATTGTATCAAAAAGCCCTGAACCTGCTCATTGACCGCGATCTGGCCTTCGCGTGTTATTGCAGCCGCAAGGATATCATCGCCGCCTCCGGTGCGCCGCATCGCCGGGGCCGCACCCACCTCTACCCGGGCACCTGCCGCGACAATCACCGCGAAAGGCCGGGCACAAATCCGAAAACCGGACGACCGCCCGCCTGGCGGTTGCGGGCTCCCAACCGTGATATCGCCCTGGTTGACCGGATCGCCGGCCCTTTCAGCCAGAACCTGGCCGAGGATGTCGGGGATTTTGTTTTGCAGCGGACCGACGGTCTTTTCGGTTACCAGTTGGCGGTGGTCGTGGATGATATCCTGATGGGCATGACCGATGTGGTGCGCGGCGCGGATCTGTTGGACTCTACTCCGCGCCAGGTTTACTTATATGAATTGTTCGGTTTCCCCGCACCGCGTTTCTGGCATGTGCCCCTGCTCTTGGACGAGGAGGGCAAGCGTATGGCAAAACGCGACGGATCTACCTCTATTATGGAGGCGCGGCAGAACGGCATGAAGCCCGAGGAGCTGATCGGGCGCCTGGCCGCGACCCTGAACCTGGTGGAACCCGGCGCGGTCATTTCCGCCCGAGACCTGCTCTCGGAGCTGACCCCGGCAATATTTTCGGAAACGCTTCGGGAGGCATACCGTCAGGCGCCGCCGCCGTTTTAGTGCGGGTCGTTACGTCAGGAATTCACGCAGCCCGCCGACACCGTCCAGGACGGCCAGGGGTTGACTTGTCATCAACCGATCGTGACCCACACTGCCCGTGGTGACGCCGAGGGCATCCACCCCCGCGGCTTTGGCCATGTCCAGGTCCAACACGTGATCGCCGATCATCAAGGTATCGGCCGGGTTGACGCCGGCCTCCTCCATAATTTGCTGCAAAATATCCGGGTCGGGTTTTGCCCGACCTTCACCCGCACAACGGCTGTGACTGAAGTGCCGGTCCAGGTCCATATTCTTCCAGTCTCGCTCCAGGCCGACCCGCGACTTGCCCGTGGCCACGGCCAGGCAGCAGCCTTTCTCCTGAAGCCAGGTCAGTAATTCCACGACACCGGGGAAGAGGGTGGATTCCGGGACCTCCTTGCCCAACCAGTGGCGGCGGTAGATTTCCACCAGTTCCTCGGTTTGTTCCGGGTCACAATCTTCCAGCACGTGCGGAAAGGCCTCTACCAGGGGCAGGCCGATGGTTTCCTTGATACGGACTTCCCCCGGCCAGGGTACGCCGGCATCGCGTAATGTGTATTTGAAACAAGTTAAAATGCGTTGGATGGAGTCGATGAGCGTGCCGTCCCAGTCAAAGACCACCAGTTTGTATGCGGTCATACACCTTCCCTTGGGGTAATACAGATTGTTGTGGATCAGGCTTCACGGCCCTCGGCTTCCGGGTTGTGGGTCATCCATTGCCGGGAATCTACGCCTTGAAATGCGGTTTCGATGACCCGGGTTCCCGCCAATAAATCGCCCAGGCGGCGGCCGCGTAGGTCCGTCATGACCTCGTAAAGCTCCACACCCAGGCAGAGGGCGCCGATTCCGGCGCCGACCAGGTAACCGAAACCGCGGTCGATAAAGGGCATGACCGCAAAAACGATGACCAGAATCGGGGACACCAGGAAGAACGAGGCAATGGTCAGGTTGCGTTTGATGGAGGCCACGTGATCACAAGTCCGGCCGCGAACCTGGAGTACCTTTAAACCCACCATCTTCTTGCCGGGGCTTGCGCCGTCAAAGAGCTCGAGACTGGGCGAATCGCGCAGCAGCAGGAAGGCGGCGGCAATCAGGCAGGCGATGAACTTGCCCAGGAAATATCCCAAAATGAAGAAACCGATTAGGGCGACCCCAAAATCGATCGCCCCTGCAATGATGCGCTTTGCTTCATCCGCTTTGATATCACCGACCATGAGCCTACTCCAAGTCCAACACTATTATATTATCAAAACCCAGGCAATGCGCGCATATTATGAGGCAGCCCTTTTGCGCAAAATTTACATGGCGGCAGCGAAAAAGAACCAAAAACGAAAAACGTTGTCACCGCACGCGGTGGGTCCGTTTTTCGGGTCAATAGGTTGTGCCCGAGCTCGGGGAGTCCGTTTTTCAGGTCTGTAATGAATGTCCCGAGCGCGGCGACGGGCATTTTTATTCCCAAGCAGGCCCGCCTTGCCCGATTGGTTGCTTCTATTTCGGCGCCCACGGTGATTTGAGGCAAATCGGTGCCTGAAAAATCCTCTTGCAAGACACGGCGGCCGGGCCGCGCCTCAAAAACCGGCGGAAAAGCGGCCGTCGCCCCGGCCTCCTATTAAAACTCTCTCGGGAAGCACCCGGCGGCCGGGCCGCACCCCAAAAACCGGCGGAAAAGCTGCCGTCGCCCCGGCCGCCTATCAAAATTCTCTGGGGAAGAACCCGGCGGCCGGGCCGCGCCTCAAAAACCGGAGGAAAGCCTGCCGTCGCCCCGGCCGCCTGAATTTATTGAGAAGTTGCAAAAGAACACCTATAATGCCGAAGTTCAGGGCAGGAGGTGAGCCGTGTTGGAAAGTATACCCAGAATCGATCTTCAACAATATCGGGAAGGAAGTCAAAGTGAGCGTAGTGCTTTGGTAAAAACCCTGGGGGAGGGGTTTAGGGATTTCGGTTTCTTGATCGTAGAGAAGCACGGGCTCGATCCCTCGCTGATTCAGCAAACCTACGATACCTTCAAGCGGTTCTTTCAATTGGACCGCGAGGTCAAACAGCGCTACGATTGCGTTCCCGGCGGTCAGCGCGGTTATACGCCCTTCGGCAAAGAGCAGGCCAAAGATGCCGCCGTGCCCGATCTGAAGGAGTTCTGGCATATCGGCCAGGAGTTGTCCGAAAACCATCCCTACCGCGAGGATTACCCGGATAATGTTTGGCCCGAGGAAATCGCGGGGCTGAAACACGCGGCCCTTGACCTCTTTCGCGCCTATGAAGACTGCGCCGCCACCATTCTGGAGGCGCTGGCCGATTACTTCCAACTGCCCCGCGACACCTTTTCTTCCATGATGGTCGACGGTGATTCCATTCTTCGCGTCATTCATTACCCGCCCCTGGCCGAGAACGCGCCGGCCGGTGCTGTCCGCGCGGCGGCCCACGAAGATATCAACCTGATCACCCTCCTGACCCAAAGCGAAGGTCAGGGCCTGGAAATTCTGAGCAACGACGGAAAATGGATTCCGGTTTACGCATTGGACGGCGACATCATCGTGGATTCCGGCGATATGCTCAAGCGGGTCACCAACGGAATCATTCCGGCTACCACTCATCGGGTGGTCAACCCGCCGGACAGCGAAAACGTAGCGCGATACTCCATGCCTTTCTTCGTGCATCCCTACGCGGCCTGTGACCTGACCGTGCTGGATCGCTTCACCGGGCAGGAACCCGCCAGGTGGCCGCCCATCACGGCCCGAGCCTTTTTGAAGCAAAGGCTTGCAGAGATCGGCCTGCTGTAGTGTGCGCCGGCGCAAAACGGCTGTTCAGGGTAGGCTCGTAGAGGAGGGTCTATATGAGCAAACCTATCGAGATTCTGGCGCCCGCCGGTTCGCCCGATTCCCTGCGGGCCGCTTTAGCGAGCGGCGCCGATGCGGTCTACCTGGGTTTGAAGGACTTCAATGCCCGCGGCAATGCCGTCAACTTCTCCACCGAAGAGTTGGCTCATTACGTCCCCCTGGCTCATGCCGCCGGCACGCGCGTCTATCTGACGCTGAATACAGTGGTCAAGATGAACGAAATGGGTCCCGTTTTGGAACAGTTGGCGCGGGCCGAGGATTGCGGCATCGACGGTGTGATCTTGCAAGACATTGGTCTGGGCCGGGTGATGGCCCGGTACTTTCCCAATTTGCGCCGCCACGCCTCTACTCAGATGGCAATTCACAACTTGGAAGGCGTTCAGTTTTGCGTGGATGAGGGGTTTGAGCGGGTCGTATTGGCAAGAGAACTTACCTTTCGGGAAATTACCGAGATTCGGCAGGCCTTTCCCGCCGATGTGATCCAGTTGGAAGTGTTCTGTCACGGCGCCATGTGCTACACCTACAGCGGCATGTGTTTCTTCAGCGGCTCCGTGGGCGGTCGTAGCGGCAATCGCGGCGAGTGCGCCTATACCTGTCGCAAGGGTTACCGCATTCACAACGAGACGCGGTTTCCAATGGCGGCGGAGCCCGGCAGTTATCACAATTATCTCTTCAGTATGAAGGATATGAACACTCTGGATGTGTTGCCGGAACTGATCGATACCGGTATCGACAGCCTGAAGATCGAGGGGCGTCGCAAGGGACCGGCCTATGTCAGCGCCTCCGTCCAGGCTTATCGCGAGCGTCTGGCCCGCCAGGAAACCACCGATGTGGAGAAAGACCTCAGCCTGGCGTTCGGCCGCGCCTACACCCGCGCATTTTACGAGCGCGGTCAGTTCGGCGACAACCCCGTCGATATCACCGCGACCGGTAGCCGGGGTTTGCACATCGGCACCTTGGACGAGGACGGTAGCTTCGAACTGTTATCGGCCGGGATCCAGCGCTATGACGGCATCCGCCTGGTGAAACCCGACCGTTCCGAGGAATTGCTTTCGTTCCGCGATTACCGATGTGGCGGTCGGGACCGCAACCGACCCAAGGCGGGCGCCATGATTCACCTGAAGGGCGATTATCCCGCGGGCACCGAGGTGATGTGGGTGCATAGCCAGGAAGTTGAGAGACGCTATAAACCGGAGAAGGAAAGAGTGACGCACGCGGGCGGCGAGATTACGGGCCGTGTTGATATGACCGTTTTTCGCGAGGGTGAGACCTGGCGTCTGGTCGCGCGTTGTCCCTACGGTGAAGTGAGCCGCGTCCTGCCCGTGGAACCGTCGACCTCCGGCAAATCGGCGCCTCTGCGCAAGATCTTGTTCCGCTTCGGCGACAGCGATTTTCTGGAGGGACGTTGGCAGGGCCCTGAGGAGATTCCCGGTTTTCTGCCGCCGTCTGTCCTCAAAAAGATGCGGCGCGAGGTTCTGGCCCAATTGGCCGAACCGGCCGGAGGCAGTCGCGAGGCAAAGTTGGCTGCCCTGATCGAAGAAGCCAACCGCCCCCAACCGACCGCGCCCCGAATGGATGAGCCTCCCCGCTTCATTCTGCGCCTGGATCAACCGGACCTTCTGTCCGATATCCTACCTTATGCCCAAGAAAACCGGTTCGGCATCGACTTCGTGACTCGCCCCACCCTGTCCACACCGGACTGGCGCCGCGTGACCGAACAGTTGGCGGACTTCATCGGTCCTCTTCGCCTGGCCCTGCCCATGGTCCTGAGGCATTGGGACCTGCGCCTGCTCCGTCGTCGCCTGGCCGAACGCAAGGGCGAGCCCGTCCACGTGGTCATCGCCAATCCGGGACATCTGCCGCTGGTTCGGCGACACCCGGGCAACAACGCGATATTACATGCCGATTTCTCCATCTACCACCTGAACACCTGGGCCTGGCGAGCCCTGAAGGACATGGGCGTCACGGGCCGGTTCACTCTCTCCTTGGAAGACGATCGCCCCAATATGGAAGCCTTGCTGGCAAGCGTTGACCCGGCGGCTTTCGAGGTCATCGCCTACACCGACACGCCGTTATTCGTGGCCGAAGCATGTTCCCTGGCCGCACTCTACGGCGGCTGCCCCGGAGCCAGAGTGTGCAAGCACGAGACGCTGCACATCAGCAACGAGCACGGCGACACATTTCAGGTACGCCACGACCGCTGCCGCAGCACGGTGGTCGGCGACCAGGCGCTCAGTTGGAGCGGCCGGCTGAACTGGTTCCGCCGACGAGGCGTCCACCATTTCCGCGCCGATTTCACCACCAGACCCTACACGGTAGAGGAGGTGCGGCGCATCATGGACCACCTGGTAGACGACAAACCGATCACTAAAACGCACACCGAGAACCTCGACCGCATTCTGCTCTAGCCGGTGAATCCGGTGCCTGGGCGCGCACGCATCCTGCGTGCATTTCCAGTACAACGTGTTAACATGTCAAGGGTTTAAAACATGACCGTAGATCTCGCAATTCCCGCTTACTGCTTTGCCGTTTCGTTTAAGAGCACGCAGGATACCTATTGTGAGGATTGGTGGACCCCGGAGCCCTACTGAACCAAACCCTTGTTCGTTTTGGAGCATGATTATGCCCGTCTTTATTTACTTCCTCCTCTTATTCGGTGGAGATGTCAATAGTGCATCTCTAAGACAAATCACCATGGAAGAGATGTCTACCGCTTTTCTCATCAGTGCAGCCACCCATGGTGAGCGAACATTTTTGATCACCATGACGACCATGCCCAAAAGTGAGTTTTATTTGTACGATCACAAGGCAAACACGTCTTGGGAACTTAAAGACAGCCGCATCAGGTCGATTGGTCTCTACATCGCACTTTCCGCCAGGAAAGGCTTTGCGTTGCTGGATAAGTTCGGCATGAAGGTAATTCGCCTGGATGCACAAGGGCGTTTCGTCGCTTCGGAACGACTGCTTAACTATGATGATGTTCCCCTGCAAATTAAACTCACCGAAGTCTTTCCCATTGCCGAGGGGCAAGGCCTGGCAACATATCGTGATCTAGAACGGGATGTGCTTGGTCTGGCCGTAATACATGTCGATGAAAAGCGCTTTTCGACATTACATACCCTGCCCATGGATGAAAGGAAGCGTGAAAATCAATACTGGTTCCCTGTCGGTAAACAACTTTTTTTCCTGGATGAAGACACCCTGGCCTTACATGAAGTAGCCTGGGACAGTTTCAAGGAGACAAAGACTCTGCATTCAGAACTTAAATTGATCAAGAACCCTCGGGCACGTTCAAATGTTCAATATGAAAGCTATCTGGCCAATGTCGTGCACAAAACAGGCGGTATTCTCTGGGAGCGTTTCCATTACGAAGGCCGACGAGCCAAAGAATTGCGAGATCTAATGATCCTGGATAGCAAAGGTTTTCGCAAGCTCGATCCCAAGGTGTTCACGGTAGCCGAGGCTGCCGGCAGACGACTTATTTTCGACATGGATGACGGAAGTTTTCTAGTCGAAGACATGGAGTGAGGAACGCGTTTCCCCTTACGCTGCCTCCTATTCCTTCACATACCTGGGGTAGGTCTGTTTGGCGCGGTCGGCCGCGGTGACATCTATTTCCAAGGTGACGAAAGGGTTCGATGCTGCGGTAAGGCCGCAAACCCGGCCGTCTTCCGGTTCGATGATCCAACCGCCGCCGGCCCATGTGTCGCCGCGTTCGTCTCGGCCGCCCCGGTTGGAGGACAGGCACCAGGCGCCCGACATAATGGCAACCGCCCTGCCGCCTACCAGCCACTTTTCCACGGAGCCTTGGTTGGCCCTGGGGCACAGCACGAATCGAGCGCCCTGGCGGGCATAGTCTCGGGCCCATTCCGTGAACCACAGTTCCGTGCAAATCAAGAACCCGATCTTGCCCAGCGGTGTGTCGATCACCTTGAAATGCTTCTCGGCAGAGGCGTACCAGCGCGCCTCGTAAAAACCCGGTTCATCCGGCAGGTAGCGTTTGCGGTGAACCGCCCGGTAATCCCCGGCTTTGCTCCAGATGAAGCCCTCGTTATAGAAAACGCCGTTTTCTTCCACGGGTCGGCTGCTCGCCACCAGGGCATCGCCCAGATCTCCCAGTTTGGAAAGCCACTGCCGATGCGTTTCCACGGCTTCCATCCAGCGTGCGCCGTCCACGCTCTCATCGGCGGACAGCCAGGGCGAAAAGGGCATTTCCGGCAGCAAGACCAGGTCGCTGCCCATGGACGTTACGTGTTGTGTGAGGGCGTGCCAGGTTTCGGGGAGATGCTCCGGTCCCTCCGGGAATTGACAGATCGTCAGTTTGATATTCATCTTCCGCCGTCCTCTTTCATACTTCCATAGCTTCCTCGGGCGGCTGTTGGGGCTCATCCCATTCCGAGCGCAGCCCGCACAGCCAGCTCAAAGCCAGGTGTCGCTCCTGGCTTGTAGATGCCGCGGTTGCGTAGGTTTGCGTGTCGACATCGCACAGATAGACGCCGTCTATCTTCAAATCCGTTTCCTCGTCCGGGTCGATCAGGCCGATGCGCACCGCCTGGGCGCAGGCGCGCGCAACGTTGCTTTCGTGGTCCGTCCCGTTTTGCACCGGCATGCCCTGACGGCTCATGACCTCCGTGCGGGCGCGCCATAAGCGGAAACCGACCAGGTCCATGGCGTCTTCCAGTTCCTCGATCGGGCGCGGTTCAAGGCTGTCGGCGTATTGCGTCAGCGAGGCGGGTAGCGACATGGCCGGACCCAGTAGTTGCGGCGGGAAACGCTTGCCGAAGGCGGGGAAGTCGCGCAGCTTTTGGACCGCCCATAACAGCATGCCGCAAGCTTCGCTTCGCCAGTGCATCCAGGTGGTTTCATCCTCGGTCCAGGTACCGGGCGGTTTGCCCATCAACAGTTTCTCTTCCGGCGAGAATGTATCGAAAAGCTTTTGCATGGCCAGCCATTGGTCCAGCTTGCGGTATTGCATTACCAAACCGGGCCGGTCGTTTTCCAGACGCCAATGGGTTTCGAACTGGCTGCGGATGACCAGCACCGACAGGCAGGCGATGCGCCCCGCAACCTGACCCTTGTCGCGGACTTCGATCCGCCTCTCGTCATTTTCTTCTTCACTCATGTCGCCGCCTTATGACAGAATTTCCAGCAACTCGTCCATGGTAAGCGTCTTGCCCACCGAGTCGCTGTCGAAGCCGACCACGTCTTCCAGGAGCCCGCGCTTGCGCGAGATGATGGCGTCGATGCGCTGTTCCACCGTGTCCACGCCCACGAACTTGTAGACCTGCACGTTCTTCTTCTGACCGATGCGGTGGATACGGTCGGTTGCCTGCTCCTCGACTGCCGGGTTCCACCAGCGATCGTAGTGAATGGCAATGGACGCCGAGGTCAGGTCGATGCCCACGCCGGCGGCCTTGATGGAGCCCACGAAAACGCGGCAGTCCTCGTCTTCCATGAAACGGCTTTGCTCTCTCCGGCGGTCCCGCGTGGCGCCCGTAATCGAGGCATAGCCGATGCCCTGACTACCCAGATAGTGGGTGATGATATCCACCATGCCCAGATACTGCGTGAAGACCACCACCTTCTCGCCCGAGTCCATGGCTTCTTCCAGCAATTCCTTGAACAGCATCCACTTGGCGCTGGGATAGGCGCTGTAGTCGGCATTCTTGAAGTAGAGCGCCGGGTGATCGCAGACCATTTTCAGGTGGGTGATCAGCCCGAAGATGTGCATTTTGTTGTCCGGGTCCTCGGCCAGCAGTTTCTTGCCTTTTTCCTTGACCTCTTTGTACAGTTCGCGCTCGTATTCGCCCAGCTTGAAGGTGCGCATGTCCTCGGTCTTCTCCGGCAGTTCCAGCAGCACCTCGCTCTTTTTGCGGCGCAGGATGAAGGGTTTGATCATGCCGCGCACCTGCTCCTTGGCGTGATCGCTGTTGTACTTGACGATGGGGTCGGCGAAGAACTTGCGGAACTGCGCGTCGGAGCCGAGGTAACCCGGGAAGACCAGGTCCATCAGGCTTTTCAGCTCGGTGATGTGGTTTTCGATGGGCGTGCCTGTAAGGCCGATCTTGCAGCGGGCCTTCAAGCGCGACAGGCCCTTGTACATCTTGGTGTCCTTGTTCTTCAGGTTCTGGATTTCGTCGAACAGGATCAGGTCGAACAGGTGATCCTGGAAATAGTCGTAGTCGTTGCGCAGCGTGCCATAGGTAGAGATCATCACCTGAAAACGCTGGAGGGTGCTCTGAGGTCGGCGATCGGCGCCGTGGTAGATGGAAGCACCGACCTTGGGACAGAAGGTCTGCAACTTGTCCTTCCAGTGATAAATCACCGAAGTCGGCGCGATCACCAGCACCCTGGCTTCCGCCTTTTCGGCCAGGACGGCTGATAACAAGGCCATACCCTGGTGGGTCTTGCCCAGACCCATTTGATCACAGAGAAGACCGCCCAAACCGAAGCTTCTCAAGAAGTACAGCCATTCATAGCCGATCTTCTGATAATCGCGCAGGTTCAGATTGGTTTCCGTAAGTTCCGGCGGCGGGGCGCCCTCGAAGGACTTCAGGTCCGCGTACACCTTCTCGGTCAATTCGTTGGTGCTCACCGTGAGGCGGCCTTTGAAGAAAGCCATCATGCGAAACAGGTCGGAGACGTGCAGGCGACCGTCGTCGCGGTCGGTATCGTAGAGCGGTCGCAGGTAAACGCCGTCGTAACCGGCCGCGTCGAACAGCTTGCCGGCCAGTTTGTGATAGCGACCGCTTTCGCGGAACAGGTCACGCAAGGTATCGGTATCGAAACTGTGATCGCCCAATGCG
>JASJCB010000359.1 GCA_030066195.1 Acidobacteriota bacterium
TGATCCGTTCATCGACCGGCGCCTTTTCATCATGAAAAGGTCGTCGTCGACGGGCTGAATAGAACCGTTTCCAAGTGAAAGGGTCCTGCTCGACCGATCGACAAGAACCTTTTCCAATAGAAAAGGTCGTGGTCAACTGATCGATGAGAACCTTTCCTACCCGAAATGATCGAGGTCGACCAGGCGAGAAGAACCCCTCAGGGTTGAAATCGGAAGCCGCGGAACTCTTTTTCGTCCAAGCCGGCTATGAGCGTTTCGCAAGCAGGAGAGGGGTATCTTTCTGCTATAATGCCGGGGTTCACGGATGGGGAGGATAACTTGATCTCGATCATCATCATCGGTAACGAAATCCTTTCAGCCTCGGTAAAAGACACCAACCTGGCTCATATGTTGGAAAAGCTCAGCGGCTCGTCCTACTCTGTCGATGAGGTGCGCATTATTCGCGATGACGTGGCCACCATTGCCGCTACCGTTCAGGAACTGTCGCGAAAGAGCCGGTTCGTGGTGAGTTCCGGCGGCGTCGGGCCCACTCATGACGATGTCACCCTGGAAGCCTATGCCGCGGCCTTCGGCGAGTCCCTGATTCTGCACCCGGAGTTGGAGCAGCGGATACGGCTTTATTTCGGCGATCATATCAAGGAGTCCAGTCTGCGCATGGCCCGCGTACCCGCCAACACCCAATTGATCGACATGGGACCCAAGTCCTGGCCGTTGATCCAGGTGGCCAACTGTTTCGTGTTGCCGGGTCTGCCCGAGATCTTCGTGAAGAAGTTTGCCGAGGTGATGCGGCATTTGCCGGAGGTGCCGGACCACTTTGCGGGGGCCCTGTTCACCTCCTGGGACGAGTCCAGCTTCGCGGCGTATTTGACCAGCTGCCAGCATGATTTCGACGGGGTGGAGATCGGTTCTTACCCTACCTACGACCGCAGCAGTTACGCGGCTCGGGTTACCTTCAAGGGCACCGATCGGGATCAGGTCCAAAAGGCGTTTCACCGCATGCACGCACATTTTCAGAACAACGGTGTGTTGGTCGGCGCGAGGGAGATCGAACGCGTCTCCTAATTGGCTTCGGCCGGTAGGGGATCTTCTCGGGCGTCTGCCCGCTCCAACAGGTCAATCAGGCGTTGGTCGCCGTTTTGCCTGGCGAAGTGCAGGGCGGTTCTTCCGTCAGGGTCCATGACGGAGGGATCGGCGCCGCCGGCCAGGAGGGTTTTGGCCGTGTGGAACCGACCCTCGCGAACCGCGACCATGAGCGGCGTGGTTTCCCGAACCGGTTCTTCCACCGGTAGCGGCGCCTCTTGGGTTTCCTCCGATTTCAGGCCCCAGTTGAGAGAGGAACGACGCATCCATTCCAAGAGTGCGATCATGACCAGGTAGGCCCACCACCAGCGATAGGCCGTCATGTAGAGCGCCCACGCTGCCAGGCCGCCGAAGATTTCCAGCATGAGCATCAGGGGTATAAGTTTCAGGGCCAGTTCCTCGTCTTGCGGCGGCAGGGAGTAGGGTTGATTGCTGAAGGCCGCCTGGATCTGGCCGACCATCAGCTCGCCGAGCAGCGACAGCATCAGCAGGTGCGCGGCCAGATGGTGGAGGGGAACGCCTTGCCACAGGTAGAAAACGGCCAGCAGCGCCACGTAGGGATAGAGAAAAACCCGGCGGAACAGGCGGCGTACGGAAAGGCGGTAATCCTTTTCCTCCACGCGGCCCATGCACAGCAGCCAACTCGCCTTATGGTCACCGCTTTGCGAAACCATGGGCAGGGCAAAGATGGGCGGCACCATGATCAGCACCATCCAGATCATGGCGGGATGCCACAACCCCCGTTCGGCGAAGGGATCGCCGAACATGCCGAACTGTCCCATTTTGGTTTGCATGCTCAGCGCTATGACGGCGAAGAGGAAAGGCAGCATCAGACCCTGCATGCGGAAGCGCCAGTCGCGGCGAATATGGGCCAGGGTAAGTACGGCCACCACTCGATCGGCCGGGCTCTTGCTTTGGGCGCCCAGCAAAACCGCGAGCCAACCCAGGCGCGCCTTGGAAGGTCCGCCGCGTGTGGCGGGCAGCCCCCGGGTGTAATCGCGGGCGGCCCGATTGAAAGCCAGGATGGGTAGGGGGATGAGAATGAGCAGGCCGAGCGCCGCGTAGCTCCATAAGACCTGGTTGGCCTGGCCGGCGCTGAGTGCGACCAGGGCGGCGGGCCAGAGCGAGGGAACGCCGGCGGGCACGGCGAAGAAGTCGATACCGCCCTTGAGTGCTTCACCGTTCAAGTCCAGTTGGGTATACAAGAGAAGGGGGGACATCATCAGGACCACGATCAGCAGGCGGAGCCGCTCCAGGCCCAGGGTCCGGACCGCGGCCGAGGCCAGGGCCGATAGAACCAAGACCAGCGCGATCGAAAACAGGACCAACACCACGGCCAGGGTCAGACCGGTGATTACGGGGATGCCGACGGCGCCCATGGCAAACAGGATGGCGGGTCCGCCGGCAAAAGCGGCCAGGATGAGCGCGGTGCGCATCATGGGAATCATGCGGGCCAGTAGAAAACTGTGAGGGCGAAAGGGCCATGAGGCGATGACCCGGTAATCTTCATCGCCGAGCAGGTCCATGATAATCGTGAAGACCAGGGATGCGCTGAACAGGGCCAGTTGAGTGGTGAGGACCGTGAGGGCGACGACGGCCGGGTTGTCCCGGTAGGCGATGGAAATGATGAGCACGGCGATGCTGATGATGCTGAGGGGAATGACCATCAATACTTTGAGCGAGCGCAGGTCCATACCGTTCTTGACCTGTTGTTCGATGCGCCAGGTTTTGTCTTGTTGCAGGGCCTTGTAAAGCACGCGCAGTTCACGGGGATCGGCGCCCAATCGACGGATCAAGGCGTCCATCACGGTCGGCTCCCCGAGGGGTTCGGGAAGGCGTCGGCCAGTTTTTCCAGGCCGAGGTCGGCGTGAACCTGTTCTACGCTGCCATAACCCAGGACCTGCCCGTCGCGCAGCAGGAGCACGTGGGTGGCGAAGCCCTCCAGGACTTCCAGGATGTGGGTGGAGTAGATGACGGTTTTGCCGTTGGCGGCGTGTTCCCGGATCATGTCCTTGAAGATGCGTTGCGCGACCACGTCCAGGCCCTCCAGGGGTTCGTCCAGCACCAGCAGTTCGGGTTCGTGGACCATGGATGCGGCGATCAGGGACTTGCGGCGCATGCCCTTGGAGTAGGAACCCAGCAGTTCGTCCATGCGGTCTTCCAGGCCGAAGTGGGCGAGCAGGTGCTCGGCGCGTCGGGCGCCTGCCTCGGGGTCCATATGGTGCAGGGCGGCCGACAGTTCCACGAACTCGCGGGCTGAGAGTCCGTTGTACAACTGCACTTCCTCCGGCGCGAAGCCGATGCGGCTCTTGACCTCAGCGGCCTCGGTGCGCACGTCGAAACCGCAGACCTGAACGCCGCCCTCGGTGTGGGACAGCAGGGTGGTCAGGATGTTCAGTGTGGTGCTCTTCCCTGAACCGTTGGGTCCGATCAGGCCGAAGACGGCGCCGCGCGGGATGGTGAAACTGACGTCTCTGAGGGCTTCCTTACGGTCGTAGCGATGGGTTACCTTGTCGAAAACCACGGCCGGCGGGCTCATGCAAACCTCCAAACCCCCCTATACCCAACAGTATTCTACGTGATTCGGGGAGTTTGGTCGGGAAATTTTTGCATGGTTGGGAACACGGCCGATTGTTCGGTCCATGCTATGATTCAATCCGGTCTCACTGATATTTCCTCGGCTTGTAGAGGTGTTTGCATGGAATTGGAATTGGCGTTGGAAGAGGAAATCGGCAATCCCGATCTTTTCGTGGGCAGACAAAAAGAAATCGCCTTCTTCATGCAATGGTTGGACAAGGTCAAGAAAAAGATCGGCCGGTCCACGGCGGTCCTTGCTCGGCGCCGCAAGGGGAAAACCGCTTTACTGCAACGGATTTTCAACATCATCTACACCCGCAACGATCCCAAGATGATTCCCTTCTATATTCGTATTCCGGAAAAAAGAAGCACGCTACTGCTCTTTTCAGATTTCTTCTACCGCTCCCTGCTCAGTTCCTACTTCGGTTTCAAGACCCGTGCTCCCGGTTTTATCAACAAACCCTTGAACCTGGCACAATTAGCGGAGTTGGCCGCCGAGGACCGAGTTCTCCTTGAAGATATTCGCGATATGCAGAGCTACTTGGATGCGGGCAATCAGGAGATGTGCTGGGAGCACGCCGCCCGCGCCGGTCACCGCATCTCGGTGTTAAAAGACGAGCGCATCATCCAAATCTTGGACGAGTTTCAATACTTGGATAAATTCACCTATTACAATGAGCATGCCACCGAACCGATGATCTTGACCGGTACTTATCAATATTTGGGTTCCAGCAAGATCTCCCCTCAACTCATCGCGGGTAGTTATATTGCCTGGCTGTCGCGGATCATCGGCGAGATGGTCGGCCGTTACAAATCGTTCTTCCTGAAAAACCTCACGGAAGAGGAGGCATTGACCGCGGTTTTCAACTATGCGCGAGTCTACGGCCAGGATGTGACGGATGAAAGCGCGGCTTGGATGGCCGAAGCATGCGGCCGTGATCCGTATACGATTGCCGCCATGTTCGAAAGCTCATTCGAGCCGAAAGACCTGACGACCGCCCGAGGAATCAGTCGGGTTTTGGATTACGAAACCTCCGTGGAAAGCGGCGACATCGCCCAAATGTGGCTGGAATACCTGGCAACCGTCATCGAGAGAACCAATGACATCAACACCAAAAGGATTGTGCTCTATCTGGCCGGATACAAGGGAGAGGAGCGTAATCGAAAGCAGATAGCCGAGGATCTGAACCTGGAAATGAGTGATCAGGACCTGGACCGGATGTTGAAAAAACTGGTAGCGGGCGACATCATTGCCCGGGGGGCAACCAACTGGACGTACCGAGGTCTGGGCGATCCCATTTTCGACATGGTTTTTCGTAAAATCTTCGAGCCTGAGATCCAACAGGTAGGTATCGATGCGGTTCGCAAAGATATTGCGGCTCAACTGGAGAAGCTGGAGCGTGACCTGAAGAGCGAACGCGGCAGGGTATCCCATTATCGCGGCGAAACCGCCGAGTATCGCATGCGCTACAAAATCGCCATGGCCGGACAAAAGGAATGTCACTTAAACGATCTGGTTCATCAAAACCGGGACCCCGATGCCCCTAAAATCCCGGACCTTCGCCTGGTCCCGTTTGAAAGAGTAATGAAACATACCTTTCACGTTGACGATAAAACCGTTGAATGCGATCTGTACGCACGGGCTCAAGAAGGTCCGGACATGGTGATAGAAGTCAAGGACTGGAAGGAAAAGGTTCATAAGGATCGCGTAACGGCGTTCATCGAAGCAAAAGGCCGACTGACCGGTAGTTTGGGGGCTGATACGCTTTTCCTTTTCTACAGCGAGCAACCTATTTCGGATACAAATATCGAGCGCCTTCAAAGGACCGGCATCCTCTACGCGGATAAGGACAGCTTCTCTATCTAGCCGTCTTCCGGCCCATACATAAAAGGCCGGTCGCTTGACCGGCCTTTTTGTTTTTTCAGTATCCCGCGTTCTAGTTGCCGGGGCCCTTGAAGGAATCGAATTCCTTGAGGATCTTGTCCTTGAATTCCCTGGAAATGGCCAGCGACTTTTCTTCGGAGTCGACGAGCTTGGGGGTGATCATCACGATCAGTTCGCTCTTGGTGACGCTGGAGTTGCGGTTGGTGAACAGGTGCTTCAGGACGGGGATGCGGCCCAGGAAGGGAACGGAATCACGTCCCCAGCCCTCCTGGTCGAAGATCAGGCCGCCCATGACCACGGTCTGGTTGTCGCGCACGATCATTTCCGTGGACAGGGTGTTCTGGCTGATGGGCACCGCCTCGGCGCTGGTGGACTGGTCGTCGGCCGAGGAGATGTCCAGGTCGATTTCCAGGCGAATGACGCCGTTGGCGTTGATATGCGGGGTAAAGGCAAGCGACACGCCCGTATCCCGGTACTGGATGGTGGAGCTGGAGGCCGGGTTGAGGGCCGTGCCGTCGCCGATATCGCCGATATTGGTGCGCGTGGTCTGGATGGGGATGGCGGTACCCACCGAGATGCTGGCCGTCTGGTTGTCGATGGCCATGATATGCGGCTGCTGCAATACGTTGACGTAACCCTTGCTCTTGGCCGCGCTGAGGGATGCCGTGATCAAGGCGGTGGAACTGGCGTAGGAATAGGCGCCCGCAAAGCTGGGTGCGCCGCCGTCCGAGCCTTCAAAGCCGCCGGCAACGGACGAAATGGGACTGGTGCCGCCCGGCGCCGAGTCGCCCGGGGTGTCGGTGGCGTTCCAGGTCAAGCCCAGTGCAAAGGTGTCGGTCAATCTGACGCTGAGGACCGTGACTTCCAAGAACACCTGGCGCGGCAGCACGTCCAGTTCTTTCAGGGTCTTGAAAATGCGCGTGTATTCGCGGTGCGTGGTTTTGAAGATCAGGCTGTTGTTGTCGTCGTCCACGATCATCAGCGGGCCGTCGCCCTGGAGATTATTGGCGCCGGTGCGGTTCAGGTTGCGGTTGTTCAGGTTGCGGTTGCTCGGGTTGTTGCGGTTCAGGTTGCGGTTGTTCGGATCGTTCGGGTTGTTGCGGTTCAGGTTGTTGCGGTTGCTCGGATCGTTCGGGTTGTTGCGGTTCAGGTTGCGGTTGTTCAGACCGCCGCCGCGGTTGCTGCCGAACTGGCTGTTGGGGTTGGTGGAGCGACGACTGGAAGCGCCCTGGTTCACCCGACTGCCGCCGCCTCCGCTGGTACGCAGGCCGAACAGCTGCGACAGCGTAAAAGAGATGGCGTCGGCGGTGGTGTTCTCCACCTTGTAGACGAACACCTGTTCCTCTTCGAACTGGGCTTCCTGGTCGAATTTCTCGATCCAGAAATCGAGTTCCTTGAAGATGTTCTCGCTGTTGGAAACCACCAACAGGCCGTTGAGGGTTTCGATGGGGACAATGGCCAGGCTTTCGCTGCCGGATTCATAGCCGTAGACGCCCAGGATTTCTTCCAGCTTACTGCCGGTTTCGACCGCGTCCACATGGGCCAGTTCGTAAAAGACCATTTTCTTGTTGGCCAACACGTCCACGTCGAAGATGGGGATCAATTCGAGGACCTTGCGGATGTAGTGGTTCTTGTCGATGATGATCAGCACGTTGTTGCGCTGTTCTTCCAAGACGCGGGCGGACGGGGACAGGAAGTCGCGAATGACGCCGCTCAGGTCCGCCGCCGAAACGTAACGCAGGGGGACGATCTGCATGATCAGCTCTTCCCGGCGCAGGCTTTCGTTGGGGCGGCTGCCGTAGAGCAGGTTGAGGCCCGGGTAGATTTCACTGGATTCGATCGGCACGATACTGATGAAGCTGCCGTTTTCCACCATGGTCAGGTCGTGCAGTTTCAGCAGAAGGTCCAGAAGATCGCTGGTCTTCAACTTCTGATCGCTACGCGTCATGGAGATGGTAATGGTCTGGTCCTTCACCGAGGGGTCGATGAGGTAGTTGACTTCCATCAGGTCGCAAAGCAGCTTGATGATATCGTAGAGCTTGGCCTCTTCCATGTTGATAATGGGCGCTTCGGGATCTTTGCGCG
>JASJCB010000358.1 GCA_030066195.1 Acidobacteriota bacterium
GGCGAATTTTTTGCAGCCCCCTCAGCGGGGTACCCACAGATCGACCAGAATGGGTTTGCCGGTCTCGGCCGCCAACTTTTTGGCTTCCTCCATGGTTTCCGCCTGATTGCCGGCGAAAAGCGTGAAGCTCGTCAGGGTCAGCAATAGCGCCATGAGGCGTTGCTTCATGGGTGCCTCCTAGGAATAAGGTTGAGAGAAACTCTCATGAAAATAGTTACATGGATTTACAGGATTTGTTGCATATTCGCGGTGTATTCATGTGTCGCTGTTCGAGGCTTCGTATTCATCAATTGCCCAAGCGTACCTTGTAACCCTCTGCCTGGAACCAGTCGGCGACCTGTTGCCTGAGGTCGCCTTGTAAAGCCAGGACGTCTTCTTCGATGGTGCCGCCGGTGCCGAATCGTTGCTTGAGTTTTTTGAGCACGGCTTTGCGGTCACCCTTGAGGTGGTAGACGCAGGTCATCATCTTGCCCTTTTTGCGTTTTTCCTTGCGGACCATCAACACCGGTTGGTTCTCGGTTTCTTTTTTGGGCTCGGTCGTTGCGGGTTTCTCCGGTGCGGCTTCGACGCCGAACTGTTTGCCGAGAGAGGCAAAGGGATTGTGCTGCAAATCGCCGACCGACGACAGGTCAAGTTTCTTCTGCTTTTTACGCGCCATAGGCTACTGCCCTCCATCGCGGATGTATTTATGGCACAAAGTGCTGACTTTTGGCAAGATTCAGGACAGAATGTTCCGGCGGTTTTCCTTGAACCCTTCCGGGTTTTCTTCCCGACAGTAGAGGGTGTATTCCCCATCGAAGAGGTGAACCCTTGTCCGAAAGCGCTCTGCTCCAAATCAACGGCATCCACAAGACTTATGACCATCCGGTTGAGCCGGTTTCCGTGTTGCGCGGCGTCGATCTTTCTCTTAGCCGAGGTCAAAGCTTATCGATTATGGGACCGTCCGGTTGCGGTAAAAGTACGCTCCTGCATCTCATCGGCACTCTGGACGAGCCCGGGATGGGCACCGTCAGTATCGACGGTCGCGATCCCTTCTCCCTATCCGAGCCCGAACTGGCGCGCTTTCGCAACCAGGTCATCGGTTTCGTCTTCCAGGATCATCACCTGCTGCCGCAGTATTCCGTGATGGAAAACGTGCTGCTGCCCACCCATGCCTTTCCCGTGGAAACAGACACGGAAACCAGGGCGCGAAAATTGTTGGCGCGAGTCAGTCTGGAGCACCGTTTGGACCACCGGCCGGCAGAGCTGTCAGGTGGTGAGCGCCAAAGGGTGGCCATCGCCAGGGCGCTGATTAATTCACCGGCGCTGATGCTTTGTGACGAACCCACCGGGAACCTTGACGGCAAAACCGCCGATGCCGTTGCCGAACTCTTGTTTGATCTACATAAGGAAGAAAATAACGTTCTGGTCATGGTCACGCACAGTCCCGAACTGGCCGGAAAGTGCGATCGCTCCATGCGCCTGCGCGACGGACTTCTGGTCGATGCCTGAGTTGCTGTTGCGATAACTCTCCTCGACCGATAGACTGGTTACGGGCCACAACTACGGGCGATGGGAGGAATCCATGATAGGCATTATGATCAACGGGTCTTTCGTGCCCGCCGAACGCGCGGTTATCAGTGTCCTGGACCACGGGTTTTTGTACGGGGACAGTGTTTACGAAGTCGTGAAAACGCGCGGCGGGGTTTTGTTCGCCGCTTTACCGCACCTTCATCGTCTGCGTTACAGCGCGGGCAAGGTAGGGATTCCCATTACGTCGAGCGATGAGTTCCTCCTGGATGAACTCGAGCGAATGGTTGAAGCGGTGGAATCGGAGGAGGTCTACCTGCGCATGGTGATCACCCGGGGCGAGGGTGACTTCGGCCTGAGTCCCGAGGGATGTCGCAACCCCTCCCGCATCATCTACGGCAAGCCGTTTCAACCCCTGGCTCCCGATTTATATACCAACGGCGTGACCATTTGCAGTCTGGAGCCGGAACGAGACGATCGCGGTAACATCAAAAGCGGCGTCAACCTGTCCAATATCCGTGCGGTCAAGGAGGCCCGTCGGCGGGGCGCACACGAGGCGTTGCGGCTCAGTGAAAACGGTTGCATCGCGGAATGCGCCACCAGCAATATCTTTTGGGTAAAGAAGGGCAAACTTTATACGCCGGCTATTCGCACGGGCATTCTCAAAGGGGTTACGCGTCAGTTGGTCCTACACCTGGCCAATGACAGCGACATGCCGGTAAACGAGGGCATGTATCCCATGATGGACCTGCATACGGCGGATGAGGTGTTCATCACCTCGACCACACGCGATATCTTGCCGGTTTCCCAAATCGACAATCAAGTCTACGGGGTAGGACCGGTCACCCGGGAACTGGGTCGCAAGTTCCAGGAGATCGGCGAAAAGAACATCCAACTATTTTAGGACTGCCGAAAAGATCAGGGAGCACAGCCCCCTGATCTTGGTAGGCGTCAGATGAACACCCGGACCCTAGAGTGCGCCGATAGCGGCGTCGTAGTCCGGCTCTTGGGCGATTTCAGGAACCAGTTCGGCGTGCAGTACCTTGCCGTCTTCATCCACAACCACAACCGCGCGGGACAACAAACCGGCCAGGGGACCGTCGGTCATGGTCACCCCGTAATCGGAGCCGAAAGAAGCGCCGCGGAATGTGGACAGGTTGGTTACGCCGTCAATCCCCTCAGCACCGCAGAAGCGCTTCATGGCGAAGGGTAAGTCGGCGGAGATGCACAGAACGGAGGCTTTCCCCGCTGCCTGCTCGTTGAACTTGCGCACCGAGGTGGCGCAAACGGGGGTGTCGACACTGGGGAAGATGTTCAGGACTTTTTTGCCCGAGAAGTCACCCAATCCCTTTTCGGAAAGGTCCTCCGCGACCAGTTTGAAATCCGGGGCCCGGCTTCCCACGGCGGGAAGATCGCCGGAGGTGTGAATGGGGTTCCCTTTCAAGGTAATTTCAGCCATGACGTGTGCTCCTTTGTTTTGTCAGGAAAGTAATGAGGCCGGCGGGTCATTTTACAAGGTTCATGCTTCCAGTCGCAAGTTGCAACTTGCACAGCATAACACACCTCCAAAATTCAAAAAGGAGGAGAACTCCTGGCTCTCAATGGGTTCCCTATAGTGGGAACCCTTTTTGCTATTTGCTTGATCCGGCGATTGAAGGAACGAAAGAGGTTTAGCCGAGGAGTCTCGCGAGACTTGGGGCGAGACCTGAAAAGGTGAAACCGACTTAGGTATGATTTGCCTTCTATTCCAGATCCCTATATCCTTAATCCACCGCGACTTGAAGAGCTGATGCAGAAGATTCATCAGATCGTCACGTCCTCAAAACGTAACGATGCGGGCACTTGGAGGCAAAGCATGAGCGATTCCCCCATATCCCTGAGGCCTGTGCCGGAAGGTTACACCGAATGGCTGTCCAACCTGAAAGCTCGAATTCAAAGTGCCCGGCAACGAGCGACCCTCGCCGTCAACCGTGAGTTGGTACTGCTTTATTGGCAAATTGGTTGCGATATTCTCACCAGGCAGGCTGAAAAAGGCTGGGGAGCCAAGGTCATCGATCGCCTTGCCCATGACCTGCGCATTGCCTTTCCCAACATGAAGGGCTTTTCCCCACGAAATCTCAAATACATGCGTGCGTTTGCCGATGCCTGGCCAGATCCTGAATTTGTGCAGCAGGCTGCTGCACAATTACCGTGGTTCCACCTTTGCACACTCCTCGACAAGCTCAAAACACCGGCGGAGCGAAATTGGTACCTCTATAAGTCCATTGAGTTTGGATGGTCCCGAAACATACTCATCATGCAAATAGAAACCGAATTAAAGCAACGTAGCGGCCAGGCAATCAGCAATTTTGAGACCCGGCTACCCAAGCCGCAGTCGGATCTGGCCCGAGAGTCGCTCAAAGACCCATATCGCTTCGACTTTCTGGGCCTTACAGACGCTGCCCAGGAACGGGAAGTGGAAGAAGCCTTGGTTCAGCATGTCACCCAGTTCTTGTTGGAACTGGGAGCTGGGTTTGCTTTTGTGGGTCGGCAGGTCTTGATTGAAGTGGGAGGCGACGAGTTTTTCCTTGATCTGCTCTTCTATCACCTCAAGTTGCGCTGTTTCGTCGTCATTGAACTCAAAGGGGGCAAATTCAAACCGGAACACCTGGGGCAACTTGGCTTTTACATGACAGCCGTGGATCGGCAGATAAAACAGGAACAAGACACGCCCACGATCGGTCTGTTACTGTGTAAGAGCAAAAACAAGGTGGTAGCCGAATACGCCCTGCACGACAGCAGCAAACCTATCGGTATCGCTGAATACCAGTTGGTGGCATCCCTACCTGAAGAGCTTAAAACCAGCTTGCCCAGCATTGAACAGATCGAGCGAGAGTTGGAGAGCGGCGATGAAAAATGAAAAAAGAGACCACTATACACCACCAACAGCTGGACGGGTTCCTTGCAAATGGGATCGAAGAGCTACATCCAGGCTCATTCTATATCGCTCCAATCGACTACGTACTGACTACGGATGCTACCCCAGCCTCATCTCCGCGGCTACAAAATCCTAGAAACCAGTAACTTCCCCAGTTTTGCTCTGCGAGGGTCAAGACCTCCGCGACCTTTGCCAAGAATGATACCAAGATATCCCGGTCGGCCAAATGATGCGGCTCAAATCCCTGAGTTTATCCCGGATGCCTAACCAACCTCTTTAGGCAGGCAATCGATTCGCCGGTAACTTGGCGAAAGTGCACTTTCATTCGCTTGAACAAGCGAGCGAGGCACTCTTGGAAGTTAATGTGAGAGGGGCTTCAACCTCATCGCATCGGGCCTGGTAAGTGCCCTTATTTAAGCTATTCCCATAACCAATTTCGAAAAAGGCACTTGCATCCAATCAAGACATAAATGTGTGTTTACGCTAGCAAGCTTCAAGTTGCAAGTTGCAAGAACTCGAAAAAGTAGAGGGATTCTGAGTTGTGGTTTGGTAGGGCTATGTCCTCCGGGTGTGTTTGCCGTACAACCCGGCCAGGGGAACAGCGGTGATGCCGTGAGCAAAGATACTGAGCAGTACGGTCAGCACTATGACCGACAGCATCTGCTGGTGTCCCTCCAGACCCAGGGCGCCGAGCGTCATCAAGAGATAGAGAATGGTAGCGATCCCTCGCGGCCCGAACCACCCGATAAACAGCACCGCGTAACGGTCCAAGCCGGTTCCTATGAGGCAGAGGGCAACCGGCACCATGCGGATCACCGTTAAGCTGAGGAGGGCATAAAGCCAGGCATGGCCGTCCCAATAGCCGGCGGCTGCCGGCACCATGACCAAGCCGAATATCAAGAATACGAACAACGACAACTGTTGTCCCTCAGCCTCTCCGAATTCATGGATACGCTTGCGAACCAAGGGGCTACGGGCTCCAAGCAACAGCCCGCCGAAAAATGCCGCGATAAACCCGTTGCCGTTTATCATCTCGGCCAGGCCAAAAGACACCAGGGCCAGGGAGACCGATCCCAATCGTTGGAAGGTGGGGTTCATCCAGTCGGCCCTGGCTGCCCGATCCATGAGCTTACCGCCCAGTCGGCCCACCAGACCGCCTACCAGAGGGCCGAAGACCAGTTGTTCCAGGGAAAATAAAAGCCAGTATTCGACACCGGTTCGCGTGCCGCCGGCTTGTGAAAGTCCGGCGATACAGATCAGAATAGGCGGAAGGGCGATACCGTCGTTGATACCGCTTTCCACATTGATAGACTGCCTGATTTTTTCCGGTACAGCTTCACTTTTGACAACGGCCTGGCCCAGGGCCGCATCCGTGGGTGACAGCATGAGGGCGATCAGCGCCGCGGCCCAAAGGTTCATTTCTGAAAAAATGGGAACCGCCAGGATGAACCCCAGCAGCATGGTTATAGGCAAGCCGATACACAGCAGGCGAAAGGGGACATCCCTCCGGCGGATCACGGAGCCCAACCTGAGCTCGGAGGCATCGACAAAAAGAATCACGACCAGGGTGCCCTCCGCGATGATCTTCACAAGGGTCGTGTGAAATTCAACCTGGAACCACCCCAATCCCAGCGAGCCGACAAACATGCCGATACCGGCGAACACCATGGGAGCACTGATCACCGTCCGCTCCAAAAGCCGGGAGACAAGACCGTATAAGAAAATCAATGACGCGAAGAAGACGATCTCCGGAAAGTCGTGCATGAATTAACCCCGATATAAGAACAACATATTTAGTTGCATTCTTTTGTTCGTCGGCAGTTTATCTTCGCAAGAGGTCTCTTGTCTATTGGACTTTGGTACCATTTCCCGCGCTTCCCCGGTTGTGGTAAATTGAGGCAGACGCTTATGTTCAAGACGAATCACCGTAAACACAGTCGGCAACCGCTACCGTCCGGAGTAACCGGTGTTCCCAAAGAGATGTCTCATGAGGGCGATATCGAAGTAAGCAATACGCCGCGTTTCGAGGCCAGGAGGTTCAGGGATGAAGACACATCAGGTCGACCGACCGCCTGAGGGCGAACCGCCGCCCAAGCCGCAACAGGCTGCTCCCAAGAAGAAGAAAAAAAGGAGGCGCAGGATGATCGCGCTGATCGTGACCATATTCCATGTGCTGGGCGTCATTACTTCTTTCCACGCCGTCATGAGCACACGCACCTCTCAGGGCGCCGTCGCCTGGGCCGTGTCGCTGAACACCTTTCCCTACCTGGCGGTTCCGGCATACTGGGTGTTGGGCCGCAGCCGTTTCCAGGGCTACACCACCGCCCGCCGGGGAAAGCTGCAGCAGATTGCCGGCATCACCGAGGAGGCGGTTGCCGCAACCGAGGCGTTTCGGCCCCCCGCGGAGGATGTGGGACCCGGCGGCCATACGGTGGAGAAACTGGCGGGCCTTCCCTTCCTTTCCGGCAACGCCGTTGAGTTGCTGGTGGACGGCGAGGCGACCTTTGCCAGTATCCTGGAGGGTATCGATTCAGCACGTGAGTACATTCTCTTCCAGTTCTATATTGTCCGTGATGATGAGCTGGGCCGGAAGATACAGAGACACCTCATCGAAAGGGCAAAGGCCGGGGTCAGGGTGAGTTTTCTCTTTGATGAGGTAGGCAGTCACAATCTACCGGATCGCTACATCGACGAACTGCGCGCGGCCGGTGTTGCGGTTTACGACTTTCACACCCAGAAGGGGCCTCGCAACCGTTTTCAACTCAATTTCCGCAATCACCGAAAGGTGGTCGTGGTAGATGGAAAGCAGGCCTGGATCGGCGGTCACAACGTGGGCGATGAGTACCTGGGCCTCGATCCGAAATTCGGGCACTGGCGCGATACCCATATCCGCTTCGAGGGACCGGCTGTCCTCGCTACCCAACTTTCTTTCGCGGAAGACTGGTACTGGGCGGCCGGAAAACTTCTGGACCTCAACTGGAATCCCCAGCCCGCCGAGGACGGCAATCTCCCCATTCTGATTGTGCCCACGGGCCCGGCCGACGAATTGGAAACCGCCAACCTGATGTTCGTCCACGCCATCAACTCCGCCACGGAACGAATTTGGATCGCCAGTCCCTACTTCGTACCGGACCCACCGGTGACCGTGGCCCTGCAACTGGCGAGCCTGCGCGGCGTGGACGTTCGCAT
>JASJCB010000192.1 GCA_030066195.1 Acidobacteriota bacterium
GGCATGCCTTCGGTCTTAAAGTCATGACTTGTTCCTCGGAACATGATTGTCCGACGCGAGCAAACCCGGGCCGTGCCGGTAAGCACCTGTCTATAACCGCAACCGTCCTGGTTCCGTCCGTGACCGTTCCGTGCCCGGGCTTCCTCACGCTACTTCGGGATCATCGTCGCCAAGTACAGCTGATTTAGCGTATTTTGAGAAGCTGAACCTCGACTTACTGCCTGATTCATTGATTCTCGACCCCGAGGGCCGGGGAAGCTCGACTGATTTCTCGATACTGAAAGTCAGGAGCAAAGAATCAGTCCTCATTCTTTGCGCACCGAAAGTTCAGGGTCAAAGAATCGGTTTTCATTCTTTGCTCCCGAAAAGTCCGGGTCGAGGAACCACAACTGATTTCTTTCACATTACTTTTCGGTGCGCAAAGAAATAGTTCTCATTCTTTGCTCCTGACTTTTCCGGGTCGAGGAATGAGGACTGATTCTTTGCGCCCGACTTTTCCGGGTCGAGGAATTAGAACTGATTCTTTGATCTTCGATTGATCGACACAACCAATCACAACTGGATTTAAACATCTTTCGACCAATCGCTCTTTTATGTGCTCTCTCATGTTGCCTGGTTGTTTTATGCATCGATTTTCTTTCTATTTTTTGAGCGAGGGGGAGCGAGGGCTTTGTCCGTTGCCGGCCGGCATCATTGTGCTAGAATTCGGCGAGATTTGCGTACGATCATACTCCTATTCGGGTATGGCTATATGGAGGATAAAGATGAGGGAGGGGAAGTTTCAACCCTGGAATGCTCTGACGCTACCGGTAGTTTTGCTGCTCCTGGTGTCATGCGGCGACAGTTCGGAGCCGCAAGATTCCAAGGAAATGGTGCGGCCGGTCAAGATGTTGACCGTCACCACGGACGACGGCGAGCAAACATCCAGGTACCCGGCGGTCATCGAGGCGAGTCAGATCGCCGAATTGAGCTTTCCCATCGGCGGCGTCCTCCAAGAACTGAAAGTCGTCGAGGCCCAGACGGTCGAAGCGGGCCAGGTCATCGCCCAACTGGATTCGCGTGATTTCCAGAGCAGTCTGGCCCAGGCAAAAGCCAATTTTGAAAAAGCGGAACAGGAATACCAGCGGGCGCTTCGCCTGCAAAAGGAAAACGCGATTGCCACCAGCGTGGTGGAACAGCGCAAGTCTCAACGGGAAGTGACCAAATCCCAATTTGATTCAGCACAGAAGGCGCTCGAAGACGCGGTATTGAAAGCCCCGTTCTCGGGTGTGGTGGCCGTGGTCGCTGTCGAGCAGGCAACCACGGTCAGCGGGGGTCAAACCATCGCGACCCTGTTCAGCGGCGCCGGCTTCGAGGCCGTGATCGACCTCCCGGCGGACTACATTGCAAAAGCCCGCTCCAGGACCGATAACAGCGCTGCTCTCATGTTGGCGGCGGCATCGGGCGAGAAGATTCCTCTGCAGTTCAAGGAAGCATCCCTCCTCGCCGACCCTTCGTCACAGACCTACAAGGTCCGGTTTACCTTTGCGCCTCCTGAAAAGTTGGTGGTCCTTCCCGGCATGAATGGAACCGTGGAGCTGACATCCAGGTCGCTTGAAGGCGGAGACGGCATGGTCGCCGTTCCCCTGTCTTCCGTTCTCAGCGACGGCGAGAGCCGCTATGTGTGGGTGATCGATCCCGAAACCATGGTCACATCCAAGCGTCAGGTCACGATCCGGGACGGCATCGGCGAAACGGTGGTGATCACGGAAGGCCTGAAAGCCGGTGAGACGATTGCCGGCGCGGGCGCTTCCTATTTGGCGGAAGGTATGAAAGTTCGGCCCTGGTCAATGACCCCGTAGCGCTTGGAGATATCGATGAATATTGCTGAATTTACCATCAAGAACAAGGTCCTCAGTGTCATCGTCATTTTGATCGTGGTGTTCGGCGGCTGGTCGGCCTACCGGGATATGCCGCGCTTCGAGGACCCCGAGTTTACGATCAGGCAGGCTCAAATCGTCACGGTTTACCCCGGCGCGAGCCCGCGCGAAGTGGCGGAGGAAGTGACCGAACCGCTGGAACGGGCCCTGCAACAATTGCAGGAAGTTAAAGAGGTTACCTCTGTTTCATCGGCCGGCGTTTCCGAGATCATGGTTGAAATCAAATACGAGTTCTCGCCGAGTAAAGCCGACCTTCAGCTTATCTGGAGCAAGGTAAGGAATAAGGTCAACGACATGGCCGGCCGTTTGCCGCCCAATGTCCAAACCCCGGTTGTCTACGATGATTTCGGCGATGTTTTCGGATTGTTCTACCTGCTTACCGGCGAAGGATATACGCCGGCCGAGCTGCGCCGCTATGCCAAGGAGCTACAGAGTGAGCTGCTGCAAGTGGACGGCGTGGCGCGGGTCGCGCTGGCGGGTGAGCTCAGCGAAGCCATTTTCGTGGAAATTTCTCAGGAAAACGCCGCTTCACTGGGCGTCTCGGTCTCCAATATCTACAATACCTTGTCCCAGCAAAATACGGTTGTGGATGCGGGCGACGTTACCGTGGGGCAAAAACGGGTCATCATCAGCCCGTCCGGTGCGATCGACTCGGTGGAGGCCATTCAAAATCTGCTGGTCGCCTCCTCCTCGGACGGCAGGTTGATTTATCTGAAAGACGTGGCCAGGGTTTGGCGTGGGTATAAGACGCCGCCTCAAAAGGTCATCCGTTACAACGGCCGGCCCGCGATTGCGCTGGGTGTTTCGAACGTTTTGGGCGGCAATATCGTCGCGATCGGGAACGCGGTCGACGAAAAGCTGGCCGAATCGACGAGTCGCAGACCCATCGGCATCGAGTTGCATGAGTTCTATCACCAGGGCAAGATCGTCGATGCATCGGTGCAGAACTTCGTGGTGAATGTGATTGCGGCCCTGGTGATCGTCATTGTCACCCTGCTCATTTTCATGGGCCTCAAATCCGGCATCGTGATCGGCGCCATCCTGCTGCTGACGATTTTCGCCACCTTGATGACCATGGATCTGTCGGGCATTCCCATGCACCGTATCTCCTTGGGCGCGCTCATTATCGCACTGGGCATGATGGTGGATAATGCGATTGTGGTGACCGAGGGCATCCTGGTCGGCGTGCAGCAAGGCAAGGATAAACTCCAGATTGCCAAAGAAGTCGTGTCGCAGACCATCTGGCCGCTGCTTGGAGGCACCCTGGTCGGCATTACCGCGTTTGCGCCCATCGGTTTTGCCCCGGGAAGCACCGCGGAATATACCGGGCACCTGTTTTGGGTCATCCTGATTTCTTTACTCTACAGTTGGGCGTTTGCGGTGACGCTTACGCCCCTGTTTTGCTTCTGGTTGTTCAGCCCGCCCAAGGGGACGGATCGAGGGACCGGCAAGGAAAGCGCCTTTTTACTGGGCTACCGCGGGCTGGTGAGTACGGCGTTGCGTTTCCGCGGGTTGGTTGTGGCAACGGTTTTAGGCCTGTTTCTGATCTCGTTGTGGGGATTCCAATTCGTCAAGCCCGGCTTCATGCCGTCTTCCGCGACGCCTCAGTTCGTGGTCGACTATTGGCTTCCCCAAGGCACCGCCATCGACCGAACGGTGAACGACATCCGGGAAATCGAGGATTACGTCCTCCAATTAGAAGGGGTAAACGCCGTCAGCTCATCGGTGGGCGGCGGTACGCTGAGATTCATGCTGGTTTATTCTCCGGAATCGGCCAACAGCGCTTACGGACAGCTCCTTGTCAGTGTGGACGACTACCGCATCATCGATGCGATGAAAGATGAGATTCAAGCCCATATCGAGGACCGTTTTCCCAATGCCCAAACCAAGGCCTGGCGCTTTATTCTGGGGCCGGGCGGCGGCTCCAAGATCGAAGCGACTTTTAAAGGGCCGGACCCCAAGGTTTTGCGCGCTTTGGCCGATCGAGCCAGGCAGATCATGATCGAAGACGGCCGGGCTATCTTCATCAAGGATACCTGGCGACAACCGGTGAGCGTCATCGAGCCGATCTACTCTGAAGAGAAGGGCCGGCGCGCCGGCATCTCCAGGACCGATTTGGCGCAAGCCTTGTCGACCAACTTCACCGGAAGGACGGTTGGAGTTTATCGTGAGGGCGACGATCTGCTGCCCATCATATCCAGGGCTCCCGAGAACGAACGGCGGGAAGTGGACAACATCAGGAGCATTCAGGTCATCAGTTCGGTCACGGGGGACAGCGTTCCGATCGGGCAGGTGACGGATGGTTTCAGGACCGTTTGGCGTGACGGAACCCTGCGCAAGGAAGACCGGATTTGGGCAATCAAGGCCCAATGTGACCCGACCAATGAATTAGCTTCCGATTTGTTGGCGCGTCTAAGGCCGCAAATCGAGGCCATTGAACTCCCGGACGGCTATACGCTGACATGGGACGGTGAGTACGGAAATTCACAGGAATCCAACGAGGATCTGGCGTCAACCCTGCCGATGGGCTTCCTGACCATGGTTTTGATCGTCTTCGTCCTATTCGGTACGGTCCGTCAACCCGTCGTGATCTGGTTGGTGGTGCCGCTTGCCCTGATCGGCGTTGTCTTCGGCCTGGTAGCGGTCCAATTGCCCTTGGAATTTATGGCCATTTTGGGTTTGCTGTCGCTTTCGGGGCTGCTGATTAAAAATGCCATCGTCCTGGTCGACCAGATCGACTTTGAAATCAAGGGTGGAAAACCCCGCTTCGATGCCGTCATCGATTCGGCTGCCGGCCGGGTAAGGCCGGTGATGATGGGAACGCTTACCACGGTGTTGGGTGTGCTCCCGCTTTTCTTCGATGTCTTTTTCCAATCCATGTCCGTGGTGATCGTCTTCGGCTTGACCTTTGCCACCGTGTTGACTTTGATCATCGTTCCGGTCTTGTACGGCATCTTCTTTAAAATAAAAAGGGAGGAGACAGCAAATGCGAAGGCATAAGATCACCCTTGGATTCGTCATCTGCATGCTGGCGGCGGGATGCGGCCTCAGAACCTCGCCGGAGGAAGTAAACGCCGCCGCGAATGAAGCCGTCAGGGCTGAACAACCGGAAGTTCCCGCCGACCGGTTTGAAAGCGGTGAAGATATTATCGTCGGGTGGATCGATACCTTCGAAGACCCGACCCTGATTGCCCTGGTGAAAGAGGCTCAGTCCAACAACAAGAACCTCCGGGCGGCGGCTGCCGATGTGACGCGTGCGCGCGCTTTGGCCGTCCAGGCCGGCGCGGGGCTGCTGCCGAATGTCTCTTTAAACGCGGGCGGTTCGCGATCCGGTACCGAGAGCGGCGCGGGCACCAATCTGGACCTCGGCCTACAGGTCAGCTGGGAAGCCGATCTGTGGGGACGCATCGGCGCGGGCTCCCGAGCGGCGCAAGCAGGCGCGGCGGCGGCTGAAGCCGACTTGCGCTATGCACAACACTCTCTCGCCGGCGGGGTCGCCAAGGCCTACTTCACCGTGATCGATGCCGGTCAGAAATTAGCGATTGCCCAAGAGACCGTTGAAATACTGACCGAAGTAAAGCGGATCGTGGAATTGAAGGAAGAGAACGGCATGGCCTCGGGTCAGGATTCGGCGCTGGCCCGTTCCGATCTGGCTACCGCCAAAGAGAGCCTTGCCACCGTCGAGGGCGGGCGCCGGGACGCCATACGGGCCCTCGAACTGCTTTTGGGCCGCTATCCGGCTGCAGAACTCGAGTTGGGTAAGACGCTTCCCAAGCTGCCGCCGGCGCCGCCGGCCGGCATTCCCTCCCAAATCCTGGAACGGCGCCCGGACCTGGTTGCCGCCGAACGGCGGGTGGCCTCCGCATTCGAAGCCACGGCACAAGCAAAAGCTGCCAGGCTGCCCTCCCTCAGCCTCACCGGCAATACCAGCGGGGCGTCCTCCTCTTTGTCAGACCTGCTTGACCCGGCTAATGTGGCCTGGCGGGTAGGCGCGAGCCTTTTGGCGCCCCTGTTTGACGGCGGCGTTCGCCGTGCGGACGTGCAAATCGCCACGGCCTCTCAGGAGCAGGCATTGGCCGCCTATGGCGCCGCCGCGCTGCAAGCCTTTTCCGAGGTGGAAACCGGTCTCGATCAGGGCGTGTTACTGGCCAGGCGCCGGGATGAATTGAAAACGGCGCTGGCTGAAGCCCAAGAGGCATACCGTATCGCCGATTTGCGCTATCGCGAGGGCGAATCGGAATTGCTGGATACGCTGACCATTCAACAACGGGTGATCGCGGCAAAAAACAATCTTGCTTCCATCGAACGACTGCTGTTGGAGCAGCGCATCGATTTACACCTGGCTTTAGGTGGGGAATGGGATCAGTGAGCGTTTTCGATAACCAGATCCTGCTGGGCACGATCATGGTCCTTTTGTCCGTGTTGTTCCACGTGGCCGGGCTCGTGTTTTTGGCAACCATGCTGAAGCGCATCTCTTCGTGGACGGCGCGCCTGCCTTCCATGCTTCAATCGATGACGCTGTTGGTGGTCGGCTTGCTCACCATCATTGCCCTGCATCTTGTTGAGGCTCTGGGCTGGGCCGTCCTGTATGTCCAGTTAAACGAATTCGAGGAACTCGAAAAGGCATTGTATTTTTCGGTCACCACCGCCACCACGCTGGGCTACGGCGACATTACCTTATCGCCGCGATGGCAGCTGATGAGCACGCTCGAAGCCATCGCCGGACTCCTGCTCTTCGGCGCCAGCACCGCCTTCCTGTTGGGCCTGGTAAAACGTCTATTTGAAGATTTCGATGGAGCCGGCAAATGAATGGCCGGGCGTAAGGCCCGACCCGAAAAGAAAACTCTTTCCGCCCCGCGTTCGTAAATTTTGAAAAGCGTTCATACTTTGCCGGGGGGAACCATGCTCGAAACACAAACACACGACAGGGCGGAAGAACTCCCGTTCACGGCCGATATCCTGGAAGAAGTAGACCCCGCCGATCGGGAAACCCTATCCGCTCTTTTGCCGCGTTTCTACGATGAACTCCGCCAAATCGCCCATGCCAAACTGCGCAATGAACGCCGCGCCCATACGCTCAACACGACGGCGCTGGTCAACGAGGTCTGCCTGCGCCTGCTGGAAAACAAGCAGCAACGCATAGACAACAAGAGGCATTTCTTCTTCCTGGCCGGACGAGCCATGCGTCACCTGTTGGTGGAGCACGCCAGGCGCCGCAACGCCGGTAAACGCGGGGGGAATCAGGATAACCTGCCCCTGGATGAAGCCTTCGAATTACCCGCTGATGTAACCCTGGACATCGACCGGCTGTTGAACCTGGATAAGGCGCTGACGGCATTGGCGCGACGTGACCGGCGCCAGGCCCATATCGTAGAACTTAAATATTTTGCGGGCATGACCAACGAAGAGGTTGCGAAACTACTAAATCTTACCGAACGTACCATCAGCAGGGAGTGGCGCATCGCCAAACTCTTCCTGGGACGTGCGTTGGGGGAGAAAACCTGATTCCGTGGACACCATTCGTTGGCAAAAAGTAAAGCAGATCATCGGCGAAGCACTGGAGATGCCTACCCGGGGCCGCGCCGATTTCATCCGGGAAGCCGCCGGTGGCGACACCCTGGTTTTGAAAGAGGTATCGTCTCTTCTGAGGGTTGACGACCAGGGGCTTGAATTCCTGGAGGAAAGCGCCCTGCAAGAGACCGAAGATCCGCTTGCCCACGCCCGGCTGGGTCCCTATCAGCTGACCGGTATGCTGGCAGGCGGCGGCATGGGCAGCGTCTACCTGGGCGTGCGGGCCGATCGTGAATACGAGGGTCGCGTGGCGGTGAAGGTGCTGAAGCGCGGCATGGATTCCGAGCGCATCATTCGGCGCTTTCGGGTCGAGCGCCAGATTCTGGCCTCGTTGGATCACCCCAATATCTGCCGCATGTTCGACGGCGGCTCCACCCCGGACGGTCGGCCGTACCTGGTGATGGAGTATATCGAAGGCCGCAATATCATTGACTGGGTTCGCGAACGGCGCTTGTCCCTGGATGAACGGCTGACCCTGTTTACGCGGGTTTGCGATGCCATCGCCTTCGCCCATCGCAACCTGGTCGTGCATCGCGACCTGAAGCCCGGCAACATCATGGTGACCGACGGTGGCGAACCCAAGCTCTTGGATTTCGGCATCGCCAAGTTACTGGACCCGGATCGGACCGAATTGACCTGGCAGCAGGAACGCCTGATGACGCCCCGTTACGCCGCCCCGGAGCAGTGGTCGGGAGAGCCGATTACGGTGGCCTGCGATGTCTATGCGCTGGGCCTGCTGCTCTACGAAATGCTGACGGACACCCTGCCCAAGCATATCGATGAACAGGGCCGATCCGATCCCGAGGCCGTGGTAGCCCCCGGCAGAACAGCGGCCGAGAACCCCGATGCGCCGTTCAAGTCCAAGTTGTTGACGGGCGACCTGGACACCATCGTCATGAAGGCGTTGCGCGTCCGGCCGGAGGACCGCTACAGTTCGGTCGAGCATTTTTCCGAGGATGTCTCCCGTTTCCTGAACGGCTTTCCCATTCGAGCCCGCAACCGTTCCCCGGCCTACCAGTTCCGCAAGTTTATGGGGCGTCACCGGCTGGGGGTGGCCGCCGGTTTGGTCGTACTGCTGTTGACGGCGGGTTTTATCACCGCCCTGATCACGGCGCGCAATAAGGCCGAGGCGGAGCGGGATCGAGCGGAGCGGGTTTTGACCTTTCTCACCGATACCCTGGAAGAGACCGGCCCCGTCGATCCGAAACTGCCGCCGGACAGCGTGCAAGTCTTTCTCTTCACCACCGCCGAACGCCTGACCGAGGCCTTGCCCGGCGATCACGCCGCCCGGGCGCGTATTTTGGATTCCTTCGGCACCGCCTTCATCAACCGCGGCATGCCCGCTCGCGCCGAACCCCTGTTGATGGAAGCCCTGGCTCTTTCCAGGCAATGGCTTTCCGAGGCACATACCAGCGAGGTCTTGTACCAGTTGGGGCGTCTCAGCGATCGCGGCGAAAACCTGGAAGCTGCCGAGATGTTCCTGGCCGAAGCCCTGAAACTGCGCCGCGCCGAAAGTAAAAAATGGGACCTGGCCACCGCGGAAACGGCCGTACTTTGCGCGGGCGTCATGATCAAGCGGCGGCATTACACATCGGCGCTGGACCTGATCCAACGGGCGATTGCCGTGCAGGAAGCAGCGGGCGCCGCAGAAAGCCTGGTAGGCAGCCAAAATACCCTGGGTCGATACTATTTTTCCATCGGTGATCTCCGCAACGCCGAACCGGCCTTCCGCCGCGCCGTGGAGTTGAGCCGCGAGGTTTGGAGCGAGGTCCACCCTCGCCAGGCGGAGCTGATCATCGATTTGGGCCGGGTAGAGATGTATCGGCAACGACTGATCGAGGCTGAAACCATCTTCGATGAAGCCTCCAACATCTGTTGGTTGACCTACGCCGAGGCTCACCCGCAGTTCGGTATCCTCCAGGGCCTGAGAGGAGAAATCTGGTACCGCCAGGGCCGTTTGGACGAGGCCGAATTCGCCGTGCGGGAAAGCACCCTCCGCGTTCAGAGTTACTACGGACCGGGCCACCTGCAAATACTGAACAATACGCGCTGCCTGGGTAAAATCTACCACGCACGCGGTTTGTATGACGAAGCGGAGCGATCCTTTTTACAGGTAACCGAGGGCTTCCTGATGAGTAGGGGCCCACAACACCCCTACCTGGCCGAGGTGTTATTGGACCGGGCCATTCTCTACTGGGATTGGGGCCGTCACGACGAGGCACAAGCCCTGAGCGCCGAAATCGTTGCTTTGAACGACCGCTTCTACCCCAACGAGCACTCGACGGCGGCCCGAGCCCGGTTACTCGATGTCCGACACCTCCTGGCCGCCGGCGAAACCGATGCGGCGAACAGGGCCGCGGAAGACGCGGTCAGGCGCCGGCCGGCCGCATACGGCGAACAGCACCCGGAAACCGCGGACCTGCTCCACCAGTTGGGACGGACCCTGATCGATTTCCAAAGACCGAACAAGGGCAAACCCTACCTACAAAAAGCCCGGGCAATCTACGAAACATTGTTGGGAACCGACCACCCGATCACGCGGGAAATCAACGCCGATCTTTTGTGCTTGGAGTAAACTGAAGGTGCGCTAAAAAGTAACGCCCTATAAGCGCTAACTATGGGGTATTCCCGGGAGCGCCGGCGTCCCGCCGGCTGCAAACCGTCCATTTCGCCATGGCGAAATTAGGCGGCTCGCTCTACCGTGTCAAAACCACCTTTCGATAAGTTATGACAATTCGCGCTCGTTCCTTCGTCACATCGCTTGCAGCCGGCGGGACGCCGGCGCTCCCGGGAATACCCCATAGCTTGGTTTATCATGTTTTCCGGGGTCACCTGACGCCCTTCGCGAGTCATGGGCTAAATGCTTATTCGATGTTGCCTTGCATGCCCTTTTGAGATCGCCGATCGGAAACACGAGATCCCTATAACCCCGTTGTCCTTCGCCCCGGCTTCTTGTACAATGACTCTGTATTCTTGAGCCTCAATTAGTCTTTGCCATGAATCCATTATTGGAGAAGGCATGAAGCAGTTTCCCTTGATCGCTTTTGCCGTGTTTGCCTTGGGGGCAGCCCTGGGCACCGGTATTTATACCTTTTACTACGCCGAGGGCGGGTCTTACTTCAGCACCGATCCGGCGGCTTGCGCCAACTGTCATATCATGTGGCCGCAATACGAAAGCTGGCTCAAGTCCAGTCACAAAAACACGGCAGCCTGCGTGGACTGCCACTTGCCGCATCACCCCTTGGGAAAATACATCGCCAAGGCTGAAAACGGCTATTTCCATTCCAAGGCGTTTACCCTTCAAGATTTCCACGAACCCATCATGATCAGGGAAAAGAACAGCCGCATCCTGCGGGAGAACTGTCTCCGCTGTCATGGGGATCTGGTCCATGGTGTCAACGCGCCGGCCAGGTCCGGTTCCAGGGACCCGGGCCGGTTTACCTGCGTGCATTGTCACGCGGATGTGGGTCACGGTGAAACCCTCGGGATGGGTGTTTTGTCCGAATACAAGGGGCGCAAGGGCTTGAAACAGCTTAAACAGAAACTGGCGACAGAGGCAGAATAGAGAAACGATGGAATCATCACACCGGAGCAAACCATGTCTGAGAACGAGTCGAAAAGAAATCTACATAAAAATCCCTGGGTTCTGGGGTTTTTGCTGGGTATCGTTTTGTCAGCCCTGACGACCGCGCTGTTGATCAACATCTTCGAGCGGAAGGTAGAAGCAGCTCAGTCCTATGTAGAACTGGTTCCATTGACCGAGGATGATATAGACCCCGCCAAATGGGGCATCAACTGGCCGCGCCAGTACGATTCCTACAAGAAGACGGCCGTTGCCACACGCACCCGTTTCGGGGGACATGGTGGGTCCGAGGCTTTGCCGGAGCAGAAAATCGAGCGCGACCCCTGGCTGAAACGCATGTTTTCGGGTTATGCCTTTTCCATCGATTACCGCGACCGGCGCGGGCACGCGTATATGCTGGAAGATCAGGAGCAGACGGAGCGCCAGACGAAGCCGCAATCGGGCTCCTGCCTTCATTGCCACGCGGCGGTCATGCCGTTGTACCGCAAGTTGGGCGACGGCGATGCAATGAAAGGTTTTATGGGCACGCACGCCATACCCTACAAGGAACTCAACAAGATGTTGCACGAGACCGGCGAAGCGCACCCGGTTTCCTGCGTCGATTGCCACGCGCCCGATACCATGGCGCTTCGCGTCACCCGACCGGGCTTTACCAACGCCATACGCGCGCTTGCCGAATCCGACGCCGAGGTGCCGCACCTCCCGTCGATTCAAGCATGGCGAGAAGGCGACCGCGCCGAACCCTACGACGCCAACACCATGGCCACGCGTACGGAAATGCGCTCCTTTTCCTGCGGTCAATGTCACGTCGAGTATTACTGTTCCTCCGATTTCCCTTTGACCTTCCCCTGGGGCAAGGGCATGACCGTGGAACAAACCGAGGCTTTCTGGGATGAAACCAGGCTTTCAAGCGGTGCGCGTTTCTTCGACTATAAACATACTGAAACCGGCGCGGAGATCCTCAAGGCGCAACACCCCGAATTCGAACTGTGGAGCCAGGGCATTCATGCGCGCAGCGGGGTATCGTGCGCCGATTGCCATATGCCGTATATGCGGGACGGCGCCGCCAAAGTCAGCGACCATTGGGTTCGCTCGCCGCTGCTCAATGTCAGCCGGGCCTGCCAGACCTGCCACCATTTTTCCGAGGAGGAAATCCTGGCGCGTGTGGACATGATCCAAAGCAAGAATCAGCGTTTACTACAGAACGGAGGCAAGGCCCTGATCGATCTGATCGACGCCATTGTGGCCGCAAAGAAGGCGGGCGCCGGCGATGAACAGTTGCGAGCCGCCCGCGAGTTTCAACGCAAGGCCCAATGGCGGCTGGACTTCATCGCCGCCGAGAACTCCATGGGCTTCCACGCGCCCCAGGAAGCGGCCCGTATCCTGGGCGAGGCGGCAGACCTGGCCCGTCAGGGTGTCGTAGCCGCGATTCAATGGGATTCAGACGACGAGAACTAACTTGTCCTCCGCGAGCCGTAACCGGGCACAAACCGAAACCGGGTGAACGTTCTCTTGACAGTCAAAAGGGCATACCCGAAGTTCAAGGGGTGTCATTGAAAGTGAGGGTAATGGGAAACAGGCAAGGTTGTCTCTGCGAATGCCCGGGAACAACGTTGCACATAGGCACTCGAGTCAAATTGATTTCTCAGTGCAGCCCTTGCTATCGCTGGATTCTTCAGATTGTGAAATGAAATCGGGTCGAAAGAATTATCGGCGCGGTGAGGATTCAGTCCGCCTTTGCCCTCGCTGCCGATTACACCCTTAACGATCTTGCATCGCGGGCTCAGCCGATTTTGTTGAGCATGGCGCGCAGTTGCAATCGCTCCTCCTCCGTCAGCGCCGAGAGCATGCGCTCTTCGGTTTCCACATGCGAGACCACGATCTCCTCGGCAAGCGCGAAGCCTTCTTCGGTCAGCACGATCTTGAGACCGCGGCGATCTTCAGGGTCCAGGGTTCGCTTGATCAGGCCGCGCTTTTCCAGCCGGTCCAACCGGTTGGTCATGGCCGAGGTGGACAGCATGATCTCCTTGGCCAATGCTGAGGGCGACAGGGCTTCGTCCTTACCCTGACGGCGCAGGGTCATGATGACGTCAAATCCGGCCATGTCCAGGCCGTGTTTCGTAAGATTGGCCAGAACCCCCTGGCGCACCCGATCACTGGTCCGCCAGATTTGACCGCACACGGCCATGGGTGACGGGTCGATATCGGGCCTCTCGCGGCGCCACTGAGCCAGGATGGACTCCATGGCCGCTTCGTCGGAGGCGTAATGTTCGTTTTCCGATTTTTTTCCTTGACTCATGGAAAGTACCGCTCCATATTATACTTCATAAAGTATTTCGACATCGAAATACTTTTAGAGGGAATATCTCTCACCAAGATATACCAGGCTGTTGCCAAAGTAAAGGAGCATGTGACCATGAACCGACGCATTTCCGATCAATCCGAAGAACTTCGAAGTCGGGAACACCTCAGCCTGGGACTTCCTTTGCAGGAGATCGCTTTTGTGGGCAGTTTCCCCGCATAAACGACGGACCTGACCATCCCGTCGAGAAAACATCGGATCTCCGACATCACAGCCGTACTTGACGAGGCCATAAGCAAAAAGCAGCCCCGAAAATAAGGGAGTTTCCCGTGATACCGTCCTTCAATACCGGTTCTACCGGCGCCGACCGTTTCTCCTTCATACAAAGCCCGCCTTTCCTACTTCTGGTTACGGGCACCTTGATCGGTTTCAACCTGCCCCTGGGCAAGATCGCCGGGGGCGAGGGCATCTCGCCTATGATTTGGGCGTTGATCGTCTCCCTGGGCGCCTCGGGGATGCTGCTTCCCATGCTGGTCGTCAAACGTCGACTGACCTTGCCGAAAGGCAAGATGCTGCGCTACGTTATGATTTCCGCGCTGATCTCCTACGTTACGCCCAACCTCCTGCTCTTCAGCGTTATTCCTCATGCGGGCGCCGGTTTTACCGGTTTGATGTTTGCCCTGTCGCCCGTCTTCACCCTGAGCATGGCTGTACTGGCGCGCCAAAAAACACCGAACCGAATCGGCTTGACGGGTATCGGCATCGGTCTGGCCGGGGCAATCATTGTCAGCATTACTCGCGGCGCGGCCCCCGATGCCCCGCCCCTGATCTGGCTCCTGGCCGCATTGTCCATCCCGCTCACCCTGGCTTTCGGGAACATCTACCGGACCATCGATTGGCCCGAGGATGCGCAACCGGACGCCCTGGCTTTTTGGAGTCACGGGTTTGCGGTACTGGTCTACCTGTCGCTGTTGACGGCAACGAACGCCGCGCTGCCTCTGAATGAACTGGCGAGTATTCCTCTGGCCGCACCGGCGCAAATGCTGATCGCGGGTCTCACCTTCCCGGCATTCTTCCGGCTGCAACAGAAGGGCGGACCGGTTTTATTGAGCCAGATCGGCTATGTTGCGGCGGCTGTCGGCCTGCTTGCCGCTACCGCGATACTGGGTGAGGAATACAGCGCCATGACCTGGCTGGGCGCGATGGTCATCGCCCTCGGAATTGCCGTAACCATCTGGGGACAGACCGCCGCTTCCTCAGGAAGTAGGGTACCGGCAACCTTGCCCATGGGCAGGTTGCTCAGTAAGTAGGGTCTATGCAACATCGCACACGGGCTGCCTACTCAGTAGGAAGGGCATGGGCGATGTTGCCTATCGGCTGCCTACTCAATTAGCAGGGGATGTACAAACTTGCACATGGGCTGCTTACTCAGTAGGAAGGGCATGGGCAAGGCTGCATATAGGCTTCCTACTCAGTAGGAAGGGCATGTGCAATGTTGTCCGGCCATGTTCGACTCAAGTTGATATATCACTCAATATATTGATAAATAGTTGTTTAACCGGTTGTTGTTTAAATTAAGCGTATTAGAAGCGACATCCGACCCGCCGACCGCAACCACGGACATCCGCCCCAAAAATGCTTGTCAAGAGAAAATCGCACCCTCTCATGCGTTTTTTTGGCACAACGATGACAAATGCCGGCATAACGCGCGTCGTGCCGGCATTTGTCATCGTTGTGCCAAAAAAACGCATGAAGAGGGCCTGTAAATCCTTGATCTTCGGAACCCCGATCCTCATAATGCGCCCAGTCATGACGACCCGACCGTGAGGCCTTACCCGGTTCAACTCATCAACTCAACCAGGACTTGAACACAAGGGCGACTTCTACTTTTTGCGCATACGTTTGTCTCAACCGCAACCGCGTTCGTGGTTTGACGACATGCGGCGGTTCAGCCGTCGTCTGTCCGTTAATCGCGTACCGCAACCAGGGGAATCATCTCTCAGGAGGCTTTCATGAGTGTCAAACGAATCACCAGTGACGCCGGTCGTATCGACCTGCTGGAACAAGTTACCCGCACCGCCGGTCTGGAAACGGGCTTCGGGTCCGGGCTGCTGCCCCAATACCTCGTCAACCGCGCAACTGCCGTCAAGGATCAGATGATCGCTACGCGGTCGCTTGTCAACAGCTTGTTGGCGACGCGTCGCAATCAGGTAGAAGCTTGCGGACAACGCGTCGGTAAGCTCGAGTCACTATGCCGCGCCGTCTGGACCAACCTGAGTTGGCGCGTTCGCTCGCTGAACCTGTCCGGGGAGTTGCTGAAACTGTTTGGTCTGCCGCTGGACGGAAGCAGGCCCGTGATCCATCGCAAGCGCGAGTGGTTGACAGCGGCAGAAGGCATTCTCAACGCCGAGCAGACGGCTTTGGACAAGGGATATCCACCCATGGACGCCGCCCTGATCGCCGCCCTGACCGCCGCATTGGAAGGTGCGCGTGATCTGTTCTCGGCACTGGACACGACCAACCATCAATTAATGGAGGGCCACACTTCGCTGGATGCATTGCGCGCTCAGATCGACGGCCTGGCCAAAGAAATCCGCCTCTACCTGAATTTCGCCCTGGCCGGGGAAACCGCGACCCGTCGCCGCACGGTGATGCGCAGTTACGGTTATACCTTCACCGGCGGTAATGCATCGCGCGATGAGAGCGGTATCGAAAACGGCGGAGAGCCGGCGGGCCGCGACGACGATCCGGTCGATCAAAGCAGCGATCCCGAAGAGCAAGGCGGCAACCCGACGGATCAGGCTTCCGACCCGGTAGATCAGGGTTCCGCCCCGGCAACTGGAGAGGAACCCGCAACCCAAGAACTCCTTGTCGGTGCAGAAACGATGAATCCCCGGTCCGTAAACGAATTCTCGTCCAAAAAACCGAACGACCCCGCGAAACCGCGAGAGACCGGCTTGCTCATCCAACCCGGCGACCTCTCAACCATTCCACCGTTCTAAACCGGCAAATTTCCTACCCTGAAGGATTTGTATAGATCAGCCCCGGGTTGGTCGCGATGACCCCGTCATCGCGGCCTACCCGGGGTAAATGTACGTGGCCGGAATGACGGTCGCGGCGCCTATCAGTGTCGCGTTTACCATTCCGTTAAAGATGAATTCCGTCATTGGTCCACCAGCCCCGGTTGCCGAATCAGTCACCGGCGATGCCGGGAACCACGTTGGTGGACAGGGGGTTACCGGCATCGTCCCAGGAAGGACGGGAGATGTCGTAACCGATAATCGTGGCCGGCGTGTTGCTGGTGGAGTCGTAACGCCTGGCGTCGGCTTCCGGATCGATATACCATTCGCCGTTACCGTTCTTCTCGATGCGGAACCATGAGCCGCCGAGCTGAGCTTTGTGCCACTCGATATAGCGGTCTACATCTAACTGATCCCACGTGTCGCTTCTGATATCGTTTTCCAACATTATGCGCTTGTTGAGGAAGTCGGCAAAGGTCAGGCGCCGGCCGCCGGGAGCGCTGCCCGCGGTGGGGTCAGGCTTCCATGGTGCATAAATGAGGATGTAATGTGGAGTGGGTCAAGGATTGATGAGCTTGCGACCCCTATCAATCAAACTTAATGAAATCAAATGCTTAATCTTTTCCAGGGGCATTCTTTTCAACAACATATAAGACCGGCGCCTCACTGCTGAAGTTATGGAAACGGTGCTGGATGACACCGAATTCGCGGCGGTCCATTCCGGCCAGAAAAGAGCTGACGGCGTCATGTTCGGCGCGGCCCTCGGGATGGCCCAAGTAGACGGCAACCGTCATGATGCCGCCGGGGCGCAAGAGCCCTGCCGCCGCCTGTAAACTGGGGATGGTGGTTTCAGGTTTCGTCACCACGACACGGTCGCTGCCGGGCCAAAATCCCAGGTTGTACATCACGGCGTCCAGCGGTTCCTTTATATAATGATCGAGGCGGTCATGAGAGTCGCACACGGCCGTCAGTCCGGGCGCTTTATCCAGCCAGGGCCTGACAGCGGCCTCTTGAATATCGAAGGCATAGACCTTTTGGTACAGTTCTAAAAGAAAGGCGGTGTCATGACCGTTGCCCAGGGTGGCATCCAGGGCCGCGCCGCCGTGATGCGCGTATTCTCTTATGATGGATTGGGCTAATTTGTTGACCAGCTTGAAATAGCGATACATGGGCACCTCGAAAATATTGTAGCCCGAACCCGGTCGAATCAAGGTCGGCTTTTAGATGCCGCGACCCGATGCGGCAACGACCAGGATCGATAAGAACGGGTTACTTCTTAAGCGACGGCGCCCGCGGGTTGTTTCGGCGGAAAAATATCGAAATTTCTTTAAAAAAACTAAACCCTTCTTGAGTCGTCGCGTAAACCATGATAGCTTATTGACCGGTCGGCCAATTAATTGGGTCGAGCTGGAGGAATAAGATGGAAGAAACCCGCAAACGAGACGCCGATGCCACCAAGGCAGCCATCCTGGAAGCCGCCGAGGCCCTTTTCATGGAAAAAGGCTTTGCCGATGTTTCCCTGTCTCAACTGGCCAAGGCCGCGGGCGTCACCAAAAGTCTTATTCACCACCACTTCGGCTCCAAGGACCAGCTTTGGGTGGACGTCAAACTAAACTTCTTTAAAGATTATTTCGACGAATACGTCGAAATGCTGACCACTCAGGAAGCCTCCGTAGACCTGCTTTACAAGTCGGTCGAGGGGTATTTCCGCTATCTCCAAGCGAAACCCGAATTCGTTCGCATGAGCTGCTGGATGCTGTTGGAACAAGATGAATCCTGCGCGGAGATGGACCTCCGGATTATCGAGATCGGCATCGAGCGCATCAAGGAATCCCAGGCCAAAGGCGACATCCGCGCCGACATTCCCGCCGATTACATCGTCATCTCGTTCCTGACCCTGGTCGAAGGCTGGTTCCTGGGTAAGCACCGTTGGCGACGCTCCCACTTCAAGGACATGGCCGAGGAAGAACGCGAAGCCGCCCTGTCCGACGATAGCTACCTGATCAACATGTTGAAGATCTTCTTCGACGGTGTCAGACCGAGGTGATCCTGATGCAAAACTCCCTATTCCCCAAAACCACACCGATTACCTTCCTGTCGTATCCGCCTGTTGACCGGTCGACCAATCAGACGATTCAACCCTTTTCTTCTCTGCCTCAATTGACCGGCCGGTCAATCAAAGCCGGTATTTTCGATCCTACTCGATAACTGCCTTCAAACTGTAAGGGCCTTCTCTTCCCAACCGTCTTCAAGACGGCGCGATCGACCTGTGTCCCGCCTTACTCACTCAAGGAGTATTACCATGAAAAAGATTCTCTTCACCCTCGCACCGGTAGTTCTGCTGCTTGCCGCGGTACTGCTGCTTTTCGCCGATTCCGAGCCCGGTGTTCCGGCCGTCGATCGACCCGTCGTGAAACGGGTTCGCACCGCGCTGGTGGAGAATGCGCGCCTGGAACGTCGCGCCCGCTTCTCCGGTGTCTTGCGCGCCGCCGACCGTGCCTCCCTTTCTTTTACCTTGCACGGACGCATGGTGACGCGTAGCGTGGACATCGGCGACCGTGTTGAAAAAGGGCAGGTGGTTGCTCAACTTGATAAGCAACCCTATATCAACGCTTTGGAAGGCGCACGTTCGAACCTGGCCGAGTTGAAGGCCCGGCAGGCGCAAAGTCGTCGCGACCTGGAGCGCGTGCGTCGCCTGGTGGCTGAAAAGGCCGCGCCAGTGGAAGAATTGGAGAAGGTAGGCTCCGGGTCCGAATCCCTGGCCGCCGCCATCGAGGCCGCAACCGCGCAAGTGGCCGAGGCCGAACGTCAATTGAAGGAAACCCAACTCCCGGCCCCGTTCAGCGGCGTCGTTACCCGCGTCTACCTGGAACCGGGCGAGTTTGCCCAGGGGGGGCGTCCGGTGCTCGCTCTCAGCGGAAAAGATGACCTGGAACTGGAAGTAGAAGTACCTGAGTCCGTCCTCATGACCCTGAAACCGGGTGGCGAGGCCGAGGTGCTTTTACCCATGTCCGGCGATCGCTCCGTCCGAGGCCGTGTCGCCTCGGTGGGTCGCGCCGCATCCGGCCCCGGCAGCCTGTTCCCCGTGATCATCAGCTTGGATGCGGGCAACCTGGTTCCCGGCCAGACCGCCGAATTGCTGCTGGACCTCAGTGAGCGCGATCAACTGACCGTACCCATCCAGGCGGTATTCAATCCCGGCGGCAGTCAACCCCGGGTCTACCGGGTCCGCAACGGCATCGCCAACCGGATTCCCGTGAAAGTGGGTCGCGTGGTTTCGCAGAAAGTAACGGTAAACGGCGAATTGGAGGCCGGTGATCAGGTGGTTACCGGCGGATTCTTCGGCTTGACTGACAACGAGCAGGTAGAGGTGATCCAATGATTCAGAGCATCGTCTCGCGCGGCCGATTGGTGGTCACCGCGGCCGTGTTGCTGTCACTGACCGGGCTGGGCGCCTGGTTCCAGATGCCCCGCCAGGAAGATCCGACCATGCCCGATTATTGGGGCAATATCGTGGTGTCCCTCCCGGGCGCCGACGCGGAAACCGTGGAACGCCTGTTGTTGGAGCCGGTGGAAGAACACCTGGCCGAGGTCGAGGAAATCGGTTACACCACGGCCCGAGCCCTGAACGAACTCTGCATCGTAGAGGTGGAATTACTGCCCACCACCGATGATATCGACAAGGCCTGGGACGATGTAGAAGAAGCATTGGAGGATGCCCGAGCCGACTTCCCGGCCGGTGCGGGCGCCCCGGTTCTGGACCGCCACCTGAATGAGCAGGAGTCCATCGTGGTCTCGATCACCGGCAGCGGCGATCCCCTGGTCATGCTGGACGCCGCCCGTTCCCTGAAAAGGCAACTGCTGGGCTTGAACGAGGTCGCCAAGGTCAAGCTGATCGGCGATCCCGGCGAGCAGATCACCATCGAATACGACGACGCCCAGGCCGCTCGCCTGGGGTTGGACCCCAGAACCCTGGCCGCGCAGCTCAGCGCCCGCAACAATATCATCCCCGGCGGCTCCATCAAAATGGCCGGCCAACAGGTCAACCTGAGGCCCCGCGCCGATTTCGCCACCGTGGATGAGATCGCTCAAACGCCCGTCATCCTGCCTTCCGGCGCCGCCTTGCCGCTTTCGGAAATGGCCCGCGTGCGCAAGGGTCCCTCCGAACCCGCCGGCGAGATCATGCGCGTCAACGGTGAGCGCGCCGTGGGACTGGGCGTGGTGGCCCGCGACGGCGTGCACATCGTCGATTTCGGCGAGGCGGTACAAAACCGCCTGGACCAACTGGCCCCGGACTATGCGCCCTTGAAACTGGAGAGCCTGATCTTCCAGCCCGACCGTGTTCAAGCCCGTTTGGACAACCTCGGTCTCTCGCTGCTCCTGGGCATCCTGGTGGTGGCCGGCGTGCTGCTTATCTTCATGGGCGCCCGGCTGGGCATGGTCGTGGCCGGCATCATTCCGCTGGTTGCTTTCACATCTCTGGCTTTGTTTGCCTCCGGCGGCGGCGTCCTTCAACAAATGTCCATCTCCGCGCTGGTGATTGCGCTCGGCATGTTGGTGGATAACGCGATTGTGATGGCCGAGAACATCCAGTGGCGCATCGATCGCGGCGAATCTCGTACCGAAGCCGCCATGGCCGCCGTTCGCGAGTTGGCCGTTCCGTTGGCAAGCGCTACAGGCACCACCCTGGCCGCTTTCCTCCCCATGTTGATGGCCGAGAGCTTTACCGCCGATTTCACGCGCGACCTGCCGATCGTGATCATGCTGACGCTGACGGTCAGTTACCTGTTCGCCGTTTTCGTCACGCCCACGCTGAGTAAGATGGTCTTGCGACGGCGCACCGATGGCGGTGGAGAGAAACCGCACCGCGTGGGTGAGGGTCTGGCCGCGCTGGCCTTGCGTCGCTCCGGCGTCATCGTGGTGGCCGCGGTGGTTATCGTCGGCATTTCCTTCTTCAGCGCCGGATTCGTCAAACAACAGTTCTTCCCTTCCTCCGACCGCAACCAGATCGTGGTGGAAGTGAAGTTGCCCGAGGGCTCTCACCTGGACCGGACGGATCGAATCGCCTTCCAACTGGAACAGGAACTGCTGAACGATAAGCGCGTGGTTTCGGTCGCCGGCTACATCGGCCGCAGCGGCCCGCATTTCTACTACAACATCTCCCAAATCCCCTGGAGTCCACACTTTGCCCAACTCGTGGTCACCACTACAAACGTCTCGGTGGTGGACGATATCAACGATCATATCCGTCATTACACCGCGCTGAACCTGCCCGGCGTTGAAGTCATTCCCCGCCGCCTGGAGCAGGGCCCGCCCGTGGACAACCCGGTTGAAGTACGCCTGCTGGGCGATGACCTGGAAGAGCTGAACAACGCGGCCGACATGGTGCTGCGTGAACTGCAAAGCATACCCGGCGCGGTCAATGTCCGCCACGATATGAGCCTGGGCTCGCCTTCTCTACGCTTCAAGATCGACGATGCCGCGGCCGCGCGCATGGGTCTGACCCGCGCCGATGTGGCCGTCAGCCTGTTCGGCAAAACCCGCGGCCTGCCGGTGGGCCGGTTCCGCTCCGGGGAAGACCCCATTCCCGTGGTCCTGCGCTCGGCCCGAGGCGAACTGCTGGATGCGGACACCCTGGAAACCATCGAGGTCTCCTCGGCAACCGGTGCGACGGCGCCGCTGAGCCAGGTGGCCGAATCGCAACTGGAATGGCGACCCGCGGCGATCTCCCACCGCAATCGTTCTCGCATTGCTACCGTTAGCGCGCAACTGGCGCCCGGTTACGCCTTCAGCGACATTCAGTCGGTGTTGGAACCCCGCCTGGCCGCTTTGGATCTGCCGCGCGGCATCCGCATGGAGTACGGCGGTCAGGGGGAAGGAAGCCGGAATGCAAACGCGTCGATGGCGGTAGCGCTGCCGTTCGGATTGATTCTGCTGATCGGTATTCTGCTGGCGGAATTCAACTCGTTCCGGCGTGTAGGTATTGTTATGGTAACCGTTCCATTATCCGCCGCCGGCGTCGTCCCGGGTCTCTTGATCTCCGGCGAACCCTTTGGCTTTATGTCCATGCTGGGCGTGATCGCGCTGATCGGGATCGTGGTCAACAACGCCATCGTGTTGCTGGATGTCATCGAAACACGACGCCGTGAGGGCGCCTCCTTGAACGAGGCCGTTCATGACGCGGTGGTGCGCCGCACCAGACCCATCCTGCTGACCACCACCACGACGGTCATGGGCCTGCTGCCGCTGGCCTTCTCGGGCAGTTCCCTGTGGCCGCCGCTGGCCTGGGCCATTATCTCGGGGCTCATCGCTTCCACCATGTTGACCCTGCTGGTGGTTCCCTCGCTGTACCTGGTCTTCTTCCGGCCGCGTCGCCGCCCCAAATGGTTCCCCGGTCGTAGCGCGGCCGCCGTTACCGCTGTCCTCCTGGCCGCCTTCCTGCCCGGCCTGAATCTACGCGCCGATGAACCGGAACGATTGACCCTGGAACAGGTGATGGAGCGCGCCGTCAACCGCCCCGCCGCCAGAGCCGCTGCCGAATCCGCGGAGGCAGCCGAACGCGATGCCGAGGCCGTGCGTCGGGCGGGCGTTCTGCCCGTCGTCGGCGGTCAGGCCGTGGAAACCTATCGCGACGAGGCGATTTCGCTGGAGACCCCGGCCGGTTCCTTCCAATTGGGTGACCGCGACAGCCTGACCGTGGATCTGCAAGTGATTCAACCACTCTATGACCCGGTGAACCGACGGGGCGACCTGCCCGCCGCCCGCGCCGCCGCTTCGGCCGAAAACAAGCGTTCCGCCCGCACTCGCCAGGAACTGCGGTTCCTGGCCGCGAACGCCTACCTGTCGGTCCTCGGCGTGGACGCGGAGTTACGGGCCACCGAAAGCTTCATCCGCAGCCTGACGGATCGCCTGGCCGAAACCGAAAGCAGAGTCAGGCTGGGCAGAACCATCGAGGCCGAGGCGCTGAAACTGAAGCTGGACCTGGAATCCGCTGAACGCGACCGGCGCGCCCTACAAGAACAGCGCAAGGTAGAGACCTGGCAACTGGGCCGCGTCATCGGCAGCCCCGGCCCGGTGGTCCCCGCCTCCGACCCCACGGAAACCCTGCCGCAAAAACCCGAGTTGAACACGGACCTGATCGGTAAACTGGGCAGCCGCTTCGACGTGGAAGCCCTGATGCAGGACGTGGCCGCCGCCGAGGGCGTGCGGCAATCGGTCCGCGCCGAACGCCTGCCCAAACTGGAAGCGATTGCCGCCTACAGCTACGCGGACGGCGATCCCTTCCGCGACGGCAATCAATGGCAGGCAAACCTACAAGTAAGCTGGACACCCTTCGCCTCAGGCACGCGCAGACCCCGCATCGCGGCGGCAAGTCACCGGGTTCGCGCGTTGGAAGCCCAATTGGAAGAGCGCCGCAAAGACGCTGAATTGGAAATCCGTCAGGCCCATGCCAACCTGAGTACGGCGCAACACACGCTGGAAGTAGCGGAACGCAGCGTCACCCTGGCCGCGGAAACACTGCGAGTAGAAGTAGAGCGCCACCGCGAGGGCCGCGCCACCACCAACGACCTGCTGGAAGCGGAAGCCGACCTGCGTCGTGCCCAAACCGGCCGCGAACTGGCCCGCATCGACATCGTCCGCCAGGACCTGTTGCTGCAACTGGCAACCGGAAAACTTTAACGCCTTTAGTCTCCTGTTTTTCTTTTCTTCAAACCACACCGGCCTCTCGGGGCCGGTTTTTTTTCGATGGAAACCTATTACGGCCCAAGGTATACGGCAACAGAGATCAGGGGCTCGTTCAAAGTAGCACGCCGATTCCAAAGAAGCCGGAATAGGCGTCGGTGCCCGGTTCAGGTTAATATGCACGCTCCGGTGCCTTTATGCAGGTGCGCCGGAAGGGTCATATTTTTCCACGATCGTGGAAAAATTCGGCAACATTTTCCACGATCGTGGAAAAATGAGAAAACGGGTCCA